>DATBKS010000218.1:0-18442 GCA_036555755.1 Thermoleophilaceae bacterium
CGCGAGCATCAGCTGCCCGCGCAGCCGCTCGCGCAGGGGGTTCTCGGCGATCAGCGCTTGGAGCTCGCCCACGACCTCCGCGTGACGGCCGAGAGCGAGCTTCGCATCGATCAGCTGCTCACGAGCGGCGTCCCGCAGGTCGCGCAGGCGGGCAATCTCCAGCTGCGCGAACTGCTCGTATCCGAGATCGGCGAGCGGATCCCCCCGCCAGAGCGAGAGCGCTTCCTCGAACGCGGCGAGCGCGCGCCGCGGCTGCCCCGCGGCGAGTTCGGCCCGGCCCTCGGCGGCAAGCCGCTCGAACCGTTGCGAGTCGAGCCCGCCCGGGTCGACGTGCAGCTCGTAGCCGCGGTCGCGAGTGACGAGCAGTTCGTTCCTGCGATCTCCCGCCAGCGCCTTGCGTAGTCGCGAGATCCGAACCTGCACGGTCTTGGCGGCCGCGCTCGGGGGATCCTCACCCCACAGCTCGTCGATCAGCCGGTCAGTGCTCAGCGTCTCGTTCGGGTGCAGCAGGAAGACCGCGAGCAGCGCACGTTGCCTGCCGCCCCCCAGCGCGACCGGATGGCCCTCCTCGAGGGCCTCCAGCGGGCCGAGGATGCGGAAGTCCATGGCAGGAAACGAACGTCGAAGAGCCCGAACGTACACCCGCGGCATGGCCTCGGCAAGCCCGCCGTTGCCCGTTTGTTGCCGCTCTGTCGCCGCGTTGCAACTGCGACGCCGGAAGCTGCCTCAACACAAATCCGGCGGCCGTCAGCCGGTCGCCACGGACAGGAGGCACGATGAGCCAGTCAATCCCCCAACAGCACCCCGCGGTCGTCCTCCGCTCGCACTACGTCCATCTGCGAGCGCTGCTGCTGCTCGCGATCGTCGCCGTGATCGGCCTGAGCGTCGCCGTGGTGGCGCTCGCGAACCGCGACACCGGCGCTCCCAGCACAAGCCTGGCGGCACCGCTGACGCAGTCCGTCGGCGCCGGCGGAACGAGTGCCGGCGGCGGCCCGATCGATCCCGGCTACGGCTACGGCGGTCACCCCGAGCGGGGCTATCGCGAGGCGCTCGCCGACCCGGCGACGGGCCATAACGGCGGGCCCGAGGAGGGCACCCGCGGCTTGACGGAGGCGCCGGCCGGCGCGAAGCAGCGAAGGCTGCCCTGACGTTCTCGCACGAACGAAGAGCCCCGCTCCGGCGGGGCTCTTTTTCTACAACGCGCCCGAGAGGATTCGAACCTCTGACCTTCGGTTCCGTAGACCGACGCTCTATCCAGCTGAGCTACGGGCGCCCGGTCAGGAAGGGTAGCGGGAGGGCTTTTCCGTCGGACCGCCGTGATTCCCTGACAGTTGCTGGGTTTCCAGTTCTACCCCAAACGGGTAGAAAAGCTGCGGCGGCTTGGGGCGAGTACCGCTGCTGCCGATACAGACCTGATGCTTGTCGAGGGATCACAGCTCAGGCGAGTTGTCGCGCTCGCGTGTGCGAGTTTGGCGCTTGCCGTTTCGATCATCGTGGCCGTGGGCCCGAAGGCGCATGCCGCCAGCAAGGCCGTCCTCCCCGTCACCCCCAACTCGTTCGTCGGAGTCGTTAGCGACGACACCTTCGCGACCCTCGGCTCCGGCAGCGGCCTGTCCTACATCGACAGCATTCGCGCCACCGGCGTCGGCCTGCTCCGCCAGAAGTTCGACTGGGACTTCCTCACCTTCGGGAACGGGCCGAACAACATCAACTGGAACTACCTCGACAACTTCATGCGCGGGATGGCGCAGGAGGGCATCACGGTCATGCCGGTGCTGCTCAACCCGCCGGCGTCCATCACCACCGCGCCGGCATACGGCGCGCAGCGCGGTAACTACCCGCCCCGCGACCTCGGCGCGATCGGCGACTTCGGCGCGATGCTCGCCGCCCACTACGGCACGAACGGCTCCTTCTGGGCCGCGAACCCGCAGCTTCCCCGCCACCCGATCACCGCCTGGCAGATCTGGAACGAGCCGAACCTCCCGATCTACTGGCAGCCGAAGCCGAACGCCGCCGCCTACGTGCAGATGCTGCGCCTGGCCTCGCAGAAGATCAAGGCCGTCGACCCGAACGCCGAGATCATCACCGCGGGCATCCCGGACAGCCGCATCAAGGGCTCGATCCCGCTCACCAAGTACCTGAAGCAGATGTACCGTGCGGGCGCCGCCGGCGCGTTCGACACTCTCGCCGTCAACGGCTACGCGCCCACCGGCAAGGGCGTGGCGAAGCTGATGACCCACATCCGCAAGCTGGTGAACAAGTTCGGCGGCAGGAAGACCGCCCTGCGGATCAGCGAGTTCGGCTGGGCCGACCGCGGGCCGGAGCGTCCCAAGGGCCGCTTCACCGTCGGCAAGAAGCAGGGCCCGTACACTTACCAGGCCATCCGCGCCCTCTGGAAGGCGCGCAAGAAGCTGAAGCTGCGCGGCATCGTCTACTACGACTGGCGCGACCAGCCGGTCTACGCCGGCGGCAAGAACTTCTGGGGCCTCCACACCGGCCTGCTGACCCTGAACGGCCAGGCCAAGCCGGCCCTCTCGTGGTTCAAGCGCGCTGTGCGCTCGCTGCACTAACCAGCCGCTACGACTTCACGATCTTGAAGTTGATCGAGCGGGCCTTGCCGCCCGTCGGCGTGCCCGTCAGCCGGTAGCTGCCGGGGCGCAGCGCGTGCCTGCGCAGCCGCCCGCTGAAGTGCGCGCTGTTCGTCCCCGCCTTCGAGGAGCGCGCGAAGCTGCCCTTGAGCAGGACCGCGCGCGTGCAGCGCTTGCCGCGCGGGTGCTTCTTGCTCTTGGCCACACAGCGCTTGCCCGCGCGCACTCCTCGGACCAGCTTGCGCACCCGGAAGGTCACGGTCGCGGCGTTTGAGAGCTTGTAGGTGAGCTTGGTCCCGGTCCGAGACTTCTTCGACTTCGACAGGCTCGCGCCCGAGCGCGCCGCGGCGAAGGACTTCGGCGACAGCTTCAGCCCACTGAGCGCCGCCGCGATCGTGGTGAAGGTGCGATCGGCGCCCACGCCGAGCCCGACGGAATTGGTGGCACGAACCGAGTAGTGGTACGTGGTGCCGGGCGTGAGCCCGGTCAGCACCGTGGACACCGGCTGGTCCGCCGCCGACACGACTAGCGGCGAGAGCGTCGTGCTCGACGTGAGCGCGGGCGTGGTCCCGAACGCCACGTTCCACTCCGCTGCCTCTCCGCCCGGATTGACGAGGCCCGCCACGGTGGCGGTCGTTGCCGTGATCGCACTGACCGCGCCGGTCGTTGCGCTCGGCGCCAGCGTGCGCTCGAACGCACCGAGGTCGCGCTTGCCGTTGACGATGCGCGCGTGCCCGTCGAAGTCGAACGGACTCTCGCCGGCGGCCAAGAACCGCGGATCCTGGTCGATCAGCGGCGAGGCAGGAGCAAGGTGGTAGTCGCCGCCGGCGGCGTTCACGAACTGCGGATCGACGTTGTCGTAGACGTGCGTGGAGGTGATCGACCCGGGTCCGCCGCCCGGCTGGATCACGGTGCTCGTGTCGTAGTCGTTGTACTCGGCCACGATGTTCGCCGGATCGCCCGCCACCGAGTCCCGTGACAGGCTGGTGCTGACGCCGCGGATGATCGCGTCGTCGAGTTCGAGGGTCGCGGGCTGGGTGGTGGCGTGGTTGAACGCCTCGGCCCCGAGCCCGCCCGAGACTCCCACGATCGTGACGTGCTTCGCGGTGAGCCTGGTGGGCGAACCGGAACCGGATGCGCCGAGCTCGACGCCGGTTGCGGGAGCCGAGAACGTCAACAGGCTGTCCTCGATCAGCACGTTTGCGCCGCCTCCCGCATCCACGCCGATTTGCGCGTTCGCGATCCGCATGGCCTCTGCGTGAACGGCTCCGCCCTGGCCGTTCAGAGCGATCCCGCAGTTGCGGAGCGTGTCGCCGGCGAGCGTCGTGGTCGAGCCGTCGGCGGAAATGCACGTCCCGCCCAGGTGGACGTCGATCGTGCTGTTCGTGATGCTGGTGGTACCCGTGACCACCGCCCCGTCCGGGCTGCCGCTGCCGGGGTTGATGTCAATCACAACGTCGTCGAGACCACCGCCGTGATCGAGCCTCACGCCTGTCAACGATCCCGAGACGGAGAGCATGTGGACGTGGAGATGTTCGAGGAAGACGCTCCCCGTGCCCGACCCTCGCAACACGACCGTGGACGCCGCTGCCGCCGTGCGCTGCAACGTGGTTGCGGTAGTGCCCGCGCCCACCAGCGTCACCGCGTCGTTGCCGCTGTAGACCATTGCGTCCTGGCTGTAGGTGGCGGATCCGAGCTGAATCGTGTCGGCGTGGCCGTTGTTCGCCACCCCGGTGAGCGCAGCCTGGACGTCGGCGAACGTGTGCGCGCCGTCGCAGCCGCCGGCGGGCGTCACGCAGTACGTGTCAGCGCGCGCGACGCCGCTGAAGAGGCCGGCAAGAAGAAGGGTTCCGCCGAGCGCGAGCCATCGGACCAGAGTCATGGCGCGGACAAAGTAACCGCGCCGACGGACGAGGGCTAGACGGCCGCTCCCGGCACACCCTCTTCGCCGAGGATGTCGTCGTCGCGGCCGGCAGGCGCCCGGTTGCCGTTCGACTCGGCAGGCGCCACGTCGGCCTCCTCCTCGGTGCCCAGCTCGCCCGGACGCCAGCGCGTCTTGGGGGCGACCTCGCTCAGGCTGATCCGGTCCTTGTGCTGGCGGATCACGTTGAGCATCGAGAAGATCAGCTCGTCGCCGAGGTAGTGCGGCTCGAGGCCAAGCGCCATGAGCTTGTCGTTGACCGCGTGGTAGTAGTGCTGCTCGGCCTCCACGCGGGGGTTCGGGTAGTGGCGAACCGTCGCGCCGAGGCCGACCTCGCCGGCACATCGCTGCACCAGGTGGGCCAGCTCGAGGACCGAGAACTGCTCGGTGAACTGGTTGAAGACGCGGAACTCGCCGGCAGCCGCCGGATGCGTCGCGGCGATCTCGACGCACTGAAGCGTGTCGCGGATGTTGAGGAAGCCACGCGTCTGGCCTCCCTCGCCGTAGACCGTGATCGGGTGCCCAACCACGGCCTGCACGCAGAAGCGGTTGAGCGCGGTGCCGAACACCTCGTCGTAGTCGAAGCGCGTCGACAGGCGCGGGTCGAGCGAGGTCTCGTCGGTCTCGACGCCGTAGACGACGCCCTGGTTCAAGTCGGTTGCGCGCAGGCCCCACACGCGGCAGGCGAAGTGCAGGTTGTGCGAGTCGTGCACCTTCGAAAGGTGGTAGAGCGACCCCGGCAGCTTCGGATAGGGGAGGACATCGGTGCGGCCCTTGTGCTCGATCTCGATGTAGCCCTCTTCGATGTCGATGTTCGGCGTGCCGTACTCGCCCATCGTCCCGAGCTTCACGATGTGGCAGTCGGGCACGTGCTCGCGGATCGCGAACATCAGATTCAGGGTGCCGATCACGTTGGTCTGCTGGGTGAGCACGGCGTGCTGACGCGACTTCATCGAGAACGGGGCCGATGGCTGCTCGGCGTAGTGGATGACCACGTCGGGCAGGAGCTCGCCGACTACGCGGTCGAGGAAATCGCCCTCGTGGACGTTGCCGACGTAGGAGCGGATCTCCTTGCCAGACAGCTCCTGCCACGCCCGAATTCGGTCCTCGAGGGACGCGATCGGGGTCAGCGAATCGGTCGACTGCTGGAGATGCCAGTAGCGACGCGCGAAGTTGTCGACGAGGGCAACGTCATGCCCCCGAGCCGAAAAACGAAGGGCGGTCGGCCAGCCAAGGTAGCCGTCCCCGCCCAAAATGAGGACTTGCACAGCGGTGACAATACCGACGCAGCGCAATTTGCAAACGCACGATCACGCCGCATTTACAAGAATCTTCGTGATCCCCCGCACTCTCACGGCTAGTTGACCGCCTTTGCGGGCACCATCTCTCACGCCCCTTGACACAGACAGTTGAACATCTCGACGTCGCCCTGCCCCACCTCGACGGCAAGGTTCGCGACGGAATTCTTGTCGTGATTCCCGCCTACAACGAGGGCGAGAACGTGGGCGTGGTGGTGTCGCGGGTGCCGGATCGCGTGTGCGGCCTCCCCACCACCGTGGTCGTCGTCGACGACGGCTCCGATGACGGCACGGTCGCGGCCGCCGAGGCCGCGGGCGCCATGGTCGCGCGCCATCTGCGCAACCGCGGAGGGGGTGCCGCGCTGCGGACGGGCTACGCGCTCGGGATCGAGGCGGGCGCCGCCCTGGTGGTCACCCTCGACGCCGACGGCCAGCACCTCCCCGAGGAGATGCAGCGGCTCGTGCGCCCGATCGTCGCCGGCCGCGCCGACGTCGTGAACGGCTCGCGCACCCTCGGCAGCGCCGACCCCAACACCTTCTCCCGCGAGCTCGGCCTGCGCGTGTTCAACCGCGTGCTCACGACCGTCACCCGCACCGAGATCACCGACTGCTCGAGCGGCTACCGCGCGATCAAGGCGGCCTCGCTCGAGAAGCTCGACCTGCGCCAGGAGCAGTTCCACGCCTCCGAGTTCCTGATCGAGGCGTCCAAGCGCGGCCTGCGCCTCGAGGAGGTGCCGATCACGATCGTCGCCCGCATGCACGGCGAGACGAAGAAGCCGGCAACGCTCGGCTACGGGCTCGGCTTCACCAAGGCGATCCTGCGCACCTGGCTGCGCTAGCCACAGCCGCTAGCCCAGGCGATACCAGTCCACGTAGCGGCCGCAGGCGCGGCGCAGCGGAACATCGGCCCCGCGCTGGTCGGTGCGCGTGGCGGCGACGCCGCCGAGCGTCCCGTTCTCGAACGAGTCGAGCGCGCGGGTGTGCCCCTTGGCGCCCATGAGCTTGCCGAACGTGCCGAGCTCGCCCACCTTGGCGCCAATCGTCACGGGGGTCGTACCGTCGCTCGTCACCCTGCCGACGACGAAGTAGGGGCCGAGACGCGCAAGGTTGCCCGGTAGCTTGGCGCTGAAGCCGGGCCCGCTGACGGTCACGGGCTCGCGCGAGACGTACTGGATCGAGATGTCCCAGCTGCCGCGCGGGAGCTTGAGCTGCTGGGTGGCCGAGTCGCCCGCGCCCTTCACGTCCTTGGACCAGCTCGTGGGCAGTGCAACCACCGGCTCGGGGATCACGTGCGCGGTGCCGCGCTTGCGCGAGAGGGCGCGGCCGTCGGCGGTCGTGCAGTCGAGCGTCGCGCCTGGCCGCCCCGGCGTGTCCATCACGCTCCGCGGCGGGGTCGGGCCCTCGCGCTCCCACAGCTGGTACTGCGGGGTGGACTTGTCGAGGTGGAAGTTCGACGGCACCTGGCTCACGAACGGCGAGCGCGACGTGACCACGTACTTGAAGTCGTTGAGCGTGGCCGAGGCGAAGTTGTCGAAGTCGGTCTGCTGTCCGGGCGCCCAGTGCTTCTCGGGATTCAGCGGCACGAGCAGCGGCGTGTAGAGGAAGCGGAAGCGCCCGATGATGCCGTCGCGCAGCTCCCAGAGAGCGAAGTCGTCGTCGTAGTTGGCCAGGGTGCGCTCGCCCTTGATCTCCGAGCGGAACGTGCCGAGCTGCTGCCACGGCTGCCGCGGGCCGACGGGCGCGTCGCGCAGCGCGAGGAAGCTCGACGCTGCCGCGAGCAGGACGACGACCACGGCGACCGGCGTGCGCAATCGCTCGAGCCCGGGTCTCGCGAAGCGCATCTCGCGGCGCGGCGCGAGCAGCACGCTCACGATCAGCAGCATTACGAGCGGCGCCATGATCGCGAGCCCCTTGGCCTCGTTGTAGGGGTTCTTCGTCTTCGAGGCGACGAACCAGACCACCACCGAGCCGATCAGCGCGGCGGGCACCGTCAGGTCGTCCTCGCGCCACCACGCCCACAGCCCCCAGACGAGCGCGCCCGCGGCGAGGACGATGCCGATCACGGTAAGCCAGCGGGGGTCGGGGTCGAAGCGGAAGTCGGAGGCGAGCCAGACCCCGAGCGTCTGCGCGGGGCTGATGGGGTGCTCGAGGTTGCCGAGCCCGGCGGGCGGCTCGTTGGCGTAATGCGAGCTGGCGAAGTGCCAGATCCGATCGATGGTCGGCAAGACCGCTATGAGGAACGCCAGCGCCCCGGCGGCGAGCGGCCAGATCGCGTCGCGGACCAGCTCGTAGCCGCGGCCGATGAACTGAGGTCCCCCCTCCCGCACAGCGATCGCCACCCAGGTGACGCCGAGCGCGGCGAGCGGCCAGTAGACACCCGGGTAGCTGTACGTGTAGACGGTCCCCGCGGCGATCACCCCGAGCGGCACGGCTTGGCGCGCCTGCGGCCAGTGCAGCTCGCCCGCGAACTCGCGCAGCCCGAGCACGAACGCGAGCAGGAACATCCCCTCGATCGTCTCCTTGAACGCGCCCTGGGCGAAGTAGGAGGCGGCCATGTAGGCGAAGCCGACTAGCAGCGCGCCGATGAAGCGCGGCCCGCGCGCGAGACGCTCGAGGCCGCCGTAGGCCGCCAGCGCGGCGAGCGCGGGCACGACCATGATCAAGCCGGTGAACGCCTTCTCGATCGAGATCCCGAACATCGTCCCGAGCGTCCCCGCGAGGGCGTGCGGCCCGATCGGATAGCCGGGCTTGACCAGCATCACATCCTGCTGGACCGCGTGCGTTTGCAGCCAGTACGACGCGCCCATGTGGACGGACATGTCGTTGTTGTCGCCCACCCCGAGCACGCCGAAGTGGCCGCTCACTGCAAACGGCAGCCCCACCAGCAGGAGTGAGACGAGCGCGAGCGCGAAGCCATCGCTCACCAGCGGACCCGGCGGGTACGGCGCAGCGAACAGCACAAGGCCGGCGACCAGCGTGAGCAGGCCGAGCACCACCGCGGCGGTGACCGTTCGGCCCGGCAGCCGCGCGAAGACCTCGCTGAAGATGAGCAGCAGCGCAAAGCCGGCGGCGGGCGCGCAAAAGGACGCCCGTTCCCAGCCAGAAAGCCGCCACAGCGCGAGCCCGACCACGACCGAGGCGGCGAGGATCACCGCCGTCGCGGCGTAGGCCCCGAACACGGTGCGCAGGATAGTTACGCCGCGCGCAACTTTTCCTCGCCGCCCGGATTCCTAAAGAAGAACCCGGGCAGCACAGAGCCCGAAAGGAAAAGGCAGCACCCTCGCGCCGCCGAATGTCAGTCGCCCAAGCGTGGCGGCGCGCACCTGATCTAGAGGAACCGGTCCGCTCGGCGGCTGCCCCTGCCGCGGGGACCGGCCACGCGGATTCGCACCTGCAAAGGAGGAGCCATGACGCCGACCACGGCCGTCCGAAAGCCCCTGCGCCCGGAGATCCAGGCACTCCGCGCGCTCGCGGTGTCGCTCGTCGTCGTCTACCACTTCTGGCCGGCCGCCCTGTCCGGCGGCTTCGTGGGCGTCGACGTGTTCTTCGCCATCTCGGGCTTCCTGATCACGTCGCAGCTGCTCAAGGAAGTCGACCGCACCGGCAGCGTCTCGATGCCCGCATTCTGGGCGCGGCGCGCCCGGCGCATCCTGCCGCCCGCCCTCGTGGTCGTGCTGTTCTGCGCGATCGCGACGATCGTGTTCGTCCCGCTCAACTACTGGCAGCAGTTCTTCGCGGAGATGCGGGCCAGCACCACGTACGGGCAGAACTGGCACCTCGCTTCGACCGCGGTGAACTACTTCGCGCAGGGTCAGGGACCCTCGCCCGTCGAGCACTACTGGTCGCTCTCGGCGGAAGAGCAGTTCTACCTCGTGTGGCCGGTGCTGATCCTCGTGGCCGCGAAGGTCGCGGGCGTCGGGCGGGTGCATATCCCGCGCCGACCGCTCCAGGTCGTGCTGCCGGCCCTCACGGCGCTCAGCCTCGCCTACGGGATCTGGCGCACGGCCACCGACCCCGCCGCCGCCTACTTCACGACGCCCACGCGGGCGTGGGAGTTCGGCGCCGGCGGCCTGCTAGCGCTCTTGCCCGCCGCCGTCGGCGTGACGAAGCTGCGCGCCGCCGCGTCGTGGCTCGGGCTCGCCGCGATCGGACTGGCCGCCGCCCTCTACTCGGACGCCACGCCGTTCCCCGGCGTCGCGGCGCTGCTGCCCGTGCTCGGAGCCGTGGCCGTGATGTGGGCGGGCTCGCCCACGCTCCGCCTCGCCCCCACGCGGCTGCTGCGCGTGCGCCCGGTCCAGTTCCTCGGCGACATCTCCTACGCCGTCTACCTCTGGCACTGGCCGCTGTTCATCCTCGCCCCGTTCGCGCTCGGCGTCGCCGTGAACACGGACACGAAGGTCGTGCTCGTGATCATCACGATCGTCGCCGCGTGGCTGACCAAGATCGTGATCGAGGACCCGGTGCGCTCCGGTCCGCTGCTCGCCCGCCGCAGGGCCAGCTGGACCTTCGGCGCGGCGGCCGTCGCCACCGGCGCGGTGCTCGCCGTGACGTTCTGGGGCGCCGCCTACGTGCAGGCGCAGATCAACAAGGACGAGCGCGCCACCGACCGCATGCTCGCCTCGCGGCCGAAGTGCTTCGGCGCCGCCGCGCGCGATCCCCGGCACGCGTGCAGCAACCCGAAGCTGAAGTTCGCTGTGGTGCCGACCCCGATCGCGGCGATCAACCGCCCGAACGCGCCGTGCCGGTTCGTCCAGACCCGGCCGTTCCACGTCTGCGCGTTCGGCACCCCGCGCGCGAAGGCCACGGCGACGATCGCGTTGGTGGGCGACAGCCACGCCTCGCACTGGCGCGCCGCTCTCGCGGTGGTCGCCCAGCGGAAGGGCTGGTACGGGCTGTCGATCACGCGCTCCGGCTGCCCCTTCTCGCGCACGAAGAAGGTGCTGCGCGTGCCGCTCTTCTCACAGTGCATCCAGTGGAACCGCCAGCTCCCGCACTGGTTCGCCACGCATCCGCAGGTGAGCACGGTGTTCTTCGTGCAGGAGTCGGGTCAGAAGTGGGTGGTGCCCCACGGTCAGAGTGAGTACGGCGCGGAGGTGAGCGGCTTCACCAAGGCGTGGAGAACGCTGCCCGCGAGCGTCAAGCACATCGTGGTGATCCACGACACGCCGAAGGACCGCGACAGCACCGCGGCGTGCGTCGAGCGCTCGATCGCGAAGCACCGCCAGGCGGGCCTCGCGTGCAAGGTGCCGCGCGGCGTCGCGCTCGACCCCGACGCCGAGGCCACCGCCGCCGCCCACGCGCACATGCGCCGGGTGCAGATCGTGGACCTCAACCGGTTCTTCTGCGACAGGCGCTGGTGCTACCCGGTGATCGGCGGCGCGCTCGTGCACAAGGACCAGCACCACATGACGGTCGTGTTCGCGACGACACTCGGGCCGTACCTCAATGCCGACGTCGACCGGCTGATGAAGCGCTGGAAGTAGCGGGTAGTTGCCGATCCGGCTGCCGTAGGAACCACGGATGGCGACTACGGCGCCTACCCGATGCGTGCGGTCGACCGCGCAACGAAGCTTGACTGGCTCTGTGAGAAGCCATGCACGCAAGGGCCCACCCAAACGACCCTCACAAGGGCGCCCCAAAACGCCCTTCCCGCCTCATGCAGCGGATTGGCGCCCACCGGCCCGGGTCCGCGCATAGCGGCGAGTCGAGCAAGAAGATCCGTCCCGAGGTCCAGGCGCTGCGGGCGGTGGCGGTGGGCCTCGTTGTCGTCTACCACTTCTGGCCCCGCGCCCTGCCCGGCGGCTATGTGGGCGTTGACGTCTTCTTCGGGATCTCCGGCTTTCTGATCACCTCGCAGCTGTTGCACGAGGTGGACAAGACCGGCCGCGTCTCGCTGCCTGGCTTCTGGGCGCGGCGCGCTCGCCGCATCCTGCCACCGGCCCTCGGCGTGCTGCTCGTATGCGCGCTCGCCACCTTCGTGTTCGTCCCTATGAACTACTGGTCGCAGTTCCTGTCCGACATGCGCGCGAGCACGGAGTACGGGCAGAACTGGCACCTGGCTGCCGCCGCCACGAACTACTTCCAGTCCGGCCAGGCGCCGTCCCCAGTCCAGCACTACTGGTCGCTCTCTGCCGAGGAGCAGTTCTACGTGGTGTGGCCGGTGCTGATCCTGCTCGGCGTCTGGGTGACGCGCGTGCGCCACCTCACCGTGTCGCGCCGAGCGATCGCCCTGGGAATGTTTGCCCTGACGATCGGGAGCCTGGCCTACGGGATCTACCGCACCGACAACGACCCGGCGGCCGCCTACTTCATCACCCCCACTCGCGCATGGGAGTTCGGGCTCGGTGGCCTACTCGCGTTGCTCCCGCAGTGGCAGGGCATGCCGGCGCTGCGCGCGGTCATCTCGTGGATCGGTATCGCGGCGATCATGGTCGCCGCGTTCGAGTTCAGCGACGCCACGCCGTTCCCGGGGGTGGCGGCGGCGCTGCCGGTGCTCGGCACGATCGCGGTGATCTGGGCGGGGGCTCCGAAGCCGCGCTGGTCGCCAACGCCGATCGTGAAGCTGCGGCCAATTCAGTTCATCGGCGACATCTCCTACGGCATCTACCTGTGGCACTGGCCGCTCCTCATCCTCACGCCGTTCGCGCTCGGCGCGGCGCTCCACTTCGACACAAGGATCGCGATCGTCATCCTCACCGTTCTCGCCGCCTGGATCAGCAAGTTCTTCATCGAGGACCCGATCCGGGCGGACCGCTTCCTGCTCAGCCACCGCCCGCGCTGGACGTTTGTGTTCGCGGGGACGAGCACTGCGGTCGTGCTCGCGGTCGTGCTCTGGGGTGGCTTCCAGGTGCAGGCGCAGATTCACAAGGACCAGCAGATCACGTCCCGTGTGCTGGCAGCGCATCCACGCTGCTTCGGCGCGGCGTCCCGCGACCCCCAGCATCCCTGCAACAACCCGGCTCTCCAGCGCATGGTGGTGCCGACACCGGTGGAGGCGCAGGGGACCCCCAACGCGCCGTGCAAGATCACGCGCTCGCGACCGTTCGTGGTCTGCGAGTTCGGCGTGCCGGCCGCGCAGGCCGAAGGCACGGTGGCGCTGATCGGCGACAGCCACGCCTCGCACTGGCGCGCAGCGCTGCAGGTGGTTGCGAACGACCGCCACTGGCACGGCCTCTCGATCACGCGCTCCGGTTGCCCCTACTCGAGGACCGTCAAGGAGCTCCGCGTCCCGCTCTTCGGCCAGTGCATCCAGTGGAACCGCCAGGTGCCGCGCTGGCTGGCGCGCCATCCCGATGTGAGCACGGTGTTCGTGGCTCAAGACACCGGTACCAAGTGGGTGATCCCGCATGGGCAGAACCCCTTCAACACAGAGGTGGCGGGCTTCCAGCGCGCCTGGAAGGCGCTGCCCCGCACGGTCAAGCACATCATCGTGATCCGCGACACGCCCAAGGACGAACTCAGCACGCAGGGCTGCGTTGAGCGCGCTCACTCCTCCCACAAGGACGCGGGCAGTGCGTGCAAGGTCCCGCGCAGCGTTGCGATCGATCCCGATCCCCAGGCGGTGGCCGCGGTACGAGCGCACTCGCCGCGGGTCGCGAGCGTCGATCTCAACCATTTCTTCTGCGACAGCAGCTGGTGCTATCCGGTGGTGGGCGGCGCCCTTGTGCATAAGGACGATCACCACCTCACGGTCGTGTTCGACACCACGCTCGGCCCCTACCTGGCGCGAGCTGTCGACGCGATCGTCCCCACTACGGGAAACGCCGGGGCCTAGCGAAGCGCGCCGTGGTTGTCAGCGGTCCCAGGCGCCGCGACGCTGGCGCTCTTGCCCGCCAGCGGGCTGGGTACCTCGCACGTGCAGGCGCGGGGCCGCCCCGTCCTCGCGGCGCAGACTGAACCAACGCAGCCCGCCGCGCAGCGCTGCTTCGGCGCCGCGGCTCGCAATCCCGCTCGCCCGTGCCGGAACCGCTCCCTGGCGGACGAGGTCGTGCCCACACCGGTCAGGCCCGCGACCGTCCCAACGCCCCCTGCACGATCATTCAGGAGCTCGGTCCGCTGCGGGTGTGTGAGTTCGGCGCGCCGGCCTCTCAGGCCACCGCGACCGTCGCCCTGCTGGTCGACAGCCACGCCGCCACTGGCGAGCCGCGGCCATGGATCGCGACGCCGCGGTGGTAGCGGCGGATCGCCTGAACTCGCCGAGAATCCAGGTGCTCGACCTCACTCGCTACTTCTGCAGCACCGCGGATTGCTTCCCGGTGATCGGCGGGGCACTCGTGCACAAGGACCTGCATCACATGACCGCCGTGTTTGTGACCACGCTCGGCCCGTTCCTGCTCAAGGACGTGAACGCGCTCGCAAGCTCCTGGCGCTAGCCGGACGTTCTGCAGGTCGCCCCCCATTGACACGCACTCCGCTAGCACAGGAGCATGCGAGCCATGCTCTCCCACCTCACAGACGACCGGCTCTACATCACCGACGCAGGGATCGAGACGGTTCTCATCTTCCACCACGGCATCGACCTCCCCTGTTTCGCCTCGTTCCCCCTGCTCGAGAACGAGAAGCACACCCAGGTGATGCGCTCCTACTTCGAGGAATTCATCGCGACGGCCCGCCGCCACGACCTCGGCATGCTGATCGACACCCCCACCTGGCGCGCGAGCTCGCGTTGGGGCGAGCAGCTCGGCTACTCGTCCAGCGATCTTGTCGAGATCAACCGGCGCGCCGTGATGCTCGCCCAGGAAATCCGCGAAGCGCACGCCCGCGACAACATCCCGATCGTGATTAGCGGCTGCATCGGCCCGCGCGACGATGCCTACGCGCCGGAAATCGTGCCCTCGGCCGACGACGCCGAGGCGTACCACCTGCCGCAGATCGCGACGCTGGCCGAGGCCGGCGTGGACATGATCACAGCGCTCACCCTGACGAACGTCGGCGAGGCGATCGGGATCGTCCGTGCGTCGCAGCGCGTCGGCGTGCCGGTGGCGATCTCGTTCACCGTCGAGACCGATGGCCGCCTGCCAAGCGGGCAGAGTCTGCGCGAGGCGGTGGAGCAGGTGGACGCGGAGACGGACTCAGGCCCCGCCTACTTCATGATCAACTGCGCCCATCCGAGCCACTTTGCCGACGCCCTCGACGACGGCCCGTGGCTTGAGCGCATCCGCGGGCTGCGCGCGAACGCATCGAAGAAGAGCCACGAGGAGCTCGACGCGGCGGAGGAGCTCGACGAGGGCGACCCCGTGGAGTTCGGCGCCGACTACCGCGACCTGTTCGAACGCCTGCCGAACCTCACCTTGCTGGGCGGCTGCTGCGGCACCGACCATCGGCACGTCTCGGAGGCCTGCAGCGCCTGCGTGCCCGTCTTCTCAGAGGCGCGCTAGCGCTCGCCTAGTACGACTTGCCTGGGCAGACCTGCAACTTCACGGTGGTGCTGCCGTGCTTGCTCGTGGCCTTGAGGCGCGAGTAGACCCGGCCGCAGCTACCGGACACGATCCGGTACGCCTTGACCTTCACGGGCGAGTGCTCGAGCGGAAGGTGGAAGCCGCCCTCGATGCCGGTGGCGTGCGCGGTCGCGTGGCCGCCGCGGCCGAGCTGCTCTTGACGGCGTGCAGCTTGAAGTCGACCTCCTTGCCGCTGACGGTGGCGCAGTAGTCGGGCTTGCGCCCCAGGAAGCAGTGGTACCCGGATACGTTGCAGCCGCTGGTGGGGGGCGGCTTCTTCGCCCCCTTGAGACAGGAGCTCTTCGTGGCCGCCTTGTGCAGGAAGCTCTTGACAACGCCCTTGCCCTTCTTGCACGAGATGCCGTGAGTCTTGATTGAGCCGGCGCGCTGCGTCTTGGTCCCGATCTTCCGCGTGATCGATCCGGAACAGCTCGCGCTCGAGTGCGCGTGCGGCGCGGCCATGGCCTGACCGCCCACGGCCCCCGCCAGCACTGCCAACAACGTGATGATGCTTGCCCGTCCCATCAAGCAGCGGAGAGGGCGGGATTCGAACCCGCGAGAGAGCTTGCGCCCCCTACTCGCTTAGCAGGCGAGTGCCTTCAGCCACTCGGCCACCTCTCCGGGAGACTTCGGGATTGTATGGGTCGAAGCCTAGCCCTCCCTATCGGCGTGGTCGTGGCCGTGGTGATCCTCATTCTGGTGGTGAGTCAGCTCGTGCTGCCGCCCCTCGCGGCGCGTCAGATCGAGAACCGGCTGACGAAGGACGGAGGCACCGCGCACGCCTCCGTGCACGCGTTCCCGGCGCTCCGGTTGCTGTTCAAGAGCGGCGATTCGATCAACGTGACGGGCAATGGCCTCAATGTGCCGCTCGGCACGGGTCAGCAGAAGGTGCTCGACCACCTCGACAAGTTCGGCTCGGTGCACATCCACCTGACGAACGTCACTTCGGGACCGTTCGAGACCCAGCGCTTCAACCTGGACCGCGACCACGGCTCGTCAACCTACGAGCTGGGCGTGCGCGCCAGCTTCACCCCGAGCGCGCTCGCGTCGTATCTCGGCTCGGCGGTGGGCGGCGGCCTCGGCGGGC
The DNA here is from genome assembly GCA_036555755.1 of Thermoleophilaceae bacterium. Lineage (GTDB taxonomy): Bacteria > Actinomycetota > Thermoleophilia > Solirubrobacterales > Thermoleophilaceae > JAICJR01. The sequence continues at coordinate 16,332 of DATBKS010000218.1, forward strand.
TGTTCGGCGGCCTCGCCGGAGGCTTCGTCGGCGGCACTCAGCCCGTGCCGGTGCGGGTGACCGCGCAGCTCGAATCGAACAACGGAAACCCCCGCGTGGTGAGCGGAGCCGGTACCGTTGGGGGAGTACCTATGGGCCCCGTCCTGGAGGCGGTCGTAGCCGCCGTTGTGGCCCGGCTTTAGAGCCGTTTTGCCCCCTCTGGGCCGGGGTACTGGCCGGGTAGATGGAAGTTCCGTCCACACCTGACGTCCCAGAACAGCCGATGCCCGATCCGGCCGAGCCGGCGGTGCCCGATCCCGGGCCTGACCCGGTGAGGGAGCCCGAGCCGAGTCCGGTCCCGGACCCGCCCGACCCGAGCACTCCCGAGCCGGACCCCGATCCTCCGGACGACCCGCCCGAGCGGCCGGAGCCCCAGATTGCTCCGGGAGAGACCTGATGATCACTGGCGACCAACTTCAGACCCGCATCGACAGGCTGATCCAGCACGGCGAGGACGAGGAGTGCGTGAACCTCTCGGACCTCACCGAACTCGCGACCGAACTTGACCTGACCGACGACGAGGCGGCGGAGATCCAGGAGACGCTCGAGTCACGCGGCGTGATCCTGAGCGACGACTGCGGCCGCGCGAGCGTCGACCCGACGCACTTCTCGAACACCGACCTCGCCGGGATCACCACCGACGCGCTCCAGCTGTTCCTCAACGAGATCCGCCGCTATCCGCTGCTCAGCGCGGCCGAGGAGGTCGAGCTGACCAAGCGCGTCGAGCGCGGCGACATGGCCGCGAAGGAGCGCATGATCAACTCGAACCTGCGCCTCGTCGTGTCGCTCGCGAAGAAGTACCAGGGCCACGACCTGCCGCTGCTCGACCTGATCCAGGAGGGCATCTTCGGCCTGATCCGCGCGGTCGAGAAGTTCGATTGGCGGAAGGGCTACAAGTTCTCCACCTACGCGACCTTCTGGATCCGCCAGGCGATCCAGCGCGGCATCGCCAACAAGGCGCGCACCATCCGCATCCCGGTGCACATCGGCCAGCGCGAGCGCAAGATCGCGAGGGCCGAGCGCGACCTGACGCTCAAGCTCGGTCGGCCCCCGACGGACGACGAGATCGCCAAGACCGCCGAGCTGCCGCTCAAGCAGGTCGAGGAGGTGCGCGAGGCCGCGCGCACGATCACGAGCCTCGACCGCCCCGTTGGCGAGGAGGGCGAGAGCTCGCTCGGCGACCTGCTCGCAAGCGACGCGCCGGAGCCCGAGGACGAGGTGAGCGTGAGCCTCCAGAGGCAGACACTCGAACGCGCGCTTCAGCGCCTGCCCGAGCGCGAGCGCGAGGTGGTGAGATTGAGATACGGCATGAGCGGCGACGAGCCCGCCCCGCTGCGCGAGACCGGCCGCCGGCTCGGCCTCTCCCCCGAGCGAGTACGTCAGATCGAGGCGCGGGCGCTGGAACACCTGGCGCGCACGCGCGAGCTTGAAGGCATGGAGGCAGTGGCATGAGCGAGACCGACCCCGATCCCACAACCGAGGAACTGCGCGTTCGCCAGATGAAGCGCGAGGAGGAGGCGCGTGTTCAGTCCGACCGCGCGCCCGAGGAGGAGGACACGTCCCAGTTCGACCGCCGCGCCGACAAGGCCGCCTATCTCAAGAAGAAGCTCGAGGAGCGCGCCGAGGCCGAGCGCGAGGCCGCCGAGCACGAAGAGGACTGAGCGCCGCTCTTACTCGCCCGGGCCGCGGATGCTGAATGGCAGCGTCTGCTGGTGGCGGCCGTCCACATACAGCTCAAAGGTGTGCGTGCCGTCCGATCCGGCGTCGAACTGAACGAACGTCGCCATCAGGTGGCTGCCCTCCCAACCCGGCGCCTTCTCGGGGTTCGGCGGGCCGAGTGTGAGGTTGGTGTGCGTCTCGCCGATCTCGCCCAGCTGAGGGTCGAGGATCTTCAACATCACGTCGTGGTCTGAGGACGCCTCGTCGTCGCCGAACACGAGCCGCACTGCGAGCCAGGTGCCCACGCGCGCGGGAAACTGCGCCACCCGCACCGCGTCCACCTGGGCGCCCACGACCGTCGCCAGTCCGCCGTTCACCTCCGCATAACGGCAGGGGATTGCCCAGTCGACCCG
>DATBKS010000219.1:0-2862 GCA_036555755.1 Thermoleophilaceae bacterium
CGGCGCCGCGGCCGAGATCGCGAAATCGAGGCGAGTTCCGAACAGCTCTCTGACCTTCGAGAGCACCAGTCGGTCGGCCACACGGTGCCGCCGCCGCAGCAGCCAGCCGATCCCCTCGCCGGCGTCCTCGCGTGCGCGAACTTCGCGGCCTGTAGAGAGCGCCCAGTTGAAAACCGCCCGCTTGAGCGGCGACTCCTGCGCAATGCCGACGGTGGCGGCCGTGTGGATCTTCTCGAAGAGGCGAGGCACAGCGGCAAAGTGCGTGGGATCGGCGGCCTTGAGGTCGTCGAGCAGGTGCGCGGGATCGCGCCGCCAGAAGATCAGCGTCGCGCCGATCTCCAGCGTGAACATCTGGGTGATCCGCGCCATGACGTGGGCGAGAGGCAGGAACAGGAAGAACGAACCGCCGTGCAGTTGCAGCCGCTCGACGTACATCTCCACCGCGGATGTCCAATTGCCGTGGGTGAGGATGCATCCCTTGGGCGGACCGGTGGTGCCGGACGTGTAGACCAGCGTGGCGAGGTCGTCCGGGCCCGCTGCCGCCACGCGTTCCTCGAGGACGCCTTCGGGGAGCGTGCGCCCGGTCGCGCGCAGCTCCTCCAGCGAGATGGCGTTTTCGGCCGAACCAGCGAACAGGATCACGTGCTCGAGCGAGGGGCAGTCGGCGCGGATCTGGGCGATCTTTGCGGCCTGGTCCTCGTCCTCGCAGAAGATCGCGCGCGCCTCCGAATGGGCGAGCACATAGCGGCACTCGGCCGGCGAGTTGGTGTGGTACACGGGCACTACCGCCGCCCCCGACCAGAGCGTGCCGATGTCCGCGAGGGTCCACTCGGGACGTGTGTTGGAGAGGATCGCAACCCGCTGTCCCGGCTCGATCCCGAGGGCGATCAGCCCTCTCGCTATCTCCCCTGCGGCAGTGCCGAGCTCCGGGTAGGAGATGTCGACCCACGCTCCGTCCTGCTGGTACCGAAGCGCCGTCCCTTCGTACCTGTGCACTGCGCGCAGCAGCAGTCCACCCAGGTTTGTCGCGGACGCCTCACTCGCTCTGGCTTCAGATCCGTGAATCGTCATCTTGGATCCCGCAGACCACGCTAGAGCGCTACCGGCGCAGGGCGCATCGGTTCGAACCACCAAACCGCCTCCGTAGTTCTGTGCGAACTCCGCGACTGGCGCGGGAGATCGATGACCACCGGCGCGTGGCAGGCGCGCCGGTAGACTCGGGCCGGTGGCGCCGGCTGACAAGTCTCCCTCTCAGCTGATTGACGAGAGGATCGAGGAGCTGGGCGACTGGCGGGGCGAGATGCTCAGCCGGCTCCGTGGCCTGGTCAAGGACGCCGACCCCGACGTCGTCGAGGAATGGAAGTGGCGCGGGGTTCCGACCTGGTACCACGACGGAATGGTCTGCACGGGCGAGACCTACAAGGAGGTCGTGAAGATGACCTTCGCCAAGGGCGCGTCGCTGGACGATCCGTCGGGTCTCTTCAACTCCAGCCTCGAGGGGAACGTCAGGCGCGCGATCGACTTCCGCGAGGGCGAGAAGATCGACGAGGAAGCGCTGAAGGACCTCGTCCGCGCCGCGGTGGCTTTGAACGAGTCCACCGCTTAGAGCAATCATCCCCCGGGCGTTGACCCGCTTCGAGTTCTCCTTCGACCCTTCCTACCGCCGGCTGGCGCGGGCGTTCCGCGTCACACCCGAGACGGCGTGGGTCGAGGTCGGTGAGGAGACGTTCGAAGCCCGCTTTGGCCCCTGGCGCGTCCGGACGCCGCTGACCAACATCCGCGACGTGGACATCACGGGGCCGTATGCGTTTTGGAAGACCGCCGGATCCGCTCGACTCGCGATCACCGATCGCGGCCTGACCTTCGCCACGAACGGCGAGCGCGGTGTGCTCATCCTGTTCGACAGGCCCGTGCGCGGACTCGACCCGTTCGGAATCCTGCGGCACCCGGAGCTGACCGTCACGGTGGCCGACGTGGACGGGCTGGCCGCACTCCTGGGCGCTCGGGCCGTTGGCGGGCACTCCCTCTGAGGGCGTGGCCTCGAGCGACCCCTCAGACAGAGTCGAGGTACTGATCGTCGGCGGTGGGCCGTTCGGCCTGATGCTTGCGAACGAGCTCGGTCGCCGGGGTGTGAGCGCCTCGGTGTTCGACGCAAAGCCGTCGACCGCGCTCAACCCGCAGGCGAACGCGACCCAGGCGCGGACCATGGAGCACTACCGGCGGCTGGGGTTTGCCGAGGAGGTGCGCAGTCTCGGGTTGCCCGCGGACTTCCCGACCGACATCGCGTATTTCACCCGCTTCGCGACGCATGAGCTAGCGCGCTTTCAGCTTCCCTCGGCGCGGGAGGCGCGGGCGAGCGTCGCGACGCTGGGCGGCTCCTGGAGCGCGGCGGAGCTTCCACATCGTGTGTCGCAGAAGTACGTCGAGCAGGTCCTGCGTCGCCACGCCGAGGCGCTGCCCGGGATCTCCGTGAACTTCGGCTGGCGGGTGACCGAGTTCGGCGAGTCGCACGATGGGGTGATCGCGCGGGTGGCGTCAGTGGACGGCGACGCGGAACGGGTCGTGGCCGCGCGTTTCTTGATCGGCGCGGACGGAGCGCGGAGTTTTGTCCGCAGGCAGCTCGGCTTCGCGTGGACGGGGGAGACCGGCGTGGTGCGCGACTTCTTCGGCGGCCGCATGTACGCCATCTATCTCTCCGCCCCGGATTTCTATGACGTTGTGCCGCATGGCCCCGCCTGGATGAACGTCACCTTCAATCGCGACCGGCGCGCCTTCATGGCAGCGGTGGACGGCAAGGGCGAATTCGCGTTCCACACGCAGCTGCGCGAGGGTGAGGACGAGGCGAGGCTGACCGAGGACGAT
>DATBKS010000220.1:0-5946 GCA_036555755.1 Thermoleophilaceae bacterium
CCGTAGGGTCGCCACATGCCCATCCACGCACTCGACCTGGCGCCGATCAGTGGTGGCGAGTACGGCGAGCAGCATCGCGCGGACGCGCCGGTGATCCTTGTGGGCTACGACGGCTCGCCCGCCAGTCGACGAGCCATCGAATACGCCGTCGAGCGCGCCGGGTCCGACGGCCGAGTCGTGGTGGTCCATGCGGCCGGGCCGGGCCACTGGTGGTTCGGCGCGCCCAGCTATCAGCGCGAGGACTCCGACTACATCGCTGCGGGGGAGTCCCTGCTGGCCGATCTCGTCAAGCATGCGCCATCCGGCGCCCCCATCCAGACGAGTCTCGTCGAGGGACCGACCCCGAAGGCGTTGATGGAGGCGGCCCGGGAGTGCTCGGCCGCGGAGGTCGTGGTCGGCGCGCATGGCTCTGATCCGGAGAAAAGCGGACTCGGCAGCGTCCCCGTGGCGCTCCTGAGGAGCTGCGACCGACCCGTCGTGGTCGTTCCGGCGGGAAAGCCTCGACGTTGAGCGCGACGGATAACGTTCCTGCCATGGCAGAGGAAGCTGCGGCGGACGGCCGGCCGATCAAGCTCGTCATCGCCGACGATCACGCGATCGTGCGCAGCGGACTGCGGATGCTGCTCGAGGCGGAGGACGACTTCGAGGTGGTCGCCGAGGCCGGCGACGTACCTAGCACCATGCGCTACGTGCGCGCGCACCGGCCGCGGGTTCTGATCCTGGATCTGAACATGCCCGGAGAGCCCAGCCTGCCCGCGATCGCGGAGTTCCTGGAGGCGTCTCCCGACACCCGCATCGTCGTGCTGACGATGCAGAGCGACCCCGCATTTGCACGGGAGGCACTGCGGGCAGGAGCCCTCGGATACGTCCTCAAGGAGGCGGCCGACGCCGAGCTCGTCGAGGCCGTGCGCCTCGCTGCGGATGACCGCACCTACCTGCATCCCGAGCTCGGGGCGAAGCTTGCCGCGGCACCGCCAGAGCCGCAGGGCCCACCCGACGACCTGACCGAGCGAGAGGTGGAGGTGCTGCGGCTGATCGCGCTCGGCCACACCAACAGCGAGATCGCCGGGCAGCTCTACCTCAGCGTCAGGACGGTGGAGTCCCATCGCGCGCACATCCAGCAGAAGCTGCGGCTGACGACCCGTGCCGAGCTCGTGCGTTACGCGCACGAGAAGAACCTGATCGAGCTCTGAGGCTGGGCTGGAGATGCCGACCACCAGGCTGCACACCCACGGCGGAACCTCCCGGGGCGGCCACCTGGGGGGCGATCACCTGGACACGGCCGTTCGCGATGTCATGACCCCGGGGGTCGTGACGATCGCGGAGGACGCTTCGCTGGTCCAAGTGCTGCGAGCCGTCCGCGCCCACGACGTGCACGCCGTCCTCGTCGTCGGAAAGCAGCACGCGAGGCCGCTCGGCTGGATCACCACCGAGGGCCTGCTCGGCTTCATCGGGGATGACGCGGCTCTGATGAGCGCGCGTGACGCGGTGACCGAGCAGGTGACCACGATCGATCCCCTCGCCAGCGCTCGCGACGCACTTGCGGCGCTGTCCGATCCCGGCACGACGCATCTGCTCGTGTGCAGGCACAGCGACGGCGCGGCCGAGGGCGTGGTGTCGGCCATCAACCTGATCACGCTCGAGCGCGGCTGAGGCCGTCACCGGCCTGTTCAGGCGACCGGCGAGTCGAGCCAGCGCTCGAGGTCGGCGACGCACGACGCCGTCAGCTGGTCGGTCCGTAGCGGCAGATGACGCGACGCCGGCAGCTCCGCAAGATCTTTGAAGGTCTGGGATGCGGCGATCGCCCGCGTGGCATCCGACGTTGCGGTGTGTTTCGCACGTCGACCCGCCCGCCGCACTCTGAGCTGCCGCGGCGCGAGGCACTCGACGAAGCGCGCGTCCTTGAGCAGCTCGGCTCCTGCGCCGGCGAAGGCGCGACGGTCCTCGGGGCGCCGGAAGGTCCCGTCGACGATCACGGCCCCGCGCGCCTCCAATTCACGGCCGGCGCGGATGCCCAGCTCGGCGTAGGTCTTCGCGCTGAACTCGTTCGTGTAGTAGCCAGTGCCGGCGCGTTCGAGCGGTTCGAGACCGGCGAGCTCTTTCCGGACCACGTCCGAGCTGATCACCGCGAACCCCGACTCCGCCGACAATGCGTCGGCCAGGTGCGACTTCCCGCTTCCCGAGAGGCCGCAGATCACAAGGAGCAGCGGCCGGCGCGCGGCCCACGCAAAGCGACGCCCGAGCGTCAGAAGCTCATGGGCAGCGTCGCGCGCCGATGCTGAAGACCCGCCGGTCATGTCGAGCTGCTGGGCGCGCAGCAGCTCTACCTTCGCGCGCACCCAGGCGCGCTGTGCCGCGTAGAAAGCTATGAGGCCGTCGTCACCCGGGTCACCGCCGCTGGCTCGGTAGGCAGCCACGAGCTCCGCCGCGAGCTCGGGAACACCGAGGCGGTGAAGGTCCATGACCAGGAACGCGAGGTCGGAGGCGACGTCGGCACGCCGAAGCTCCGGGTCGAACTCGACGCAGTCCACGATCTCGAGCTCGCTCTCCAGCAGGATGTGCTCGGCGCGCAGATCGCCGTGCCCGTCGCGGACGAGGCCCGCCGCGGCGCGCTCGATCAGCTCGTTGCGGCGCCTGACCAGGAAGGCGTCCGTGAACCGCTCGGCTGCGATCACGTCCGCTTCGAGCTCGGCCGGCACCAGCTCGAAGAGGCTGGTGAAGGTCGCTCCGCTCGCCCGCTTGATCGCATGCCTGGGATCGACGGCCGGATCGACAACCTCCGCGGCGGCGTGGAAGGCCGCGATCCGGGCGGCGATCTCGCCCATTTGCCGGTGGTCGAACTGATGGCACGCCAGTTCGCCGGCGAGAGTGCGGCCCTCGTCGAAGCGACGCATCTCGACCACGTACTCGACGGCGCCGGACGCGTCCTCGCGCGCGAGCGTGAACCCGTGGCCGGACCGGACGATCGAGCGCACCCCGCGGTAGAGCCCGGGAGCGAGCCTGCGGTTGAGGCGCACCTCCTCGCCGCACATGCGCCGTCGCTGGGGGAGGGTGCTGTAGTCGAGGAACTCGAAGCGCACCGGCTTCTTGACCTTGTACGCGCGCTCACCCGCGAGGAAGACGATCGAGCCGTGGGTCTCGCGCACCTCGACGCGGGCCGGGGCGGGGGAGTAGAACGCGGGATCGCGCATGGCCTCCACCACCTCCTGGTGGGAGGTGACGCTGTGACCAGAGATGTTCACCACGGCCGTCACGTGCGCGCTTGACTCACGCTACGCGCGGTCCGCGAGCCGAACATCGGTGCTCACCTCGGTGCGAGGTAGGTAGTTCCTACCCGGGCGCTGGGGTGAGCGACGTGTGGTCACTTATGGGGCGTATATCGATGGAAAGTGACCACACGTCCTGCCCTCATTGCCCGGCGCTAGCCGGCGGCGAGGTCTCTCCGCCGGAAGGCGGCTCCGCCCAGCAGCGCGGCGGCGGCGCCGATCGCGAGCATGATCGCGGCCGCCGCGGCCCGGAAGGGCTGCGACGGCACGAGGCCGACGTGATGGAAGGGGGAGAGCCCGAGCGTCCATCCCGGTGCGCCGAGCAGGGCGCCGAAGAGCTCCCAGACGAACGCGAGGCTCACGAGCCCGTAGGCGATTCCGGCACTCGCCCGTGGCAGCAGGCCGAATGCGAGCGCGCCGATGCCGAGGAACAGCAGCGACGCCGGGAGGCAGTTGGCCCCGGCGCCCACCAGCCGCGGCAGCGAAACCCCGGCCCCGCTCGCGGCCGCGCCTGCCCAGGCGAAGACGGCGGCGGCAAGAGCGAGCATGGCCATAGCGGCAGACGCGAGCAGCAGCCGGCCGCCGAACCAGTTCAGCCTCCCCACGGGGAGGGCGAGCAGCGTCTCGAGCTCCTCGTCGGCCTCCTCGCGCCTGGCCGCGGCGATCTGCGAACAGCCGAACAGAGCGATCGCGAGGATGAAGAACAGGAAGTAAAGACCCAGTGCGCCGGCCGGCGATGTGATCGAAGCGCCGCCCACCTTCTGTAGCTGGCGCTGCAGGTTGGCGGGCACGTTCGTCGACGAGATCGCGCCCGAGAGCGAGCCGATGACGAACGCGAAGAACCCGATGCCCACAAGCCAGCCGATGAGGCTGCCGCGCTCGGAGCGCAGCGTCTGGGCCGTCGGTGACCCGAGCAGCCTCAGATCGGCGGTCGCGGTGTCGCTCACAGCCAGCAGTCCGACGCCCACATCGCGCCGCGTGGCAATCCTGCCTGCGAGTGCGAACAGGGCAACCGTGGCGAGCGCGGGCAGCAGCAGCACCAGCGGGCGGGTATCTGCGAATGCCCGCAACTCCTCCGCCCAGCCGAGCGGGCTGAGCCAGCGCATCCATCCGAGCGTGGAGGAGGTGTCCGCGACCACTCGGATGAGCAGCGCGATCCCCAGCGCTCCGCTCGACAGCTCGAGCGCGACCCGACGCGTAGGAGCGAGCTGGCTCGCCAAGGCGCCGACCCCGGCGAAGACGAAGGCGGGCGAGACCGTGGCGAGGGCGAGAAAGGCCGACCCTACGGCGGGTAGCCGCCCGGCGACCAGTCCGAGGAACGTTCCGAGCCACAGGACTGCCGCGCTGAGGGCGACGGCCGCGGCGCGCGCCAGAAACGCATCGCTCCGGCTGACGGGTGCCGCCAAGACCAGCTCCTGGCGCCCGGAGTCCTCCTCGGTCCGGAGCGCGCGCACCGCCGCGAGCGCCCCCCACAGCCCGGCGAAGATGCACATGAAGCCGCCGATGCGCCAGGCCGCGTAGCCGCCGACGGATGTGAGGTCGTGCGGCACTCCGTAGAACAGCCTCACGGCCTTGTTGTCCGCGAAGCTGTGGACGAACGCGAGGCGCGATGCGGGGGTGGGGTAGCTGTGCCGATAGCCCTCGACGTTGACGAGCGCTACCAGCGCAAAGAAGAGGGCGAAGCTGCCCGTCTGGACGCGCGCACTGCGAAAGCTGAGGCGCGCGATCGCGCTAGCCGGCGCCATCGGAGCTGTCGTAGTGGTGCAGGAAGATCTCCTCGAGGGAGGGCTCCCGGCTTGTGAGCGACACCACGGGGTGATCGGCGAGGGCAGCGATCAGCGGGCCGATGCTGCCGGTGACCTCGCAGCGCACCGCGTTCTCGCCGGCGGGGACGATCGCCACTCCCGTCAGGCCGCTCAGATCGGGTGCGGGTCCGGCGAAGGTGACCTCGACCGTCTGCGCTCCCAGGTGTCGCAGTTCGTCGAGCGACCCCTGATCCACGAGCCGTCCCTCGCGCAGGATCCCGACCCTGTCGCAGAGCGCCTCCACCTCACTGAGGATGTGCGACGAGAGAAAGACCGTCTGGCCGCGCTCCTTCGCCTCGTGAACGGTCTCGCGGAAGGCGACCTCCATCAGCGGGTCGAGCCCGCTCGTGGGCTCGTCGAAGATCAGCAGGTCGGCGCGACTGGCGAGCGCCGCGATCAGCAGCACCTTCTGGCGGTTGCCCTTCGAGAGGGCGCGCACCTTCTTGCCGGTGTCGAGCTGGAAGCGTTCGATGAGCTCCGCCTGGTACGCCGTGTCGACGCCGCCCCGCAGCCGCGCCAGGAACTCGAACGTCTCCTCGGCAGTCATCGATGGCCAGAGGAACGGCTCGCCGGCCACGTAGGCGAGGTGCCGGTGTGCCGCCACCGGGTCGCTCCAGGCATCGATGCCGAAGAGCCACGCACGCCCCAACGTCGGCCGGTGCAGTGCCAGCAGCAGGCGGATCGTGGTCGTCTTGCCGGCGCCGTTCGGGCCGAGATAGCCGTAGACCTCGCCGCGGGTGACCTCGAGATCGAGCGAGTCGAGCGCCAGGGTGCCGCCGTAGCGCTTGGTCAGCCCCTCGGTCTTGATTGCGGCGCCTCCGGCATCCATCGCCTCCGTAGTTTCCACAGCTGAGGAGACGTAGGTCGCCCCGTCG
>DATBKS010000221.1:0-36538 GCA_036555755.1 Thermoleophilaceae bacterium
CGTGGTCCTGATGCTCGGCAGCTCGGCGTTCGCCATGTGGTACTTCGCCTCGCTCTACCTGCAGGAGGTGCACGGCTTCACGCCGATCCAGACGGGCCTCGCCTTCCTCCCGCCTGCGATCACGCTCGCCGCGGCGGCGCAAATCGCCGGCAAGCGGCTCCAGCACGTCGGCGCAGGCCGCCTGCTCGTGCTCGGCATGGGCATGATCGCCATCGGCCTCGTCTGGATGGGACAGGCCGGTCCGACGGGTAGCTACTGGAGCGAGATCTTCGTGCCGTTCGTGATTGCGGGCGCGGGCATCGGGACGACGTTCGTGTCCGTCACGGTCGCCGGCATGGCGGGCGTCGAGCCACGGCAGCTCGGCATCGCCTCCGGGCTGATCAACACCTCGAGGCAGATCGGGGCCTCGCTCGGGCTGGCGATCCTGGCCACCACCGCCACGACCCGAACGGCCAGCCTGCTCGGGCAGACGAGCGTCCATTCGGCTCTGACGAGCGGCTTCGATCGAGCGTTCGTGCTCGCCGGGATCTTCGCGGGCGTGGGCGCGGTCGCCAGCGCGATCCTGATCCCCCTCAGGCGGCCGCCCGCGCGTGCACGGGCCGAGGCGCCCGTGCCAGAGTCCGCGGCCGGCGCATGAGCCTCGACTTCCGTCTAAGCGTTCTCGACCAGTCGCCCATCCCCGAGGGCTCGACCGGCTCGGACGCGCTCCACAACACGCTCGACCTCGCGCAGCTGGCCGACTCGCTCGGCTACCAGCGCTACTGGGTGGCCGAACACCACGGCACACCCGGCCTGGCGAGCGCGGCGCCCGAGGTGCTGATCGGCCCCATCGCGGCCGCGACGGCACGCATCCGGGTCGGCAGCGGCGGGATCATGCTGCCGCACTACAGCCCGTTCAAGGTCGCGGAGACATTCAGCGCGCTGAGCGGGCTCTATCCCGGGCGGATCGACCTCGGGCTCGGCCGCGCGCCGGGCACGGACGGGCTCACGATGTTCGCGCTCCAGCGCGACCGCCGCGAGGCCTCACCGGACGACTTCCCGCAGCAGCTCGCCGAGCTGCTCGGCTACCTGAAGGGCGAGCTGCCGGCGGACCATCCGTTCGCGCGGCTGTCGTCGACGCTGCCGGGCCTGCCCGAGCGGCCCGAGCCGTGGCTGCTCGGCTCCTCTCCGCAGAGCGCCGTGTGGGCGGGGCAGCTCGGCCTGCCGTACTCGTTCGCGGACTTCATCAACCCGTCGGGCGCGGAGATCGCGCAGCTCTACCGCCAACAGTTCAAGGAGTCAGAGGAGATGCCCGTGCCGGTCGTCTCGGCGGCGGTGTGGGCTATCTGCGCGGACACCACCGAGGAGGCGCAGCGGCTCGCCGCGAGCGCGCGCATGAGCTTCCGGCTGCTGCGCCAGGGAAAGCTGATCCCTGTTCCGCCGCCGGACAAGGCGCAGCGCTTCCTCGACCAGCAGGATGGGCCCGACAGCTTCGAGCCTCGACCCGGTCGCGACCGCCGCGCGGTGATCGGCGACCCGGACAAGGTGCGCGAGGGCATCGAGACGGTGGCCCGCGAGTACGGCGCCGAGGAGGTCATGGTCGTGACGATCACCTACGACCACGCCGCCCGCCGCCGCTCTTACGAGCTGATCGCGGAGGCCTTCGGGCTCGGTTCCGTTACGGATACCCCCGCCTCTACGACGGCTTTGTGAACACCCCGCTAAATCGGTGGAACTCTTTGGGCGTAACCGCCCAACCCCGCCGATCACGGCGCTAGGCTCGACGAACCGCAAATTTCAAGCCGTCCGCTTTAGAGAAGGAGCAGTCTCGATATGGCAGCCACAAACATCAACCGGGTCGTCCTCACGGGCAACCTCACGCGCGACCCCGAACTGCGCAGCACCTCGGGCGGCACGTCGGTGTGCAGCCTCCGGATCGCCTGCAACACGCGTCGCCGCGACGCCGGCGGCGAGTGGGTCGACAAGCCCAACTACTTCGACGTCACGGTGTGGGGCGCGCAGGGCGAGAACTGCGCGAATTACCTCTCCAAGGGGCGCCCGGTGGCCGTGGACGGGCGACTGGAATGGCGCGAGTACCAGGACAAGGACGGCAACAAGCGGCAGGCCATCGATATCATTGCCGACTCTGTCCAGTTCCTGGGCTCCCGGGACAACGCTGAGAACGGCGGTCGGTTCACGCCGCAGAGCGATGTCCCAGCCGATCAGGCCGACTTTCAGCCGGCGCCGGCGAGCGGTGACTCCAGGGACGACGACATCCCGTTCTAGTCGTTCCAAAGGAGTACTTCAGAAGTGGCAAAACAGCGTGGTAGCAGTCGGCAGCAGACGCGCCGACGCGACGGAAAGAAAGGCCCGGGGTCCGGCGGTCGCCGGAAGCCGTGCGCCTTCTGTCGCGACAAGGTCGACGTCGTCGACTACAAGGACTTCGGCACGCTGCGCCGCGCCATGAGTGAGAAGGGCAAGATCCGCTCCGCTCGCATCACCGGGTCGTGCCGGCGCCATCAGCGCCAGCTCGCCCAGGCGGTGAAGCGGGCGCGCGAGCTTGGCCTCCTCCCTTACGTAGCGGAGCGGTGATGGCTGCAAACCTTCGCCCGGCTGTGTCCTCGGGTCTCGCGGTATTGACATACCGCTTCGACCCTGCGTCCTTGCCGGACTCGGTTTTCGCAATCACGGAGGCGAGGTAGATGGCGCAGGCGATTCTGCTGCAGGCCGTCGAGACGCTCGGCGACCGCGGCGAAGTGGTCGACGTCTCGCCCGGCTACCTGCGGAACTACCTCGTTCCGCGGAAGCTGGCCCAGCCCGCGACGCCCGGCGCCATCGCCGAGGCGCAGCGGCGCATGGCCGCGGCCGAGCAGGCTGCTCAGGAGGCCGCCGACCGCGCTGACGAGAACGCCGCGCTGCTGAACAAGACCGTGCTCACGATCCCGCAGCAGGCGGGCGAGGACGGTCGGCTGTTCGGGTCGGTCACGGCCCAGGACATCGTCGACGCGATCAAGCAGGCCCGCGGCATCCGGCTGGACCGCCGCAAGGTGCACCTCGAACAACCGCTCAAGACCACCGGCACGCACATGGTCACGGTCGAGGTGTCCGAAGGCGTCACGGCAGACATCAAGACCATCGTCACCCCGGAGTGAGCCTGGTGGCTGCAAACCTGCGCCTGCCCACGTCCTCGGGTGTCGCAATGTCGACACATTGCTTCGCCCCTGCGTCCTCGGCAGTCTTGGTTTTCGCAACCAGGACTTCCTCCGGTCAGCCGGAATAAGCCGGTGCCTGCGGACAACGGTCTTTTTCGCGCGTCCGCGTCTCTTGTTTCTGTCCTCGGCCCGTCGGACTATTGACGGGCCGTGGCTATTTCAGTTCCCTCTTCGCCTGAGGCGTCGGGCAAGCTCCCGCCGCAGAACCAGGAAGCCGAGACCTCCGTCCTCGGCGCCATCCTGCTGGCCGAGCAGGCCCTAGACGGCGTCCTGATCGACACCCGGCTGCGGGCCGAGGACTTCTACCGCCCGCGCCACCAGAAGATCTTCGGCGCCATGCGGCGGCTGAAGGAGAAGTCCGATCCCGAGGCCGTCGACGCCGTCACCGTATCCGACGAGCTGGCGCGCGCAGGCGAGCTCGAGGAGGCCGGCGGCCAGGCGTACATCCACTCCCTGCCGAGCATGGTGCCGGCGGCGGGCAACGTCCGGCACTACGCCCGCATCGTCAAGCAGCACGCCCTGCTGCGGAAGCTGCTCGACGCCGCCCGCACCACCGAGAGCGACGTTTACAGCCACGCCGGCAACGTGCAGGAGCTGATCGACCGCGTCGAGAGCCGCTTTTACAACGTAGCCCACGAGGAGCGCACAGGGGAGCTGCGCTCGATCGAGGAGGTGCTGCACGACGAGCTCGACAAGCTCGAGCTGGTGTCCCGGCAGGGCATCTCGCTCACCGGCACGCCGTCCGGCTTCAAGGACCTCGACGACCTCACGGGCGGCTTCCAACCCGGCAACCTGATCGTGCTCGCGGCGCGTCCGTCGATGGGCAAGTCGGCCCTCGTCACCAACATCGCGGAGAACGCGGCGATCGAGTACGACCGGCCGGTGGCGCTGTTCTCGCTCGAGATGTCCGAGACCGAGCTCGCGCAGCGCTTCATCGCCTCGCAGGCCAAGCTCAACGGCGACGACCTGCGCAAGGGACGCGTCAAGCCCGACCGCTGGCCGAAGGTGGTCAAGGCCACGGAGAAGCTCGCCGCCTCGCCGCTGTATGTGGACGACTCGAGCGACATCGGCATCCTGGAGGTGCGCGCCAAGGCGCGGCGGTTGCACGCCCGCCGCGAGCTCGGGCTGCTCGTCGTGGACTACCTCCAGCTGATGCGTCCCGAGGACAGCTCTCAGAGCCGCGTCGAGCAGATCGGCCAGATCAGTCGTGGGCTCAAGATCCTCGCCCGCGAGCTGAACATCCCGGTGATCGCCGTCTCGCAGCTCTCGCGCGCGGTCGAGGCGCGGCCCGACAAGCGCCCGCTGCTATCCGACCTGCGCGAGTCCGGCCAGATCGAGCAGGACGCCGACCTCGTCATGTTCATCTACCGCGACGAGTACTACAACCGCGACTCCGAGCGGCCCGGCGAGGCGGACGTGATCATCGCCAAGCACCGCAACGGCCCCGTGGGCGACGTGGTGATGACGTTCCTGTCGCGCTATCCGAAGTTCGCGAACCTCTACCGCGACCACTCGCTCGACGCGCCCCCGACGGCGATGAACGGCGGGGACACCCATGAATGAGCCGACCGACATCTCGGGCTTCTGCCCCGAGCGCATGTGCGACGGCAGCGGCTGGCTGCTCGACGAGGAGACCAACGTCGCGCGCCCGTGCGCCTGCCGCGAGCGGCGCATCAACCGCTCCGCCAGCCGGCGCATCGGCACGGGGATCCCCAAGCGCTACCGCGGCGTGTCGTTCGACCGCCAGCCCGTCGCGGACATGGATCCATACGTGCTCCAGCAGGTGCGCCAGTTCGTCCGCCGGATCGAGCAGAACGTGGACGAAGGGCGCGGGCTGTGGTTCTACGGCGACGTCGGCACCGGCAAGACCTCGCTGGCGATGATCGTGTCGAAGGCGGCGCTCGAGGCCGGGCGCAGCGTGGCCATCTACTCGGTGCCGCGCCTGCTCGCCGACATCAAGGAGACCTACGAGGCCGACGCGGACCGCTCATATGCCGATCTCTTCCGCCGCCTCGTGGACGTCGACCTGCTCCATCTCGATGACCTCGGCGCAGAAAAGCGCACCGAGTGGGTGCTCGAACAGCTCTACTCGATCGTCAACGAGCGCTGGCAGAACGAGCGCTCGATCGTCGTCACCACGAACCTCGTACTCGATGACCTGCGGGATCAGATCGGGTTCCGCACGGTCTCGCGCATCGAGGGTGTGTGTGGCCCGGCGATCCCGATCATGGGTCGGGATCTGCGACAGGTCGCGGCTCCCTAGACTCCGAGACGATGCCTGGCTTGGTCATAGTCGGCGCCCAGTGGGGCGACGAGGGGAAGGGCAAGGTCACGGACCTGCTCGCCGAGACGGCTGACGTCGTGATCCGCTTCCAGGGCGGGAACAACGCCGGCCACACGATCGTGCGCGGGGACGAGGTCTACAAGTTCCACCTCGTGCCGTCGGGGATCCTCTACCCCGGCAAGCTCTGCCTGATCGGCAACGGCGTGGTGGTCGACCCGAAGGTGATCACGGCCGAGCTCGAAGAGCTGCGTCACCGCGGCGTCGACACGAGCGGTCTCCGCGTCTCCGCCAACGCGCACCTGATCATGCCCTACCACCTGCTGCTCGATCACGCGGGCGAGACGAAGCTCGGCAAGCTCCAGATCGGCACCACGCGCCGCGGCATCGGCCCGTGCTACGCGGACAAGGCCGCCCGGCTCGGAATCCGCATGCAGGACCTTCTCGACGAGAAGATCCTCAAGCAGAAGATCAACGCCGCGATGGACCCCAAGCGACTCTCACTCCGCCCGTACGCGAAGGACCCGTCGCTCGACCTCCACACGATGACCGAGGAGTACCGCACGCTCGGCCACCGGCTCGAGCCCTACATCGCCGATACCCAGAAGATCGTCTGGGACACGCTCGACAACAACGACGGCCTCGTGCTGTTCGAGGGCGCCCAGGGCACGCTGCTCGACATCGACCACGGCACTTATCCGTTCGTCACCTCGTCCAACCCGATCGCGGGCGCCGCCTGCGTGGGCGCCGGGGTCGGTCCCAAGGACATCGACGAGGCCTGGGGCATCACCAAGGCGTACGTGACGCGCGTGGGCGCCGGCCCCTTCCCCACCGAGCTAGACGATGAGATGGGCAACCGCCTGCGCGAGGCGGGCGGCGAGTTCGGCACGACCACCGGACGCGCGCGACGCTGCGGCTGGCTCGACCTCGTGGCCCTTCGCTACGCGGTGCGCCTCAACGGCCTCACCGGGCTGGCGATCACCAAGCTCGACGTGCTCACCGGCATCGACCCGCTGCACGTGGCCACCGAGTACACGGGCCCCGAGGGCGCCACGTTCGACGAGTTCCCTTACCACCAGTCGATCCTCCATAAGGTCACCGGTTCCTACACGGAGCTGCCCGGGTGGCAGGAGGACATCTCGGGCGCGCGCAACCTCGAGGACCTGCCACAGGCCGCGCAGGACTACCTGACGTTCATCGAGGACTTCCTCGGCGTTCCGATCGTGCTCGTGGGCGTCGGCCCAGGGCGCGACCAGATGATCTGGACCGAGGCCGCCCGCCGCGTCCAGCGCGCGCCGGCCTAGGAGCCGGCAACCTCGGGCAGCACGATCTCCTCGCCGCGGCGAAGCAGCCGCAGTGCGACCGCGAGCGCGCCCATGAGCGCCGTGAACGTGAGCCCTATCTGCACGCTCAGGAGACCGCGCTCCGACCAGTAGACGTCCTCCAGCTCGAGCAGCAGCGCGGACTCGTCGAGCGTCATCCCCATTCCGGCCCCGAAGCCGAGCGCGAGTCGCGACTGGATCCGCTCGTCGCGCACGAGGAACGCCGCCGAGCCCGAGGCGAACGCGAGCGAGATGCCCGGAATGAAGTGGTGGATGTGGCGGTCGCCCACCACGAGGTTGCGGAACGGGCCGAAGCGGTGGTTCCTGCGCAGCGCGTGCGCCAGCCCGCGTGAGGCCATGAACGAAACGAGAAACGACGCGAACAGGTTGAACAGCGCGCGCTCGTAGGTGGACACCTCCTGATAGCCCACGCGCGCCACGGCGACGGTCTCCGCCAGCGCCTCGCCGGCGGCCGGCAGCACCTCGTCGGTCTCCTGCGGCAGCGGCGCCGGGCCGCGCCGCCACACGCGCCCGTACTCCAGCGCTGCCACCGCCACGGTGGTCACGGCAGCGACCCCCGCGAGCACGCGCGTACGGTGCTCCGCGCGGCGCCGGCTCGCGCTCACCCGCCGCACCCCCCTGCCGATCTTCACCGCCACTGCTCGAGCAGCTCCGCTTCCTCCACCTCACGCACCACCTTGGCGGGGGTGCCCATCACAAGCGTACGGGGCGCCACGTCCCGGGTCACGACGGAACCCGCCGCCACGAACGCCTCCTCACCGATCTCGATCCCCGGCAGCAGCACCGAGCGCGCACCCACGCGGCATGCCCGCCGCAGCGTGGCGCCGCTGAGCGCCATGTCTGGCTCGTGGCGGCCCATGAAGTTGTCGTTCGTCGTGGTCACGCACGGCGCCACGAATACGTCGTCCTCGAGCACGCTGAACGCGGTGATGTACGAGCCCGTCTGGATCTTCACCCGCGCCCCGATCGTCACGTCGTTGTCCACGGCGGAACCTGAGCCGACCACCGAGCCCTCGCCCAGTACGGAGCGCTCGCGGAAATGCGAGCGGTCCGCCACCACCGCGCCGGCGCCGATGCGCGCACCCGCCAGCACCACGGCCGTGGCGCCTACGGTCGCGCCCTCGCCGACCTCGAGCGGAGGCAGCTCAGCGCGCGAGGCGGTCGACCGCGCCCCGAGCGCGAGCGGCTTGCCGAGCACCGCGCCGTCCTGGAGCCTTGCGTTCTCGCCCACCACGGTGCCGTCGTGAATCACCACGTTGCCTCCGAGCACCACGCTGTCGGGGAGGGTCACTCCCTCGCCGAGCAGGAGGCCCGGCGCGCGGTCAGACGGCCGCAGCACGCGAGCTCTCCTCGAGCGAGCGCTGGAGCGCCTCGAGCACCCGCACCACCCGCAGTCCGCTTTCACCGCCTGAGCGCGGCTCGCCGCCGTCCACGATGCGCTCGACGAAGTGGCGGCACTCGATCCGCAGCGGCTCCTCGTTCGAGATATGCGGCGACCAGATGTCGCCCGAGCGCGTCACGTACTCGCCGTAGGACTCGTACTTCTGGTCGAAGCCCTTGTCGTAGACCGTGACCTTGCGCTCGATCTCCATGTCGTCGAAGGTCGCCATCTTCTTCGACCCAACGACGGTGAAGCGGCGCTCCTTGTGCGGGTCGAGCCAGGACAGGTGGAGGTGCGCCGCGAGGCCGGAGGGGAAGCGCAGGTAGCAGAACACCACGTCCTCGATCCCGGGCTGCATGTAGCTCTCGCCGCGCGCCTGGCACTCACTCGGCTCCTCCCCGCGGGCTAGATGGAGCAGCACCGACACGTCATGGGCGCCCAGGCTCCACAGCGCGTTCTCGTCGGGGCGCAGCTTGCCCAGGTTCAGACGGTTCGAGTAGAGGTAGTGGATGTCGCCGAGCTCGCCGCTCTCGGACAGCTCCTTGAGCTTCTCGACGCCCGGGTGGTACTCGAGCAGGTGACCGACCATGAGCACGCGCCCCGCCTCGCGCGCCGCCGCCACAACCTGCTCGGCCTCGGCCACCGAGTACGCGAGCGGCTTCTCCACGAAGCAGTGCTTGCCCGCGCCGAGCACTCGCAGCGCGAGCGGCGCGTGCGAGGGCACGTGGGTGGCGATCACCACGGCGTCGAGCTCGGGATCCGCGAGCAGCTCGTCGATATCGCCGGACACGCGCGCGTCCGGGAACGTCGGCGCGAAGCGCTCGCGCGCCTCCTGCGACTGATCGCAGATCCAGCGCAGCTCGGCGCCCGGCAGACGGTCGAAGTTGCGGGCGAGGTTGGGCCCCCAGTACCCCAGGCCCACCACGCCAATGCGGGTGCTCATCGGGCCGGAGTGTATGTCGCGAGTACGTCGCAAATGCGCTCGGCCGCGTGGCCACCGCCGTAGAGCTCGGTCCGGTCGCCCGGCGGCGGCTTGCGCTCGAGCGCCGCGAGGGCGGCGTCACGGTCGAGATCCACCAGCACGTTCCAGCCCTGCTCCACCGTCTCGACCCACTCCGTGGTGTCGCGCAGCGTCACGCACGGCGTGCCGAGCAGGTAGGCCTCCTTCTGCACGCCGCCCGAGTCCGTGTAGATGGCGCGGGCGTGCCGCGCAAGCGTGAGGAAGTCGAGATACCCGAGCGGCGCCACGAGCTGCAGCCCCGGCGCCCCCGCGAGCCGGTCCAGCAGGTCGGCCGCCTCGAGCCGCGCGCGCGTGCGCGGATGGACCGGGAAGATGCGCGTGCCCGGCAGCGCCTCGATCAGCTCCACGAGCAGCCGCAGCCGCTCCGGGTCGTCGACGTTGCCGGCGCGATGTGCCGTCACGAGCAGGTAGCCGCCGGGCTCCACGCCGTGCCTATCCAGCGCGTCAGAGCGCTCCTCCGCCACCGAGGCGAACGCCAGGGACACATCCGCCATAACGTCCCCCACGAGCTCCACGCGCCCGTGAGCGCTCTCTCGCTCCAGGTTCGCCACGGCCACCGGTGTGGAGCAGAGCAGCAGGTCGCTCGTGTGGTCGGTGAGCACGCGGTTCAACTCCTCGGGCATCGCCCAGTCGCCAGAGCGCATCCCCGCCTCCACGTGTGCCACGGCGAGCCGCTGCTGGGCCGCGGCCAGGGCCCCCGCGAGCGTCGAGTTGGTGTCCCCGTAGACGAGCACGAGATCCGGCGCCCACTCGCGCAGCACGGGCTCGAGGGCGGACAGCATGCGAGCGGTCTGCTCCGCGGCCGTTCCCGAGCCCACCCCCAGCTCGCGGTCCGGGGCAGGGACGCCAAGTTCCTCGAAGAAGATCCGAGAGAGGTCGTCGTCGTAGTGCTGCCCCGTGTGCACCAGAAGCTCGTCGTGTGACGCACGGAGCCTCTGCGAAACGGCTGCTGCTTTTACGAATTGCGGCCGATTACCGACGATAGTGGCGATTTTCACTGTCGCGGAAGTCGTCAACCAGGCTTATGATGGAGAAGAGATGACGCGTAAGTTCATCGGGGGAGCTGTCGAAGCCGCGGCTGTCGCGGCCGGGTTGGCAAAGCACGTGATCTGGTACCTCAGCTACCAGATGGACGGCACCACGCGCCACGATACGCGCGCCTAGTCGGCGCGCTCGAGTTCCTCGTCCACGTGCGCGCGGAAGGCGTCCCTCGCCGCGAGCGTGCGTTCGCCGGGCTCGCCGAAGTCGCGTTCCTCGATCGCACCCACGGGCTGCACCTCGCGGATGCTCGAGGCGACAAAGGCCTCCCGTGCCTCCATCAGGTCCTCGCGCGTGCATGAGCGCTCCTCGGCGTCGGTGATCTGCATCAGGCGGTCGCGCGTGATCGACGCGAGGATGTGGTCCTCGAGCGGCGGCGTGAGTAGCTCGCCCGCGGGGTTGACCCAGAAGATCGACGAGGTGGGCAGCTCGAGCACCCGGCCGTGCGGCGTGACGAGCAGGGCGTCGTCGAACCCGCGCTCCTTCGCGATGCGCGTTGCAAGCATGTTGGCCGCGTACGACAGCGACTTGACGCCGTCGAGGATGCGCGTGGGCGCGTAGGTGACGAACGCGAGCCGCGCGCGCTCCGCGAACTCGGCGAGCGGCTCGGTCATCACGAGCCGGCGCCCACCGCGTGTCAGCACGATCCGCAGCGCGCCCGTGAAGGACTCGCCGCCGCGCTGGGCGATCAGGCCCGCGATGTCAGCCTCGAGCGCGGCTCGCGGCACCGGCACGTCGAGGTGCAGGTTCTTGGCCGAGCGCTCCAGGCGGTCGAGGTGGTCGACGCTCGCGAACGGGCGCCCCGCGTAAACGCGGATCGCCTCGAACACGCCGTCGCCGCGCAGGAAGCCCTCGTCCAGAATCGGGATCGAGGTCTCCGTCGCCGGAGCGACGGTTCCGTCGAGGCACGCCAGCTCCGCGGTAGAAGCGGGCGCGCCAGGGTCGGTGGGCACCTGGGTCACGCCCGCAACCTTATAAGGACGGAGCGGGCGGCCCGGCGCGGGAGGTGTTAAGCGGCGAGCGGCAGCTCGTGCGAGGCTTCGACCTCGCGAGCGATGCGCGCTACGGCGGCGTTCAGCATTCCCGCGCCGAGCAGGCCCTCAGTGGCGCCGGAGAGGATTCGGCCGAAGAGGCCGCCCCGGCTCCGCACGGTGACCCACGCCCGCAGCTCAACATGCGAGTCCTTCACTTCGACGTCGTACTTGACGTCGATCTCGATTGGGCCCGTAGCGGTGAGCAGGAGGCGCTGCTCATCCGCCCGGATGACCTCGATGTCGAAGGCGATCTCCTTGCCTGCGAGCCGCCCGGTGACGCGGGCGCTGCTGCCGGTGGTGAGGCGACCGCCGTCGATGTGCTCGACCTCGAAGTCGATCGGTGACCAACGCACCGCCGCTTGCGGGTCGGTGAGCACGTCGAGGATCTGCTCGGGTCGTGCCTGGACAGTCGTGGATGTCTGCCACGTTGCCATTTGTGATCTCCGTGCGAGTGGGCCTTTCGAGTTCCGGTGAGGGTGGGTGTTGTGCTGGGACGTACGGGCTAGTTGGTCGTTTAGATCAACTGACGAGCCCATATTCATCGCTGGCGGGTGCCGGAGAAATACGGTGAGCCAGCGACTTGCTGTGTGGCTACCCGCACTAGGGGCTACGGAGCGCTCTCCAGAGCCTTTTCGGCACTGGTGGCGAGCGCGCCAGAGGCCTTCAAGGCCTCGGTGGCCTCGCGCTCCGAGCGATACGACTCGATGCGGATGACCTTGCCCTTGCTCACATGGAAGGCCCAGACCCCCGGCGAGTCGGCGAGCCCGCGCCCCGGCCGGATCAGCCGCAGCCGACCGACGGCGAGGATCTTGCCCGGCGCCAGCTCGATCGCGCGCTGGAGCGGCACCTCGAGGTTCTGGCCGTCGTCCCGCCAGCGGGCGAAGAATTCGCGCACGCCGTCGTGCCCCCTGTAGAGGCGCCCGTCAGCCGCGGCATGCCACTCGAGCGCCGGGTCAGCACACTCCAACATCCCCTCAAGATCCTCAGCGGCCCAGCAGGCAAACATGCGCGACACGACAGCCAGATCGTCGCGAGTCACAGGTCTGACACTACTCCGACGCGGCGCACAGACGCAAGGCCGACTCAGCGGATTGGCATAACGGGTGTAACCGCGCCGGGCACAGTCAGCGCTGGACGAGGTGCGACTTGTATTCGCTGCGCCCGAGGCTCCCCCAGGGCACGAGCTCGACGCGCATCTGGACGACGAGGACGCTGCGGAGGCGCTCAGCGATCGCCGCCGCGAGCGCGGGGTCCTCGCTCGCGCCGCGCGCGAGCTCCACACTGACCGGCAGCGGCGGCTCCTGCTTCACCCCCGGCGCCACCGGCCTGACCAGGATGTGGCCGCTCACGCCGGGCGCGAAGCTGCTCACCACCTCGCGGATCGCGGACGGGAACACGTTGACCCCGCGGACGATGAGCATGTCGTCGGTGCGGCCGATGCAGCGCAGCCGCGGCCCCGTGCGCCCGCAGGGGCAGGGGCTCGTCCTGATCTCCACGTGGTCGCGCGTGCGGAAGCGGAGGTGCGGGGCCGCGCGGTGCTGAAGGTGCGTCAGTACCAGTTCGCCCGTGGCGCCATCCTCCATCGCCACCGCGTCGCCCGTGTCCGGGTCGATCAGCTCGGCGTGGACGAAGCCGCGCGCGCCCAGGTGCATCCCGTCCTGCTCCTCACACTCGCCCCAGAGCGACACCCCGATGTCGCCGATGCCCATCGCGTCGGTCACCTTCGCGCCCCAGCCCTGCTCGAGCTGGGAGCGGAAGGCCGGCTCGCCACCACCCGGCTCGCCCGCCACGAGCACGCGCTCGACACTCGATCCCCGGAGGTCGAACCCGCGCTCGGCCGCCCACTCGATGAGGTGTGCGGCGTACGACGGCGTGAGCACCACCGCCTCCGGCTTCAGCAGGTCCACAGCCGCCATCAGGCGCTCAGTGTTGCCGGTGCCCACCGGGATATGCGAGAGGCCGATGCGGTCGAACGAGGCCAGCGACGCGCCCGCGACGAACGGGCCCGCGTTGTAGGCGGACACGATGCGCTGGCCGGGTCTCACGCCGGACGCCGCGTAGCTGCGCGAGGAGCCGGTGATCCAGTTGTCGAGATCGCCGGCGGTGAGCGGGACGTAGGCCGGCATGCCGGTGGTGCCGCTCGTCGAGTAGATGCGGACGATCTCCCCGCGCGGGACGCAGAGGTGGGCGCCGATCGGATTCTCGGGCGTGCAGGTGGCCCTGATCTCGCGCTTGTCGGTGAGCGGGATCGCCGCGATGTCCGCGAGCCCGGCCGACTCGCAGCCGCGCAGCTTGCCCCGGTAGAACGCGGAGCGCTCGAGCAGGTAGGCGACCTGGGTCTTGAAGCTCGCGTCGTCGAGCGCCTGCTGCTCCGCCCATGGCCTGGCCTCGACCTCGGGCGCGAGCATCACTCCGGGCGCTCGTACTCGATGGCCTCCTCGGCCTTGCCGGCCATGAAGAAGCCGATCGGCTGCTCCTGCTCCTCGGCCAGGTGCGCCAAGAGGCCCGCCGTGCGCGCGAGGATCGGGACCGCCTTCACCGCCGATGCCGGGAAGCGAAGGTCGAGCATCACCGCCGCGATCGGCATCGAGACGTTCATGACGAGCGGCCGGTCCCAGGTCTCGGCCGCGGCCTCGCGGAAGGCGCGCGCCAGGGCCACGTGAGGACCGCTCACGCCACGCTCGTCGGCCAGCTCGAGGATCCGCTCGGCGCGCGGATCGACGGGCTTGTGGACCGGATGCCCGAAGCCCGGCAGCCGCTCGCCGGCGGCGTGGACTACACGGACGATCTCCTCCACACTGCCTCGCGCCCGCGCATCCTCGAGCACGCGAGCGCACACCTCGGCGGTCCCGAGGATCACCGGGCCACACCCGAGGATCCCGGCAGCCACGGCGCCCTGGAGGGACCCCGGGTCGGCGGCCAGCGTCATCCGGGCCGCCACGTTCGTGGGCATCATGCCGTGCTCGGCGATGGCCACGAGCAGCAGATCGAGGAAGTAGCGCTGCTCCTCGGTGGGCTCCGAGCCGGTGAGCAGGAGATGGAAGTACTCCGTGAACGTCACCGATCCCATGAGCTCCGCCGTCAGGTCCCTGCCGCGAATCTCGACCCGGTCGGGATAGGCCTGACTTATCCGCGTCACGAGCTCACGGTCCATACGCGCGGGAGCGTAACGAGAAGGGCGAAGCGGGCGGCCCGATGCCTTGCGTGACCGCTAAGCGTCTGTTTAGTGTTCGCCTGACGCACACCATGTACCGCGCCCCAACGACCGCAGATGCTTCAGACGGCTCCGCGGCCAGCTCTACCTACTGGAGGTCAGCGATGAACGCGCAGACGACGCCCTCGGACGGGGACCAGCTTCCTCCCAGCGAAAGACAGCCTGCCTATGGGATGTGGGTCCTGATCGCCGGCTTGGCCGCCGTCGTGGCGGTTGCGACGGTCGCGATGCTGCACTACAAGGGGGCCCAGGACGCCGTGACCGTGCTCGGCCCGGTGATCGGCGTCATCGGCACGATGGTCGGCGGCTACTTCGGGATCCGTGGCGCGAGCTTGGCGCAACAGAAGGCGAATGAGGCGCACGCCGCCGCCAATAAGGCGAAGAAGCCGTGAGGAAGTGGGCCGTGCAGGAATCGAACCTGCAACCTTGGGATTAAGAGTCCCCTGCTCTGCCAATTGAGCTAACGGCCCGTGCAAACAGCGGCCGGGGACGGGGCCGCCAGGAGCTGATTCTAGATGCTTTGCGGAGCTTCGAGAGGCCCTACGCCGCGCCGCCCTGCTTCACCGCGGCGAGCGCCTCGTCGCGGGTGGCGTGGATCGGGAAGACCCGGTCGAGGCCGGTGATCTCGAAGATCTTGACGATGTTCTGGTCGCTGCAGACGAGCGCTAGCGTGCCGCCCGCCGGCCTGAGGCGCTTGACGCCGCCGACGAGTACGCCGAGCGTGGTCGAGTCGATGAACGTGGCCTTCGACAGGTCGACGATGACCTGCTTCTTGCCGTCCTCGATCACCTGGACCATGCGCTCCTTGAACTCGGGAGCGGTGTAAAGGTCGATCTCCCCGCCGAGCTCGATTACGTGAGTATCGGCGTCGATCTGTTCGTCGTTGATCTGGAAGTTCACCTGACTCCTCGTAGGTCGTTCCTGTTACGTCCGTGCCGCGGGAATGCTAACCCCCGCCGCTCCCGTTCTGTGTCTGAGACGAAGTTCCAGCGGCTTTCGCCTGCTGGATCAGCTTCTTAACGCTACTACGCTGCGCCTTAGGAGCAAGTTCCAACGCCTTGTTGGCTGCAAGATCCGCGGTCCGCGTGTCCCCCGCCAGGGTGGCGTACTGCACCACCTGGATGTAGGCGGCTGAGTTGTTCCGGGCGGAGGCGATGATTTCGGCCGCCTTCTCGGCCTTCGCCGGTTGGTTGAGACCCACCTGGCTGTAGGCCTGGAACATGAAGCTTGCGAGCGTCGGATCGGGCTTGGCGGGGTTCGTGTCGAGGTACCGCTGCCACGCGTCCGCGGCCTTTTGGAGGTCCTTCTTGCCGTCGGAGTTGTAGGTGCCGGTGTTGGTGTCGACGTTGAGCCCGGCGAGCTGGTAGTTGCCGCGGATGATCTGCGTGAGCGCCGCCTGGTCCTGCGGATTCGTGACGAGGCGCTTCTGCGCGTTCGAGATCTGCTTCTCGAGGTTGGCGTTGCCGGTGCTCGAGCCGCCGCCGCCCTTGAAGGCGTCGAGCAGTCCGCCCTGCGTCCCGCCGCCGATGCCGAACAGGATCAGGCCGCCGCCCATGAGGACGGCGAGAACGATGTAGACGCCCTGCACAACGCGGCGCCGTCTGCCTTTGAGATCGAAGAGCATCGCTCGGAGTTAGCCCTCGGCCGAAACGATCTGGTCGGACACCTCTTCAGAGGGCCTCCCGAAGGCAACGGCGAGAAGGATACTCAGCTCATAGAGCACGATCATGGGGACCATCTCGATGAGCATGCTCACGGGATCGACGCCCGGCAGGAGCATCGCGAGGACCGCAATCACGACAATCGCGTAGCGGCGGTTCTTGCGCAGCTGCCGCGGCGTGACGAGGCCGAGCCGGTTGAGGCCGAGGATGCCCACCGGAATCTGGAACAGGAGCCCGCACGCGACGAGCGTCATGCTCACGAAGCTGTAGTAGTCGCGCGCGCGTATCTCCACGCGGAACTGATCCGTGTTGAAGTGCAGCAGGAACTTGAGCGCCGCCGGCAGCACGACGTAGTAGCCGAACACCACCCCGGCCATGAACAGGAACGGCACCATCAGGAGGAGCGGGAGCGCCACGCGCCGCTCGGTGGGCGTGAACGCCGGAATGATGAACGCGTAGAGCTGGTAGAGCACGATCGGCAGCGCAATCAGGATCGCCGCGTAGGCCGAGAGCGTGAAGGTGGTGGTGAACGGCTCGGCGACGCCCAGGGTGATCGGCTTGCGGCCGTTGAGCGGGTCGTTGACGATCCGCAGGATCAGGTGGTTCTGCCAGAAGCAGAGCGCCAGCGCCACACCGAAGGTGATGAGGCACAGGATGATCCGCGTGCGCAGCTCATCGAGATGGTCGACGAGAGAGAGGCGATCCTCGTGACCTACGGGCCTGACTTTGCGAGGCATCGCCGCGCGCCCGGCGGCTAGCTAGCCGCGGTACTCGCCACTCCGCGCTGTCTCCGGCTCGCTCGCCTGTTCGGCGTCAGTGGGAGGCGCGGGCGCGGTGGCCGGCGCGGGTGGTGGCTGCTGGACCTCTGCTGCCTGCTCGGGCGGAGCAGGGGCCTGCCCGCTCGTCTGGACGGTGTTCGACGCCGAAAGCTGCTGCTGCTCGTCGTCCTTGTCCTTGCCGGTGACGGAGTCTTTGAACTCGCGCATTCCCTTGCCCATGTTCTTGCCGAGCTCGGGCAGGCGCTTGGGCCCGAAGATCACGAGCACGATTACCAGCAGGATGATGATCTCGACTGGGCCGATGTTCGGCATTGACTTCCTCCCTCAGCGGGCTGAGTAACCCATGGTAGCGGCGGCAGCCCCCTCGATGCGGGAGTTCAGCTGCCGGACTGCTCGCGCTCGAAGTTGAGGTAGAAGCGGCTCGCGGTGGGCTCGGTCTGGCCCTGGTACTTGTTTCCGCGCGAGCCGTAGGGGTTCTCAACAGGACCGTCCATTCGCATGAACGAGATCTGCCCAATCGGCATTCCGTGGTAGATCGTGATCGGAAGATTGGCCACGTTGGAGAGCTCCAGCGTGAGGTTGCCGGAGAAGCCGCTGTCCACGAAGCCGGCGGTGGAGTGGATCAGGAGGCCGAGCCGCCCGAGCGAGCTCTTGCCCTCCAGACGTGCCACCAAGTCGTCCGGCAGGGTCACCCTTTCGAGCGTCTGGCCGAGCACGAATTCGCCCGGATGCAGGATGAATGGACGGTCCTCCGGGACCTCGACAGCCTCCGTCAGGTCCTCCATCGGCTCGCGCACATCGATGTAGGGATGGCGCGAGTTATGGAAGACGCGAAAACGGCGGTCGACGCGCAGATCGACGCTGGACGGTTGGATCATCCCCGGGTCGAACGGGTCGATCATGATCCGCCCGCCTTCGATCTCCGAGCGGATGGTGCGGTCGCTTAGTACCACGCGAGCGGCGATTGTAACTGCGCATCTTTCGGACAGGGCTCAAGTTCCTCGTTCTGGGACCGATACCCGGCTTACAGGGATCGGGATGATGAGCTTCCAGGACAACAGCGAGAACGTGAAGCGGATCGTGCTTCCGAGCGGCAAGACCATCGAGGTCGTGTCGTTCGAGGACGTGACTCAGGAGCTTGCGGCGATCGAGCCGACGCCCGCTGAGACCACGCCCGCTCCCGCTGAGGGCCTGCATGTCTGCACCGAGTGCGACTCCCGGCTCGTCTACCCCACCGACTGGGAAGAGGAGGGGCCCGACAAGTGGTTCGTCGAGCTCCACTGCCCCAACTGCGACTGGACCGGCGGCGGCATCTTCGAGCAGGACCTGCTCGACGAGTTCGATGAGGAGCTCGACCGCGGCATGGAGGAGCTCGCAGCCGATCTCGGCCGTCTCGCTCGCGCGAACATGGCCGATGATGTGGATCGCTTCGTGGCGGCGCTCAACGCCAATGCGATCCAGCCGATGGACTTCTAGGCGTAACGCTCCACTACGCCGTCTGCGACGAGCTCAAGCGCTTTGCGCTGGCGCTCCGGTAGCTCGATCTCGTCCAGCGCTGCTTTCGCCTGCTGGACGTACGTGAGTGCTTCTTCTCTGGCGTCGTTCAGGGCGCCGGTGTCGGCTATGCGGTCGCACATCGCGTCGGCCTCGGCGGGATTGGTCACCGCGGTGCGCAGGTCGATGTCCGCCAGCTCGGGGTCGCGCTGACGCGCCAGGATCAGCGGCAGCGTGATGGTGCCGTCGAGCAGGTCGGTGCCGCGGTGTTTGCCGGTGCGCTCGGGCGGCCCGGACACATCGAGCACGTCGTCGAAGATCTGGAAGGCGATCCCGATCTTCTCGCCAAACGCGCCGAGGCACTCCACCGAGCCGTTCAGCCCGTTGTTGGCCGGCCCGAAGATGGCGCCGAGGCGACAGGCAGCCTCGAACAGCCGCGCCGTCTTGAGCGTGCAGCGGCTGATGTAGCGCTCCGGGCTCACGTCGGCCGACCACGCGTCAGCGCGCTGCATCAGCTCGCCGCGAGCGAGCGCGCTGGAGGCGTCCGACAGCGCCTTGACCGCCTCCGGGCTGCCGGTGGCCGCCAGCTCGGCGAAGGCGCGGGAGAAGAGGAAGTCGCCCGTCTGCGTGGCCGCCGCGCGTCCCGCCGACTTGTAGACGGTCTCGCGGCCGCGTCGCAGCGGCGCCCGGTCGAGCACGTCGTCGTGGACGAGCGTGGCCATGTGGACCAGCTCCACCGCCACGGCGGCGCTCACCGTGCCGCTGCCGGCGGCGTGGTCCGCGCACAGGAACACGATCAGGGGGCGCAGGCGCTTGCCGCCCGCGCTCAGCGTGTCGGCGGCGTGCTGGCCGAGCTCCTCGCCGTGGCTCGACCCGATCTCCTCGAGACGGGCCTCGGCGTGCGCCAGCCCACGCGCCAGGCGTGGCCCTCCCGCGGCGAGCACGGCCTCGAGCTGCGCCAGCCCCGATGCCTGGCGGGCGGGGGCGCTCACGGCTTCCTCCCGGAGTGGATGGCGATGATCCCGCCGGCCGTGAGCACCCAGCGGACGTCCTCGAGGCCCGCCGCCACGAGCTCGCCGCCGAGCGCCTCGGGGCCCGGAAAACGCTGCACCGAGCTGGGCAGATACGAGTACGCCTCGGGGTCTCCGGCTATGCGACCAAGCATTGGCACGACACGATCGAACCAGATTCCGAAGAACCAGGACAGTGGGGGACGCTCCGGGGTGGTCATCTCGAGCACCACGACGCGCCCTCCGGGACGCGTCACGCGAGCCAGTTCAGCAAGCCCCCCGGGGAGGTCCGAGAAGTTGCGAACGCCGAATCCGACGGTCACGGCATCGAATGAATCGCTGTCGTAGGGCAGCTCCAACGCGTTGCCCCACTCGAACTTGATGCTGGCCGACTTGCGGCGGGCGAGTTCGAGCATCTGCTCCGAGAAGTCGGAGCCGATCACCTCGCCCGCCGGCCCCACGCGCCGCTCGAGCGCGATCGCAAGGTCGCCCGTACCCGTGGCGACATCGAGCGCCCTGTCGCCCGGCCCGACGCCGGACATGTCCACAGCGCGCTCGCGCCAGCGGTGGTGCATCCCCGCCGTCATGACGGAGTTCATGAGGTCGTAGACGCGCGCGATCCGGTCGAACATCGCCCGCACCTGCGGTTCGGAAAGCGTCCCCCTCGTGTCGGCGGGCGCAGGCGCCGTCATGACCCGTTACTTGAGCTGCGCGAGGAAGTCGACGAGCTGGTTGAACTTCTGCGGATTCTGCTTCTGCAGAGTCTGGAACGACGGCATCGGCGCCGTCGGGTTGACGAGCGTGCGCGCGATCGCGTTACGCGGCAGCCGCGCCCCGATGTGGGTCAGGTTGGGACCCGGGCCGGCGTTGCCGTTCTCGCCGATCTTGTGGCAGCCCTGGCAACCGGACTCCGCAGCGACGAGCTTGCCCGCCTCGTATTGAGCGGGTGTCTTTAACGTGATCGTGCCTGGGGCTCCAGCGAGCGCCCCCTCGACCGTCAGGTACGCCATCAGCGCGATCACCGTGACCGCGGTGAGCATTGCCACCGGCCGCCTGGCTGGGTGCCGCTCCGGGTTGCGGTCGATGAACGGCAGCAGGATGAGAAGGACCATGCAGACCGTCGGGATCCCGATCGTGGCGATGAAGACGATCGACGGCGGCTTGATCACCCGCAGCAGCTCGAAGAGGAAGAAGAAGTACCACTCGGGCCGCGGCGTGTACGACGTGGTGGTGGGGTCCGCCTTCGGGCCGAGCTCCGCGCCGAGCACGAGCGACAGGACGATGATCACGCCGAGCGTGATACACGCCATCGTCCCGTCCTTGAAGACTGCGTACGGGAAGAACGGCTTGCCCTGCGACTTCAGGATCGAGTACTCGCGGAGGTACTGCTCCCGTTCCTGTTTGTTCATCTAGATCTCTTCCTCGGCGAGCTCGCGGGCCTTCTCGGCCTTGAGCCACGGCGGCGCGGTTGTGCCGAGCTTGGACACGAGGTAGAGGTGAGCGCCGATCAGGGCCACGATCAGGCCCGGGATCAGCAGCATGTGGATGGCGTAGAAGCGGCTCAGCGTGGTACTGCCGAATTCTGCCCCTCCACGCAGGAAGTCAGCGAGGTACGGCCCGAGGATCGGGCCGGAGGCGTTGATGTTCACGCCGACGACCGTGGCCCAGAAGGAGCGCTGGTCGAACGGCAGCAGGTAGCCGGTGAACGACATCGCCATCGTGAGGATCAGCAGCACGACGCCGATGATCCAGTTGAGCTCGCGCGGGTACTTGTACGCGCCGAAGAAGAAGACGCGGCCCATGTGCAGGAACACGAGCACCACCATCACGGTCGAGCCCCACTTGTGCATACCGCGGACGAACTCGCCGAGGAACACGTCGTTGATGATGTGGTGTACCGACCCGTAGGCCTGCGTGGTCGACGGGTTGTAGTACATCGCGAGGAACACGCCCGTGACCGCCTGGTTCACAAACGCGAACAGCGTGGCCGACCCGAGCGTGTAGTACCAGTTGGTGCCCTTCGGGACCTTGCGGAAGAGGAACGCACGGAGGAACGGCGTCGAGCCGGTGCGCTCGTCGAGCCAGCCGATCGTCGCGATGGGCACCTCGAGTGCCTGCTCCTTGAAGGCCTCGCGCCTGGCCTGCTTCTGAGCCTTCTTCAGCGCCTTCGGATCGCCGTTGGCTCCGGCCCCGTTGACCCGCGCGCCGTTCTTCGACGGCTTCGAGCCCGGCCGTGGCGGCTTGGGCGTGAGACCTCTCGGAAGCGGGGGGGTCATGTGGTCGGCCTCGAGGGGTAGAGATACTGCCAGAGGCCGTCAAGGTGGTTGGACGGGTCGCGCGGGCTGAAGCGCTCAAGCTTGGAGTTGACCGAGAAACGCTGACCCACCTGCACGCGACTGTTCTCGACACGTGTGTAGAAGCGGTCGAGCGGGCGTACCGGCGGGCCGCCGACAACCTTGCCCTGCTTGTCGTAGACGCCACCGTGACACGGGCAGATGAAGCGCTCGGCGGCCTGCACGAAGCGCACCGGGCAGCCGAGGTGCGCGCAGCGAGTGGAGATCGCGACGTACGGCAGCGGGGCCTTGCCCTTGTCGCTCGGGCTGCGGTCGGCGGCGGTGGCCTTGCGCACGTAGATCGTCGTCTTGCCCGCCTCGCCGATGTTCGGATCGATCGTGATCACCTTCGGCACATAGGTGTCGGAGTTGAAGTCCGCCTCGGGGCCGACGTCCTGCCAGCCCTGGTGCTCCGTCTTCTCGAACACGGGACCCAGCGCGAAGCCGAGCGCCGGGAGCCCCACCGCCGCGGTGGCCACTCCACCGGCGGCGAGAGCGCCGCCTGTGATGAAGCGCCGACGGGTGACCGTCTCACCCTCGAATGCACCAAGAGTCCCACGATCCTTGGTGTAGGGAGAGCGCTTTTTCTTGCTGGAATCGGCCACGAAGTAGGGCTACGGATTTAACGCCCGCGGAACTCTACAGTCAACATAAATACGGTCGTTACAAGGCTCTGGAGAGGGCTTCACGGGCTCCCTGCCCCCCATCCCCGGAGAGGAGACGGGTGGTGGCCTGCCAGAGCTCGTCGGCGAGCTCAGGCCGCCCCTGGGCCTGCACGAAGGCGCACAGAGATATCAGGTCTGACAGCTCCTGCACGGCATCGATGTCTCCGCTGGCTGCGAGGCGCTCCAGCCCGAGCGCGTACAGGGAGTCGCCCGCGAGCAGTCTGAGGTCCGGATCCATGCCGCGGAACGCACGCGGCGTCTCGTAGTGGAGGAGGTAGCCCTCGTAGACAGCCTCGAGCACGAAGGCGCGCGCGGGGCCGAGGCCGTTCGAGCCGTCGAAGCGCCCGGGACCCGGCTCCGGCACGGCGTACTCGATCAGCGCGGGGTCGACCGCGGCGGCCACCTCCGCGAGCACGCTCATCCGGCCACCTCGGCGAACGAGCGCGCAGCTGCCTGGACGGTCAGCTCGAGGTGCTCGTCGTCGTGAGCGAGCGATGGGAACCAGGCCTCGTACTGCGAGGGCGGCAGGTACACGCCGTGGTCGAGCATCGCGCGGCAGAAGGCGGCGTGGGCGTCCATGTCGCACGCCTTGACCGACTCGAGGTCGTTGATATCGCCGTCGGTGAAGAAGAGCGTGAGCAGGCCCGGCGCCCAGGTGACCTTGGCCGGGACGCCCGCCTCGTTTGCCGCCGCGGAGAGGCCCTGTGCGAGTGCGCGCGTGGTCTGCTCGAGCGTGACGTAGGCGGAGTCGTCGAGCAGGCGAAGGGTGGCGAGGCCCGCGGCCACCGCCAGCGGATTGCCTGACAGGGTGCCCGCCTGGTAGACGCTGCCGGCTGGGGCCACCATCTCCATGAAGGTGCGCGGGCCGGCGTAGGCGGCCGCCGGCAGGCCGCCGCCGATCACCTTGCCGAGGATCGTCAGGTCGGGAGTAATGCCGGAGCGCTCCTGCGCTCCTCCCCGCGAGACACGGAAGCCCGTGATCACCTCGTCGAACACGAGCAGCGCGCCCGAGGCGTCGGCCGCCTCGCGGAGGAACTCGAGGAAGCCGGGACTGGGCGGCACGAGGCCCATGTTGGCGGGGAACGGCTCGCACAGGATCGCGGCGGGCGGGCGCTCTTCGAGGGCGCGCCCGACGGCGTCGCGGTCATTCCAGGGCACGATGACCGTGTCGGCCGCCTGCGCCTTCGTCACGCCCGGGCTCGACGGGATGCCCTGGGTGGCGAGGCCTGAGCCCGCGTCGGCCAGGAGGCCGTCCACGTGCCCGTGGTAGGCGCCCGAAAACTTCACCACCGGGTCGCGCCCCGTGGCCGCACGCGCCAGGCGGATCGCGCTCATCGACGCCTCGGTGCCGGACGACGTCATGCGGACCATCTCGGCGCCGGGCACGCGCTCGGCCACCTCTGCCGCGAGGTCCACCTCGCCCTCGGTGGGCGCGCCGTAGCTCGTCCCCTTGGCTGCAGCCTCCGTGACCGCACCGACGACATCGGGATGCGCGTGGCCCGCGATCAGCGGCCCCCACGAGCAGACGTAGTCCACGAAGCGGTTGCCGTCAACGTCGTAGAGCCACGGCCCCTCGCCGCGCTCGACGAACAGCGGGTCGCGCCCGATCGCGCGCATGGCGCGAACCGGGGAGTTCACACCGCCTGGCAGAAGCTCGAGCGCGCGGCGGTACAGCTCCTCGGACCGCGTAGCGGTGCGCTCGCCCGCGCTCAGGAGTGCTCAGCCTCCCAGCGCCTGTAGTCGTCCGTGAAGTACAGGAGGCGGATCTTCTTGAACTCGGTCGAGCTGTAGAGCGTGGCGCGCTCGTCGATGCCAGTGCGCTCCTCGATCGAGTCGAGGATCGCGTCGCACTCCTCTTTCGAGCGGCCGTGGGCCATCGTGAACACCGAGTAGGGCCAGTCCTCGTAGGTGGGCCGCTGGTAGCAGTGCGAGATGCCGCGGAACGACGCCATCAGCGGGCCGAACTCGAGAATCTGCTCCTCGGGCACGCGCCACACGCCCATGCCGTTGGCCGAATAGCCGGCGCGGCGGTGGAAGAGGATCGCGGCCACGCGGCGCAGAGCGCGGCGCTCCTGCATCGACTCGAGGTGGGCGAGCAGCTTCTCCTGCCCGATGCCGAGCTCCTCGGCCGCCGACGCGTAGGGCTCAGACACCACTGGAAGGTCGCCCTGGAGCGTCTTGATCACGGCGATGTCGAGGTCGCTCAGCTCGATCGGCTCGGGCTCGCGGTACTCGCTGTCCGCGGCGGCCTTCTGCAGCGCCTCGGTGCCCTGCTCCATCTCGAGGTCCATGCGGATCTTGAACAGGCGCAGGGTGGGCAGCTGCCGGATCGATTCGGCGCCGGTCTCGCGCTCGATCACCTCGAGCGTGCCGTCGAGGCCGAGCTTCGAGTCGGGCTCGACTGCGATCGTGAACCACATGTTGAAGTCGTGGTTGCGCAGGTAGTTGTGCGAGACGCCCGGGTGCGAGTTGACGATCTTGGCCGCACGGTGCGGGTTGTCGGGGTCGACGCTCGCGGCGACGAGCATCGACTTGTAGCCGAGCACACGCGTGTCGAAGATCGGCGTGACCTGGCGGATGATCCGCTCGCGCAGCAGGCGCTCGACGCGCTTCAGCACCTCGTCCTCCGATACCTCGGCGAGCGTGGCCACCTCGGCGTACGGGCGCGGCGCCAGCGGGAAGCTGCCCTGCATCAGGTTGAGCAGGCGCTTGTCCAGCTCGTCGAGCGGCACGGCGGCGCCGTCGCGCCGCGAGCGGGTCTTGGGCTGGAAGTTCCCTGCGCTTACTGAAGCCACTGAGCTACGTCCTTCGCGTGGTAGGTGATGACGATGTCGGCGCCGGCGCGGCGGATGCCGGTGAGCGCCTCGAGCACGGCGGCGCGCTCGTCGAGATATCCGGCCGCCGCTGCGGCCTTGATCATGGCGTACTCGCCGCTCACGTTGTACGCCGCCACCGGGAGCATGGTCGCCTCCTTCACGCGGCGGATCACGTCGAGGTAGGGAAGCGCGGGCTTGACCATCACCACGTCGGCGCCCTCCTCGACGTCGAGGAGCGCCTCGCGCACGGCCTCGTCCGTGTTGGCGGGATCCATCTGGTAGGAGCGCCGGTCGCCGAACGCGGGGGTCGACTCCGCGGCCTCGCGGAACGGCCCGTAGAAGGCTGATGCGAACTTCGCGCTGTAGGCGATGATCGGCAGCTCGCTGTGGCCCTCGGCGTCGAGCTGCGAGCGCAGGGCGCCCACGCGGCCGTCCATCATGTCGCTCGGCGCGACGATGTCGGCACCCGCGTTGGCCTGGGAGATCGCCGTCTTGGCGAGCAGCTCGAGGCTCATGTCGTTGTCGATCTGACCGTCCGCGCGCACCACGCCGCAGTGGCCGTGCGAGGTGTACTCGCAGAGGCACACGTCGGTGATCACGACGAGCTCCGGATGCGCTTCCTTGATCGCGCGCGTGGCGAGCTGGACGACGCCCTCCTCGTCGTAGGCACCGGAGCCCTGCTCGTCCTTCTCGGCCGGGATGCCGAACAGGAGCACCGACGGGATCCCGAGAGCGTTGGCCTGGCCGGCCTCCTCCACCGCGTGCGAGATCGAGAGCCGCTCGATGCCCGGCATCGACTCGATCGGAGTCCGGCTGTCGGTGCCGAGCTCGATGAACATCGGGTAGACGAGGTGCGCGGGCGAGAGCTCCGTCTCGCGCACCATGTCTCGCAAGACGCCGGTTTTCCGCAGTCTGCGAAGACGTGTG
Organism: Thermoleophilaceae bacterium; assembly: GCA_036555755.1. GTDB lineage: Bacteria > Actinomycetota > Thermoleophilia > Solirubrobacterales > Thermoleophilaceae > JAICJR01. The sequence goes on from DATBKS010000221.1 coordinate 26,189, forward strand.
GCGGGGAAGGCCATCGGACAGGAGTCTAGATCCCATCCGCCGTCCGCCGTCCGCCGTCTGCAGGTCTACAGCTCGGCGTCGATGCGCTCGATCGCGGCAAGCAGACGCTCGATCGTCTCCTCGTCCGTGGCCGGCGCGGTCGGGACGATGCGCAGATAGCGCTCGCCGGCGATCTCCGCGGAGCTCAGGTGGAACTGGCCCTGGGCGATCAGGTGCTCGCGGATTGCCACCTGGCGGTCGCCCGAGTTGCCGTATCGGAAGCACAGGATGTTGCTTTCCGGCCGGTATGGGCACTCGAAGCCGGGGCGCGCACCGATCAGCTCGTGGAACCGGAGGGTCTTGTCGTAGCAGTCGCCCACGTAGTCGCCGAGACCCTGCTCGCCGCGCCAGGCGAGGTTGAGGAAGAGCTTCAACCCGATGCCGCCCTTGGTGCACTCGAAGGCGCGGCCGGCGAAGTCGATGCCCTGGCTCTCCTGGTCGTCGTAGAAGAGGTAGCTCGCCTTCTGGTGGAAGGCTTGCATCAGGTCGGCGCCGTTCCTCGTCAGCACGGCCGCACAGAGGCTCGATGTGCGCAGCATCTTGTGGGCGTCCCAGATCAGCGAGTCGGAGCGCTCGATGCCTTCGAGCAGATCGCGGTGCTTTGGCGAGAGCAGCGCCGAGGCGCCGTGCGCCGCGTCGGTGTGGAGCCAGATGCCGTGGCGCTCGCAGAAGTCGGCGATGCCGTGCAGGTCGTCGTGCAGGCCCGTGGCGGTGGCGCACGACGCGGCCACGAGCGCCATCGGGCGGCGGCCGTCGGCGTGCATGCGCTCGAGGGCGTCCTCCAGGCGATCGACGCGGATCCGCTCGAGCTCGTCCACCTCCAGCTGACAGATCGCGTTCTCGCCCAGGCCGAGGATCGCGACGGCGCGGCGAACCGAATAGTGCACCGAAGGCGGGGCGAGCACCGCGAGGTCCGGCGGCGTGCCGTGCTCCCAGGCGTCGGGCGCGACCCGCGCGCGAGCCGCGAGCAGCGCGGTGAGGTTGGCGAGCGAGCCGCCGTGAGTGAGCACGCCGGCGCTCGTGTCCGGGCTCCAGCCCACCTTTTCGAGCATCCACTCGAGCACGACCAATTCGACCGTGGCGCCGACGGCGCCCATCTCGTAGATCGCCGCGGGGTTGTTGATGGTGCCGTGGATCAGGTCGGCCATCGCGGCCGGGATGTCCGGGCACGCGACCTGGTGGGCGAGCGAGCCCGCGTGGTGGAGCCCGGTGGTCCGCTCCAGATATGTGGCGAGGAAGTCGGAGAAGCGCTCGCTGTCGAGACCGCCGCCGCGGATCAGCGAACGCAGCCCGAGCGCATCGATGTTGTCCTCGATCGAGGGCTGGACGATGGCGGGACGCGTGCCGCGCTGGCTCGAGTCGACGTAGGTGGCGAGTTGCTCGATGGCCGTATGCGCCGCCTGCTCGTATTCGGCCCTGGACCAGGTGTCGCGTTCAACCAGCACCGAGTGCAGTATCCGGCTTTTGGTGGGGCATTTGGTGGCAAATGTCGCCCCGTGACGGCATATCTGCGCAATGATGTGCCAATGGACGCCACAGACCGCCAGATCCTCGCCGAGCTTCAGCGCGACGGGCGCATCTCCAACGTCGAGCTGGCCGAGCGGGTGAACCTGTCGCCCTCGCCGTGCCTGCGCCGCCTCAAGCGGCTCGAAGGCGCCGGCCTCATCGAGGGCTACAGCGCGCTGCTCGACCGGCGGAAGGTCGGGCTCGGCTTGACCGTGTTCGTCCAGCTGAAGGTCGAGGGACACTCCACGAAGACGGCCACACGGCTCCGGAAAGTCGTCGCGGAGATGGAGGAGGTGGTGGCGTGCCACATCGTCTCCGGGCCTGCCGACTTCATGCTCGAGGTCGTGGTCGAGGACCTGGAGGCCTACGAGCACTTCCTGCTCGACAAGCTGCTGGAGGTGCCGGGCGTGTCCGACGTGCGCAGCGACTTCGTCATCTCGACGATCAAGTCGAACGGCGGTCTGCCGCTCAGGCGAAGCGCTGAAGCGAAAGGCGCGCGATCGCCCCGAACGCCACGGTGAGGATCGCCAGGTGCAAGAGCGGCAGGCCGATGCTGCCCGATTTGTTGAGCGCGGCATTGAGGGCGTCGAGCGTTGGCTTGAAGGGGAACAGCGCGGAGACGACCCTGATCACGTCGTAGACGCCGGATGACACCGCGCCCGAGGGCACGAGCGCCAGGAACGCCATCGGCAGCGCGAGCATGAACGCCAGCAGCGACGCCGCCCGGACTTCGCGCGTGATCCCGCCGATCGCGACGCCCATCGCGCCGAAGCCGAGGCCGCCGAGCACGAGCGCAACGATCCAGAGCGGGAAGCGGCCCCACTCGAGCGAGACGAACAGCGCGATGCCCGCGAGCATCACGAGCGAGACGAGGATCGCGCAGAGCGCCGCGAGCCCGATCTTCTCGATCAGCAAGCCGGTGCGCGACACGAGGCCGCGCACGAGCCGCAGGAAGGCGTTCTCCTCGCGCTCGAGGGCGAGGATGCCGGACGCCAGCAGCAGGGTCACGAACATCAGCGAGATCGTCACGGCGATCGCCACTGCGAACGCGTCGAGCGGGGTGGTCCCGCCGTTGACGATCGTCTGGTCGGCGCGGATCGGCGTGCCCACCGCCTCGAGGACGCCGTTCGAGAGGTCGAGGTTCTGGCGCGCGAGCTTGGCGAAGTTCGAGACCTTGGCGAGGTCGTCGCGCAGCGGCGAGTTTGCGGGCAGCTCCGCCTGCGCCGCGTTGACGATGGCCTCGGCCTTCTCCAGCCCGAGCACGTCGAAGTTCTGGCCGAAGATCGAGATGTTCCCGCCCTTGGAGATCAGGTCGAGGTAGCTGAGCGCGATCTTCGTGAACTGCTTGGTGAGCGCGGTGTTGGCGTCTTGCACCTCGGCCTTGATCGTGTCCTGCACGAAGCGGGCCTTCACCGGGTCCTCGGCGTTGTAGTAGACCTTCACGCTCGCCGGACCGGTGCCGGCCTCGAGCTTCTGGGTGAGGTCCGCGGGGATGATCAGGGCGCCGAGCACGTCGCCGGACTTGACCTTGTCTATCGCTTCCTTCTCGCTCTTCACGTAGACCGGGTCGATGCGGCTGAAGATCTGCTTGCCGTACTGGGAGACGTCGATCTTCTGCCCGTTCAGCTCGAGCACGCTGGCCGACGGCGGCACCTCGTTGAGGAACGCGACGCGCGGCTTCTCCGGCCCGCGCGAGATCGCGAAGCCGATCAGCACCGCGATGATGATCGGGTAGAGCACGAGCAGGCTCACGAGCAGCGGCGAGCGCTTGAGGATCTGCAGGTCCTTCAGGAGCAGCCAGCGCATCGGCTAGTGCCCGTGCTGGTGGAGGAAGGCCACGAACGCCTCCTCGAAGTCGAGATCGGTGGCGCCGACGATCTGCTCGAGCTCGCGCGGGGACCCTGAGAAGAGCCGCTCGCCGTCGGCGAGGACGACCACCTTGGCGGCATGGCGCTCGGCCTCCTGCACGTTGTGCGTCGAGTAGATGACAGTGGTGCCCTCGGCGGCGAGGTCGAGGATGAACTCCCAGAGGCGCTCGCGCTGGCGCGGGTCGAGCGCCGCGCTCGGCTCGTCGAGCAGCAGCACCTCGGGGGCGGACAACAGCCCGATCGCGATGTTCACGCGCTGCTTGTTGCCGCCCGAGAGCTGGGCAACGGGATCGTCGCGGCGCTCCTCGAGCCCCGTCTGGGCGAGCATCCGCTCGACCACCTGCTCCACGTCCGGGCACTTCTCGAGCCGGGCGAAGAGGCGGATGTTCTCGGCGACGGTGAGCTTGCTGTAGACGGCCGGCTGCTGAGGCACCCAGCCGATCTCGCCGGGTGGCCGGCTGACGCTGCCGCCGTCGGCCCGCTGGATGCCGGCGAGGATCGAGAGCAGCGTGGTCTTGCCCGCGCCGTTTGGCCCGATGATCGCCACGAGCTCGCCGCGGCTCGCATCCAGCGACACCTGCTTGAGCGCCTCGCGTTCGCCGAAGCGCTTGCTGATGTCGAGCGCCTCGAGGACGAGGCCGCGCGCAGCGGTCGCCTGGACCGGTTCCTGCATCGGCCCAACGGTAGTGGAGCGGCGGCTGGCAGAATCGCGGTTAATGCGGCTCGTGTTCATCGGAGACGTGGTGGGCGGCACGGGCCGGAGAGCGCTCGACGCGGTCATGCCCGAGCTGCGCAGTCGCTACGAGCCGGACTTCCTCGTCGTGAACGGGGAGAACTCCGCCGGCGGGCTCGGCATCAACGAGAAGATCGCACGCGATTGGCTCGACCACGGCATCAGCGCGATCACGCTCGGCAACCACGCCTACAAGCAGCGCGACGTGTACCAATACCTCGACCGCGAGGAGCGCATCGTACGGCCGGCCAACTACCCGAAGGGCAACCCCGGCCGCGGCATGACGGTGGTGGAAAGCGATGCCGGAAAGCTCGCCGTGGTGAACCTGTCCGGGACCGTCTTCCTCGATGCCGCCCGCTCGCCATTCAGCGAGGCGGACGCGCTGATCGCCGACCTGCGCGGCAAGGCCGACTGGATCCTCGTGGACTTCCACGCCGAGGCCACGAGCGAGAAGGTGGCGATGGGCTGGCACCTCGACGGGCGCGTGACCGCCTGCGTGGGCACCCACACGCACGTGCCCACCGCAGATGCGCGCGTGCTGCCGGGAGGCACCGCCTATATCAGCGACGTGGGCATGACGGGCCCGCGCGGCGGCGTGATCGGCGTGAAGCGCGAGCAGGTGCTCGAGCGCTTCAAGACGATGATGCCCGTCAAGTTCGAGACTTCTGACGAAGACCCGTGGGTGATGGGAGTAGCGATCGAGGCCGGGGAAGACGGCCTTGCGCGGTCGATAGAGCAGATTCTGCTTCCGGCTGAGTGACCGGTATGTACGGCGCGAACAGCGCCACCAGCGCGAAGGGCGCGAACCACACGATGTAGAGGTAGAACCAGTGCCCCGCGGCCAGCTGGAAGGCGAGCAGGATCGCCGCGCCGAGCGCCGCGACGCTGACCGGGTTGCGGCGGCGCGGGACGAACATCACGATCACCGCCAGCCCGACGGCGATCACCTTCACCAGGGTGTGCAGCCAGTCGAGCGAGCCCACCTGGCCCCAGACGCTGAACGGCGAGGGGCGCGTGATCTGGTAGTCGAGCGTGCGGTCCCAGACGGCGTGGATGCCGGGGCCGAGGAAGGGCACGAACGAGAGCACGAACACCGCCAGGACCGCGAGCCCCGCCTCGAGGGTCGCGCGGCGGAAGAGCTTGCCGTCGGCGCGCGCGAACAGCGGCCCGAGCGACAGCGAGACGAACTTGGCGGCGGCCCCGAGGCCCGTGAGCACGCCGCGACCCACCGGCGATGAGATGGCTAAGAGCGCGTAGACGCCGAACATCGCCACCAGCGTGTCGTTGCTGTTGCTCTCCAGGGCGAACAGCGTGTACGGATAGGCGGCCCAGGCGTAGGCCAGCACGATTCCGAGCTCCTGCCCCGCGGGTCCGGCGCGCAGTCGGCGCCCGAGCAGGAACAGCCCGAGCAGCGTGAGCAGATCGAAAGTAATCGCGGCCGCGTGCGCCGCCGGCAGGTCGTTCCACGTGCCGCCCCAGGGCCAGATCCGCTCGAACGGGACGTAGACGAGGTAGTTGACCGGCCCATAGGTGTCGCCGTGCTCGTTGTCGGCGGGGAAGCCGGCGTTGTAGAGCGGCTGTCCGTGAACGATCCGGTCGGCGCCGATGACGCCCGAGTAGCCGACGTCAACCACGTTCGAATTGACCATGTTCAGCGTCACGCGGAAGCCGATCAGGGCGACGAGCCCTACCGCGAGCAGCCAGATCGGGGCGAACGGGACGAGCCGGCCGGAGCGCGGCCGATCGCGGCGGAAGCCCGCGAGCAGCATCCGGATGAACAGGTAGCCGAGCACCGGGTAGACGAGCGGCACCGACACGCCGATGTTGCCCTGCTCGAAGAACAGGTGCGAGACGACGAACGCCACCAGCACGAGCAGGTCGAGGTGCAGCAATCGGAACGGCCGGCGCGGGTCGATGAAGGGCGCGAGGAAGAGCAGCCCGAGCGGCAGCCAGATGTAGATCGCGTTGAACGCGCGCCCGAACGCGCCCGGGTAGCCGCGCGCCATTCGCCACGCCACCTGATAGCCGGTCCAGCTCTCGGTGACGGCGCCGAAGCGGTCGTCCACGATCGCCTGCGCCTTCTCCTTGCTGCCGTCGAACCAGCTCACCTGCCAGCGCCCGGCGTTCTCCGTGTAGGTCGCCACCGTCAGGTGTGGATGGCGGCGCAGCTCGTCGCGGATCTTCGGGTCGCGTTTCGCGATCGCGATCACCTGGAGCGGTGTGAGGCGGAACGTCTTCGGCGGCGTGTCCTGCGTCGTCGGGATGTTCGTGAGCGACGGGAACGCAGACTTGCCGGTCGTCGTCGCGGCCGAGGCGGGCGAGCCCGCGACGAGCACGAGGAGGGCGGCGACGACCCCCGCGAGCGCTGCCAGTCGACCTCGGCTAAGGCTTAGCGGCCTTGGCCGAAGCTCCACATCTTGTTCCCGAGGAAGTTGAACGGCGTGGCCACGATGAGCGAGATGGCCTGGGCGAGCACCTTGGGCGCGCCGAAGCCGCTGATGAACAGCTCGAGCACCGAGAGCTGGATCGCGAAGGCGAACACGCTGACGGTGAAGAAGCGCGCGGCCTGGAAGCCGGCGTGGCCGTCCTGCGCTCCGAAGGTCCAGTGTCGGTTGAGCCAAAAGTTGTTCGTGACCGCGACGAGGAAGGCGACGGTGGCGGCCACAAGGTGATGTACGTCGAGTCCCACCGCCAGCAGGGTGAACACAGCAAGGTTAAGCACCGTGCCGGTCCCGCCCACGCAGACGAACTTGAAGAGCTGGACCCAGTTGTGCCGCTTGCCCAGGCCGTCGCGAACCCGCGCGTGAACGGGTACGGCCTCGGTATTGAAAGTCTCTTCGGTGGCGTTCATTGAGGGGCTACTTGGAAGTGGTCGAGCACCATCGGGGTTACATCCTCAATCGACCACTGTCGCCGGAAATCCATTCCATGCCCAGTTCCGGCAAAGATGAGGACTCCGAGCGAGTCGCCTCTGTGGAGCGACCCGTGGCTTCCGCCACCTACGTGATCCGTACCTCCCCAGTCTACGAATTCGTAACCGGGCATGGCGGAAATCAATACATCGCCCGAGTTAGGGCAGGTTAAGGAAGACCAAAGGCGACTCATAGGATCCGGGTAGATCGGGCTCGAGACCTGACCGTCCTCGATCACCAGGTCGAGCGCATCGAGGTCGCCCTCGAGGCTCCAGGTCTTCCCGCGCTCGTCCTCGAACTCGCCGCCCGGGGCGAAGCGCAGCTCGCCGCGCTCGCTCCACACCACCGCCTCCTCGCCGGCGAGGTGCACGATCAGGTCGAAGCCCTCGACCGACTGGAGGTCGCGCACCACGCGCGGCAGCGCCTGCTCGCGCCGCTCCGGATCGAGCACGTAGACCATCGCCGAGCGGGCCGCCGGCGACACCGCCAGCTCTGCCTCGCTCGACAGCGGGTCGGCAGGCGTCAGGACACGCCAGTTGGGCAGGGCGTGCGCGAGGTTCACGCGGTCCTCGACGCTCGTCTGCGAGTGGTCGGACATGACGATCACGGCGTGGTCGTCGAGGAACGCGTCGGGGCCGCCGGCCACGTGCATGATGCGCTCGAGAGCGCGGTCGGCACCGGCGATCGACTGCACCTGCGCGTACGGGCCGTTCTTGTGCGAGTAGGTGTCGTTGTCGGGCAGCGAGAAGAGCATGAAGTCGAAGAGGTCGTGCTCGACGAGGTAGGCGCCCACGCAGCCGGTGTGCTGGTCGCGCTGGCCCGGCTTGCCGAGCATCGAGGTGCAGCCGGTCTTGCGCGACTGGAAGAGGTCGGCGTAGAAGAGCTCGGTGGGCCCGTAGACCGCGTGCGTGAACGTGGCGGCGCGCGCGATCGCCGGGTACACCCCCTCCTCGGCAAGCTTGTGGCGCGTGTGCCCGCGGTAGATCAGGAAGGTGGTGCAGGCGGTCCTGAGCCCCGCGTCCTCGAGCTGCTCGTAGACGGTCGGCGTGGCCCGGCTCAGGTGGGCCATGTTCATGTTGTAGACCGTGTCGTAGAGCGAGCGGCGGATGCCGAACGCGCGGCTGGCCTGGAAGGACGAGCCGTACTCGATGTAGCGCTCCTCGCCGCGGTGGTACCAGTTCATCGAGGGGATGCGGTGGCGGTCCGGGCCGACTCCGGTGGCGATGGCCGACGAGGCCACGGGCGTGACCGACGGATACGACGACACACACTCGCGCACGTAGGTGCCGCGCTCCACCACGGCCTTGAGCGCCGGCGCTCGGCCCTCCGCGATCGCGCGGTCGAGCATCTCGGGCTTGAGCGAGTCGATTACGGCGAGGACGAGCTTCTTCGGCTTGCTCGCCACTAGCGGAGGATGCGGAGGCCCTCGTACTTCTGGCCGCCCGCTCTCTGACCGCCCATCAGGAGGAGCACGAAGCCCGCGAGGGCGACGAAGGAGATCGGCGGGAAGAGGATCGCGAGGCCGGCGAGGGCGAGCGAGATCAGGTCCGCGTAAGCGGTGAGGAAGGAGGCGGCCGAGGCGTCGAGCCGGCGGCGGGTACGGCGCAGCAGCCCCGCGACGGCGGCGAAGCCGAGCAGCGCGCAGGCGGCGCCGCCGATGAGGCCCGGCCAGCTCGTGTGGCCGGTGTCCGCCAGCGAGCCCGCGAATAGCAGCGCGCCAAAGACGATCCCGAGCCCGCCGAGCACGAGCTCCGCCTGCCGGGACATCACGACGTTCGGGCGCCTCCGCTCGACCAGGTAGGAGGCCACCGCGAGGGCGAACAGGAGTGCCAGCCACCACGGGCTCTCAAGGAACGAATAGTCGGTTCCGCTGAAGTCGAGGCCCACGTCGCCTCGCGCGAGCGCGCCCGCGAGCAGCGGCGGCAGAAACGGGCGGATGCCGCTCGAGCCGGCAAGCCCAGCGCCTTGCCCGATGTCGAAGATGAGGCTCATGGTCGGTACGCTCCGGTGAAGCGGCCATGACGATAGAGGACCACCCACGCGACGGCGCGGGGAGGGGCCGAGGACTCGGTGGCGAACGTCCGCACATGGAGCCGAGGCGCTCCACCTCGCGCGATCTAGAGCGCTACGCCGGCCTGTTCGCCACCCGGACGAGGGTCATGAAGTCGTCGGCGATGCGCGACCTGATGGCGATCACCGCCCGCCCCGAGGTGATCTCGTTTGCCGGCGGCCTGCCGGACACGAGCACCTTCCCGCCCGACACGTTCGCGGCGGTGGCGAACCGGATCGCCCACGAGTCGTGCGCCAAGGCGCTGCAGTACGGGCCCACCGAGGGTCTCGTCGAGACGAAGGAGTGCATCGCCGAGGTGATGCACGCCGACGGCACGCCGGTGGACATCGAGGACATGGTGATCACGACCGGCGGCCAGCAGGGCATCGACCTCGTGACGAAGACGCTGATCGATCCCGGCGACGTGGTGGTGGCCGAGGCGCCCACCTACCCGGGCGCGGTGCCGACGTTCTCCTCCTACCAGGCCGACGTGGTGCAGATCGAGATGGACGCGGACGGCATGCGCATCGACCTGCTCGAGGAGGCGCTCGCCCGGCTCGACCGCGAGAACCGCAAGCCCAAGTTCATCTACACGATTCCCAACTTCCAGAACCCGGCTGGCGTGACGATGTCGCTCGAGCGCCGCATGCGGCTCGTCGAGATCGCGCACGAGCGCGAGCTGCTCGTGCTCGAGGACAACCCGTACAGCCTGCTGCGCTACGAGGGCGAGCCCGTGCCTTCGCTGCACTCGCTCGACGGCGGCGTGTTCGTGATGTACCTCGGCACTTTCTCGAAGATCCTCTCGCCCGGCATTCGCCTCGGCTGGGTGGTGGCGCCGCCGCCGGTGCTCGACAAGATCAACCAGGGCAAGGCGGGCGCGGACCTGTGCAGCTCCACGCTGTCGCAGCTGATGGTGCAGGCGTACTTCAGCGAGGTGCGCTGGCGCGACTACGTCGAGTCGCTCACCGGGATCTACCGCGAGCGGCGCGACACGATGCTCGAGGCGCTCGCCGAGCACTTCCCGCCCCAGGCCGAGTGGACGCGGCCCGGCGGCGGGCTCTTCATCTGGGCCACGCTGCCCGACTTCATCGACACGACGGACCTGCTGGCGCGCTGCCTGCGCGACAACGTGGCGTTCGTTCCCGGCGAACAGGCCTATCTCGACGGCCGTGGCCGCAACTCGATGCGGCTCAACTTCTCGATCTCCGACTCGGACACGATTCGTGAGGGGGTCGGGAGGAT
>DATBKS010000222.1:0-13700 GCA_036555755.1 Thermoleophilaceae bacterium
GGATCATCAACGAGAGCCCGTAGATCACTGTCCGGCGCACGCCGAGCCGTGCGGTGAGCCAGCCACCGGGGATCGATCCGACCAGCGTTCCAGCCGCGTAGGCCCCGGCCAGGATTCCTGCGGCGGACTTTGAGAGGTCGAACTTGTGCGAGTAGTACGGGAGCAGCGGGGCGATTGCCGCGTAGAACATCGTGTCCACGAGGACGATCGCCGCCACCATGATCACGAGCCTGCGCACGGCCAGCGATGCTAGTGAGCGGCGCGCCAGTGGAGCGTCCGCTCCGGCACGAGCTTGAGCAGCGGGCCGGGCGGCGGATCCGCCCGGTACTGCTCGTATTTGGCGGCGAGGGCGGCCATCGCGTCGGCGTCATCCGAAGGGTCGAGCAGCTCGACTCGGCCCAGCACCTGCACCCAGCCAAGCCGCGACCAGTCGTCGTCGTAGACGTCCACCGTGAGCGCGGCCTCCGGACGCCGGCGCAGGTAGCGCACACGCGCGGGCTCGCCCGGGCGCTTGGGCTTCTGGTCGACCGCGCTGTACAGCGCGCCGCCGCAGAGCGCGAACGTCACCGGCTGGACCCGCGGCCGCTCGCGATCGTCGAGCAGTCCGAGATGCCCAACGCGCGCGCTTTCTAGCATCGTATGTGCCCACGCTGGCAACTCTTCGAGCAGCACCACGCGCCAGCTTACGAGTCGAACCCCAAGGAGCCCCTCATGGAGATCGGAATTGGACTGCCGGCGACCGTGCCCGGAGTTACCGGCGAGGAACTGACGGAGTGGGCGCAGCGCGCCGACAAGACGACGCTCGCGAGCCTTGGCACGATCGACCGCATCGTGTACGGCAACTACGAGCCGCTAGTGGCACTCGCCGCTGCCGCAGCGGTGACCGAGCGCATCAAGCTGCTCACCAGCGTGCTGCTGATGCCGCTGCGACTCAACACCGCCCTCTTCGCCAAGCAGGCCGCCACCCTGCACCACCTCTCCGGCGGGCGGCTCGTGCTCGGCATGGGCATCGGCGGCCGCGAGGACGACTTCGACGTAAGCGGTGCCGACCTGAGCACGCGCGGCAAGGTGTTCGACCGCCAGCTCGACGAGATGACGCGCATCTGGAACGGCGAGGAGAAGGGGCTCGCCGGCCCGGTGGGCCCGAACCTTGACCAGCGCCCCGGCATCATCCTCGGCGGCAGCGTGGACGCGAGCTTCCGGCGGGCGGCCGAGCACGGCGACGGCTGGATCATGGGCGGCGGCACCCCCGACCAGTTCCGCGGCGGCGTGGAGAAGCTGAACGCCGCCTGGCAGCAGGCCGGCCGCTCGGGCGAGCCGCGCAAGATGGCTCTCTCCTATTACTCGCTGGGGGCGGACTCCGAGCGCAACGCCGATGCCTACCTGCGCGACTACTACGCCTTCTTGGGCGAGGACCTCGCCGGGATGATCGCGGGCAGCGCCGCAAAGGACGCGGACACGGTCAAGCAATACGCGGCCGCGTTCGATCAGTCAGGCGCTGACGAGCTCGTCTTCTTTCCGTGCTCGAGCGACCCGGAGCAGGTGGATCTCCTCGTCGAGGCGGCCGGCATCTAGCGAGGGCTCCTCGCCCAGGTAGCCGCCGAACAGCGCCACGAGCACTAGCGGCGCGAACCACACGATGTAGAAGAACCACCAGTGCCCGGTGGGCAGCTGGAAGGCGATCGTGACCGCCGCGGCGAGCGCGCCCGCCTGCACGAGCGAGCGCCGCCTCGGATACACCGCCAGCAGCAGCGCCAAGCCGACACCGAGCACCTCGGCGACGGTCTTCGTCCAGCCGATGCCGGTGTAGACCGCCCAAAGCGAGAAGTCGGGCTCGCGCGACAGCTGGTAGCCGAGCGTGCAGTTCCACACCTCGCGCAGGCCGCCGTCCGGCAGGTAGGCCCGGATGGCGAAGCCGAAGACCGCTGCGCATACCGCCGCGGAGATGGCGAAGCGCCTGCGGTCGAGCTTGCCCGCCCCGGCCGCCACGACCGTGATCAGCGCGCCGGGGAAGAACTTTGCGGCAGCCGCCGCGCCGAGCAGCGCGCCGCGGCCTGCCGGCGAGAAGAACACGACCAGCAGGTAGACGAGCAGCATCGCGACGAAGCCGTCGTTGGTGCTCTCCATCAGGCCGAACAGCGTGAACGGGAACGCCGCCCAGGCCCACGCGAGCGCGACACCGAGCCGGCGGCCCTCGGGACCAGCCCGGAGCCGCCGCCCGAGCAGCACCAGTCCGATCAGCGTGAGGACATCGAAGACGATCGCCGCCGCGTGGGCGGCGGGCAGCCCGTCCCAGTTGCCGTGCCAGGGGAACACCAGCTCGAACGGGACGTAGGCGATGTACATCAGCGGCCCGTAGGTGTCGAGGTGGCCGCTGTCGTCGACGTAGAGCTGCTCCTTGTGCTCCACGCGGTCGGCGCCCACGACGGAGGAGTAGGAGATGTCGAAGGTCCTGGGGGTCGTGACGTTCAGCGCGACGCGGGCGCCGGCGAGCAGGACAAGTCCGACCACGAGCAGCCGCATGGGCGCATGGGGCACGAGCCTGCCGCGCGGGCGCCGCGGCCTGAGGCCGGTCCAGAGCATGCGCCCGAGCAGGTAGATGAGCGGCGGGTAGAAGAGCAGGATCGACTCCTCCACCCCGCCGTGGATGAGCAAGAGGTACGAGCCGATGAACGAGAGCAGCACCAGCAGGTCGAGGTGCAGCAGCCGGAACGGGCGGCGCGGGTCGATGAAGGGCGCAACGAAGAGCAGGCTGAACGTCAGCCATACCCACGGCGAGTTGAAGCCGTCCCCAAAGCCACCTCGCGTGAAGGACGCGCGCGCCTTGAGCCCGCTCCAGATGTGGACCACGTGGTAGCCGTGATCGATTTCCACCTCGAGCTGGGTGCGACCGTTCAAGGGATAGTCGACGAACCAATGCTCGCCGCCCCAGTACGGAGTGCGGGCGCGCAGGCCCGGATGCTCGGTGCGCAGCTTCTGCGCGGCCTCCGTGTGGTCCGCGATCGCCTGCACGTGCCTGGCGGCAGCGCCCACGTGCGGTGCCTTGGCCTGAGCGCCGGCGGGGACCGTCAGGACGAGCAGAACCGGAACGAGCAGCGCCAGTTTCCGGAACAGGCGTGCACCACTCACGCCACCTGGATCGGTGGCGCGGCTTAACCCTTTAGAGCGTCAGTCAGAACCCTTACGAGGCGTACAGCTCTTCGATCTCGGCCGCGTACTTCTCCGCGATCGGCTTGCGCTTGAGCTTCATCGTCGGCGTCAGCTCGTCGCCGCCCGGCTCCCAGTCGAGCGGGAGCAGCCTGAACTTCTTGATCTGCTCCACGCGGGCGAGCGACTCGTTGGCGGCGTCCACGCCCTTCTGCACCTCGTCGAGCACGGCCTGCTGGGTGGCGAGGTTCTCGAAAGACGTGTCCTCGATGCCCTGCTGGCCCGCGAACGCGGGCGCGACGTCCGGATCGAGGGTGATCAGGGCAACGTTGTACGGCTTGCCGTCGCCGATAGCGATCGCCTGGCCGATCAGCGGGTGCGCGGCCTTCACCTTGGCCTCGATGTTCGCCGGCGACATGTTCTTGCCGCCCGCGTTGATGATCAGCTCCTTCTTGCGGTCGATCAGCTTCAGATAGCCGTCGTCGTCGAACTCGCCGATGTCGCCCGTGTGGAGGAAGCCCTCGGAGTCGATCGCCTCGGCGGTCTTTTCCGGCGCATTGCGGTAGCCGGGCATCACGACCGGCCCGCGGATCAGCACCTCGCCGTCCTCGGCGAGCTTGATCTCGATGCCGGGCGCCGGCGTGCCGACCGTGCCGATCTTCACCTTGTCCGGCGGGTTGCACGCGCCGGCGCCGGTGGTCTCGGACATGCCCCACAGCTCGGCGAGCGGCAGGCCGAGCGCGTGGAAGAACTCGATCACCTCGCGCGGCGTCGGGGCCGCGCCCACGTTGAGCGACTCGAGCTCGTCGAGCCCGAGCATCGAACGGATCTTCGAGAGCACCTGCTCGTCCGCCTTCGCGTATTCGGCCTCGAGCTCCTCGGACACCTCCTCCCCGGCCTGCTCCGCACGGACCTTGCGCAGGCCGACGTCGAGCGCCCACTGCGTCGCCTGCTTGCGCTCCGCGTCCTGCTCCGCCTCGATACCGGCCTCCATCGCGGCCTTGAGCTTCTCCCAGATGCGCGGCACGGCGAAGAACCAGGTGGGCCGCACCTCGGGCAGGTAGCCGATCACCTCGCGCGGGTTGGGGCAGCAGGTGACGGTGAAGCCGAGCATCAGCGGCAGGTAGTGCGAGCAGTTGCGCTCCGCGATGTGCGCCATCGGCAGGTAGGACACGACGCGGCCGTCGTTGGGGAAGGCGATGATCTGGTCGAACGAGCGCACGGCCTGGATCAGGTTGTCGTGCGTCAGCTGGACGCCCTTCGGCGGGCCGGTGGTGCCCGACGTGTAGATCAGCGTGAGGATGTCCTCGGGGTTGACCGCGCGCCAGGAGGCATCGAAGTCGAAGCCCTCCTCCCCGCGCTCCATCACCTCGTCGAGCGTGAGCACGCCCTCCGGCGCCTCGCCGTCGACCACCACGATGTGCTGCACCGAGTCGGCTGCCTTCTTCACCTGCAGCAGGCGCTCGAGGAAGGCCTGCTCTGTGACGATGATCGGGCACGCGGCGTCGCCCACCAGGTACTCGATCTGCTCCGCCGAGTACGTGTTGTAGACGGAGAACGGCGTGGCTCCGAGGTGCATCGCCGCGGTGTCGGCGAAGTGGAATTCGGGCCGGTTGGTGAGCATCACGCCGAGCGTCTGCTCGCGGCCGAGCCCGAGCGCGGCGAAGCCCGCCGCCAGCTTCCTCACCTTGTCCGCGTATTCGCCCCACGTGAGCTCGAGCTCGCCGCCCTTCAAGCGCAGGGCCACGCGGTCCGGGTGCGCTGCGGCCGTGAGCTGGAAGGCCTCGCACAGCGTCGAGGCCTCGAGCCCCACAGGTCGATCAGAGGTCGTCGCCTCGGTTGTCGCCATCCCTCTCCTCCTCGTTGGCTAGGCGCAATATCGCAGGTCAGAACCCGCCGCCGTTGATCCGGCCCAGGTCGTTGGTGAGGCCGATGAAGAACAACGCGATCACCAGCATGAACCCAACCACGCCCGCGCGCTCCATCACGCTGTAGGAGACGGGGCGGCGCCTGAACAGCTCGACCACGGCCCAGAAGATGTGCCCGCCGTCGAGCGGCAGGAACGGGAAGAGGTTGACGATCGCCAGCGAGAGCGACACGAGCGCGAGCAGCCGGACGGCCAGCGCGGGCTCCGTCGTGATGGTCTCGTGCGCGACGTCGCTCACCCCCACCACGCCGCTGATCTGCTTGCGCTCCTGCGAGTTGACGATGCGCGCGGGGAGGCTGGCGGTCTGCTTCGTCACCTCCCAGAAGTCGGTCGCGCTGTCCTTCACTGCGGTGCCGAACGGCACGGTCTGGTGGTCGATCCCGTAGCTGAAGCCGACGAGCATCCGCTTCAGCGCCGGGTCGTACTTGGGCGTGACCGTTAGCGCGACGGTCTTGCCGTCCCGCTTCACGAGCAGGCGCACCGGGTCCTTGGCGAGGCAGCCCTTCGTCGGAGGCTGGACGGCGCACTTGTGCGAGGAGATCTCCTTGGACAGGGTCGTCGGCGGGCCCTTGACGCCGTCGACGGAGATGATCTGGTCGCCCTTCTGGAGCACTCCCTGCGCCGGGAAGCCGGGCTGCAGCGCGCCGACCTTGGTGTTGTTCACCGGCTGGCCGACCATGCCCCAGAAGATGAGCAGCACGACGAATGCGATCACGAGGTTCACGAACGGGCCGGCGGCGATCACCACGATGCGCTTCCACACCGGCTGCGAGTAGTAGGCCCGGGTGCGCACCTCGTCCGGCAGGTCCTCCGCCGGGCTCATGCCGCTGATCTTCACGTAGCCGCCCAGCGGCACCGCCCCAATGCCGTACTCGGTCTCGCCGATCTTCTTCTTCACGAGCAGTGGCGGAAAGAAGAGCGCGAAACGCTCGACGCGCATGCCCACCGCCTTGGCCGCGGTGAAGTGCCCGAGCTCGTGGAAGATGATCAGGAAGATGAAGCCGAGGAAGATGATGGCCCAGCTCACGCCGCCACCCCTTCTTGAATCAACTCATCGGCACGGGCGCGCGCGGCGGCGTCCGCTCTGTACAGATCGCTGAAGTGGCGCACAGGCTCGGCGGGAAGGTCCGCCAGCGCACGCTCGATCACCTCGGCGATGCCGGTGAATGACAGCTCGCCGTCGAGGAACGCGCCCACCGCCACCTCGTTTGCGGCGTTGAGGACACAGGGAGCGGTGCCGCCGGCAACGGCCGCCTCGCGCGCGAGCCGCAGGCACGGGAACGCCTCGAGGTCCGGCTCCTCGAACGTGAGCTGGCCGAGCTCGGGCAGGTCGAGCGGCTTGACTGGGACGTCGGCGCGCTCCGGCCAGTGCAGCGCGTACGAGATCGGCACGCGCATGTCCGGATAGCCCATGTGCGCAAGTGCGGCGCCGTCGTTCAGCTGGATCAGCGAGTGGATGATCGACTGCGGGTGGACGACGACGTCGATGCGCTCGTAGCCGACGCCGAAAAGATGGTGCGCCTCGATCAGCTCGAGTCCCTTGTTCATGAGCGTGGCGGAGTCGATCGTGATCTTGCCGCCCATCGCCCAGGTGGGATGCGCCAGCGCCTCTTCGATCGTCACGCCGGCGAGCTCGGCCGCCGCGCGGCCGCGGAACGGCCCGCCGGACGCGGTGAGAATCAGCCGGTCCACCGTGCCCGGCTTCTCCGACGCGAGCAGCTGGTGCAGCGCGGAGTGCTCCGAGTCGACCGGGATGATGCGGGCGCTCGTCGCCTCGGCCAGGGCCGTCACCAGTTCGCCGCCCACCACGAGGCTCTCCTTGTTGGCGAGCGCGAGGTCGATGCCCTCGCCCAGCGTGGCCACCGTGGGTCCGAGCCCCGCGGAGCCCACGAGCCCGTTCAGCACGAGGTCGCAGTCGGTCTCGACGATCAGCTCGATCAGGCCCTCGGCGCCGGCCAGCACTTCCCCGCCGGTCCACAGCTCTGCCGCCCGCGCGGCCGCGCTCTCGTCGGACAGCGCGACCCGCTTCACGCCGAAGCTCTTCGCCTGCTCGAGCAGCTGATCGGCGTTCGTGGACGCGGACAGACCGACCACCTGCAGCTCGGAGCTGCGCGTGACCACATCCAGTGCCTGCGTGCCTATGGACCCGGTCGAGCCGAGGATGATCACCCTTCGCACGACTCAGAGGATAGGTGCGGCCCCGACCATCCCTGGCCGGGGCCGCGAATGCGCCGGTCCCAGGCGCGGCTTCTAGTGGCTGTCACCCCTGAGGGTGTCGAACAGGTCGGTGTGGTCGTTGGTGCCGAGCACCGCCGCCGCACCGGGTCCGAAGCCCCAGAGAGCCACGACCAAGCCGGTGGCGCTGGTACTCCTCCGCCACTCCGATCGCGTCGTCGAACGCCACGGTCTCACCCAGCTGGCCGCACGCGTTGGCCGCGTGATCCTGCTTGTCGATCGAGGCGCCCTCAACCTGGAGGAAGAACCCCTTCTTGTTGTCGAGCAGCTGGATCGCCTTGCGGGTCATGTCCGCGAGGCTCGGCTCGTTGGCCGGACGGTTGCCAGTGGCGCACTTACCTCGCTCGCGCAGAGCGAAGCGCTGTCGGTCGGGCCCTGGCAGGCGCGGTTCGACATGTGCGAGGCGAGCACCGCGGGTGTCGCATCGGTGATCTCCGCGGTGGACACGTTCGGACCGGCACCTGGCTTCAGGGACCACGTCTTGTCGAAGCCCGTGAAGATCAGGTTGTCGATGTTCATGTGGCCGGCCGCGCCGTACTGGTAGTAGCGCGCCGCCGTGATCTCCTGCGTTCCCATGCCATCGCCGAGGAAGAAGATGATGTTCTTCGGCTTGCTGTCGTGAAGGTCGTGGCTCACCCTCCACGTGCGGCTGTGGTGCTTGCCGCCGATGGCGACTCCCGCACCCACGGCACAGTCAGGTGTGACCAACCGGTGACCGGGTTGTGACGATCAGGTGTCGAGCGGGATGGCGGCGCGCACGGACGGCTCGGCCGTCACCTCGATGCGGCCGCCAAGTGCCTGCACACGGCCACCGAGGCGCTCGAGCTGCTCGGCTTCGAGGCCCGCGCCGTGGATCTCCACGACCAGCTCCCCGTCCGCTGCGAGGGCGCTCACACGCGCCTCGTCGCCGTCGGTGAGGCCGGCCAGCACCTCGTCGAGCAGCAGGTAGGCGGTCACCGCCACCGGCTCCGGGAGGCTCTCCTCCGACTCCCCCGTCAGCTCCACCGTGCCGGGCGCGCGGCGCACCAGGTCGTGGAGCGCGCTGCCAAGACCGCGCTCGGCCAGCACGGCCGGATAGATGTCGCGCGCGAGGTCGCGCAGGTCCTCCACGCAGCGCTTCAGCTCCATGGTGGCCTCGTCCACCAGCTCTTGGGCGCCCGGCTCGCCGTCCGCGAGGCGCCGTTGCGCGAGGCCGAGCGTGGTGGTGGCGGCCACCAGGCGCTGCTGCGCGCCATCGTGGAGC
This sequence comes from Thermoleophilaceae bacterium, assembly GCA_036555755.1. GTDB lineage: Bacteria > Actinomycetota > Thermoleophilia > Solirubrobacterales > Thermoleophilaceae > JAICJR01. The sequence goes on from DATBKS010000222.1 coordinate 8,553, forward strand.
TCACGCTCGAGACGTTTCCGCTCAGCGTCGCTCGTGACCAGCACCCGGCGCGCCAGGCTCCCCATGGACCGACGTTAACCCTCCGGAAGCGCTCCGCCGATACGGCTAGCCGTACGCCGCCCTGGACGACCGCCTGCTCAATGGACGGCCGCTTCGGCCCGCTCGAAGTCGTCCACGCCGAACACGAGCCGACCCCGCACGCCATAGAGGAAGTCGATGTTCACGCCGCTCGCGGCGATTCTGTGGGCAACGCCACCGAGCGCGCCCGGGTGGTCGTCGGTGTCGATTACCAGAACGTCGCGCTCCGCCCGGATCTCGAGCCCGGCGTCCTCCATGATCTTGCGCACCGAGCGGTGATCCTCGACCAGTAGGTGGAGCACCGCGGTGCCCTCGAGGTTGTCCCCCGAGAAGCCCTCGATGTTGATGCCCGCCTTTCCGATCTCCTCGGCGAGGTGAGCGAGCGTGCCCGGACGGTCGGGCACAACCACGGTCAGATCCTTCAGCAAGAGAGGGCTCCCGAAATCGCTGCCGGGAGCCTACCGGTCGCTGGTGCCTGACAGGTGACAGGACTCGACCCCACGCGCCCTGTCACCTGTCAGGCGCCGTGAGTATTCGATCCGCGCGCAGGCCCCCTGTCAAGTACTACCAATGCGCCACTTACAAGAATGCGAGCGCGACGTAGTAGCCGGTCACGGCCGTGAAGAAGACCGCGTCGAGCCGGTCGAGCGCGCCGCCGTGGGGGCCGAACACCCTTCCGGTGTCCTTGACAGCCACATCGCGCTTGATCAGCGACTCGAACAGGTCACCCACGGGAGCGGCGAGGGCCACGGCAAAGCCGATTGCCAGCGCATGCAGGCCCTGTGTGTAGTTCTGGTAGGCGACCTCGAAGCCCCAGAACGCCAGCGTGCCGCCGATGATGCCCACGATCAGGCCCTCGACGGTCTTGTTGGGCGAGATGCGTGGCGCCAGCGGCCGTGAGCCCCAGGCACGCCCCCCGAGGTAGGCGCAGGTGTCGCCCACGAAGGTGCCGATCAGCACGTCGACCACCAGGGCGCCCCCGTGCGGAAGTTGGCGCAGGAGTACTGCATGGCTCAGCGCCAGCCCGATCCAGGTGATCCCGAGCAGCGTCGCGGCTATCCCCCACGCCACGTTCTCCCGCTCTGGCCTGGCCACCGCCAGGAAGAACACGACCGGGACCGACGCCATGTACACGAGCATCATCTGGAACTGGTCGCCCTTGTAGGCGGCGATCAGCAGCGCGGCCAGCGCCAGGTAGCCCGCCAGCGGCACGGGCCGCCCGCGCGCCATCAGCTGCCAGAACTCGGCCATCGCCACGATGCCGACGAGGAACAGCCCGGCCACGAACACGACCCCGCCCTCCGCCGTGATGAACACGACGAACGCGATCGCCGGCAGCGCCGCGAGGATGCGGGCGCCGAGGTCCGAGCGGCCCCGCCGCCGGCGCCTCCGCTGCGGGCGGCGCTGAGGCGGCCGTCGACGCGGCTCGGAGGCCATCGCTCTAGCGCGCCCCGAAGCGCCGCTTGCGCTGGTCGAACTCCTCGAGGGCGCCCTCGAGGTCCTCCCGCGAGAAGTCCGGCCACAGCGCGTCGGAGAAGACGAGCTCCGAGTACGCGCACTGCCACAGCAGGAAGTTCGAGATGCGACGCTCGCCGCTCGTGCGGATCAGGAGCTCGGGGTCGGTCATCTCCGGGGCGTACAGATGGCGGGCGAACTCTTCCTCGCCGCCACCGGCATACCTCTCCGCCGCATCCAGGATCTCAGCGCGCCCGCCGTAGTTGAACGCCACAAACAGCGTCATGCGGTCGTTGGCGGCGGTCTCGCGCTCGGCCCAGTCCATCTGGGCCAGCAGCTCCTGGGAGACGCCCTCGCGCCGGCCGACGAACCTCATCCGCACGCCCTCCTCGTCGAGGTCGGGCGTCTGCGACTGGATCATCTCCCCGAACAGCTCCATGATCGCCTCCACCTCCGGGGTGGGACGGGTCCAGTTCTCGGTCGAGAACGCGTAGGCGGTGAGCTCGAGGATCCCGAGATCCACCGCGTTCTCCACCGTCCGCCGCAGGGCGCGCGCGCCCTCGCGGTGTCCCTCGTTCACGTCCAGCTCGCGCTGCTGCGCCCAGCGGCCGTTGCCGTCCATGATGATGGCGACGTAACGCGCTGGCATGCCTTCGCGGGCGCGCGAGCCCGCGTTAGACCTCGAGGATCTCTTCTTCCTTGCCGGACAGGAAGCTGTCGATCTCGCCGACCCGCTTGTCGGTGAGCTTCTGGAGCTCCGACTCGGCGCGGCGCTCCTCGTCCTCGCCGACCTCGCCCTCCTTCTTGAGCTCGCGGAGGTCGTGCATGATGTCGCGGCGCACGTTGCGGATCGCCACCCGGCCCTCCTCGGCGATCCCGTGCACCACCTTGACGAGCTCCTTGCGGCGCTCCTCCGTGAGCTCGGGGATGGTCAGGCGGATCACGCTGCCGTCGTTCGACGGCGTCAACCCGATGTCGGACTCCATGATCGACTTCTCGATCGACTTGATCGACGACTTGTCGTACGGCGTGACGGTCAGAAGGCGCGCCTCGCTCGCGGAGATGTTCGCGAGCTGGCGGAGCGGCGTGACGGCGCCGTAGTAGTCGACGTCGATGCGGTCGAGGAGGTGGGGCGATGCGCGCCCCGTGCGCACGGTCGAGAACTCGTTGCGCGTGGCCTCGACCGACTTCTGCATCCGCTCCCCGGCGTCCGCCAAAAGCTCGTCAATGAGCTCGCTCATGTAGCTACCACCGTCCCCACTCGCTCGCCGGACACTATCCGGTCGATGTTCCGCTCGTCATCGACGTTGAACACGTAGATCGGGAGCATGTTGTCCATGCAGAGCGACAACGCCGTCGAGTCCATCACCTGGAGCCGGCGCTCGATCGCCTCGTGGTGGGTGATGTTCGGGATGAAGTTGGCGTCCGGGTTCACACGCGGATCCGCGTCGTAGACGCCCTCCACGCTGTTCTTCGCCATCAGGATCGCCTCCGCGTGGATCTCGAGCGCGCGCAGGGCGGCCGCGGTGTCGGTGGTGAAGAACGGGTTGCCGGTGCCCGCAGCGAAGATCACGATCCGCCCCTTCTCGAGGTGGCGCATCGCGCGGCGGCGGATGTAGGGCTCGGCAACCTCGCTGATCGTGATCGCCGACTGGACGCGCGTGTGCGCGCCCCGCTTCTCCAGCGCATCCTGGAGCGCCAGGGCGTTCAGCACCGTGGCGAGCATCCCCATGTAGTCGCCGGTGGCGCGGTCCATGCCCTCCGCCGCGCCCTTGAGGCCGCGGTAGATGTTGCCCCCGCCAACCACGATCGCCACCTCCACGCCGCGGTCGGCGACCTTGTGCACCTGCTCGGCAATCGCGGCGATGCGCTCGGGATCGGCCCCATAGTCCAGCGAGCCCATCAAAGCCTCGCCGGAGAGCTTGAGGAGAATGCGGCGGAAGGCGGGCTTTCCTCCGTCTTCCACGGGTCGGCCTATTCCTCGCCTACCGCGTAGCGGGTGAAGCGCCGTATCACCACGTTCTCGCCCGTCTTGGAGGCGATGTCCTGGCGCAGCTGCTCGATGGTCTTGCCGTCGTGCTTCTCGCCGTGGACGTGCTCCTGGTTGAGCAGGACGACCTCCTCGAGCCACTTGCGGATCCGGCCCTCGACGATCTTCGGCCGGACGTTGTCGGGCTTGTCCATCGACTGCTCCTCGAAGATCTTGGCCTCCGCCTGCTTCACGTCCTCGGGAACTTCCGCCTCGTTCACGAACTGCGGATTGGCCGCTGCGATGTGCAGAGCGATGTCGCGCACGAACTCCTGGAAGTCCTCGTTGCGTGCGACGAAGTCGGTCTCGCAGTTGACTTCCACGAGCACGCCGATCTTGCCGCCGGCGTGGATGTAGCTCGCCACCGCGCCCTCTGAGGCGGCCCGGCCGCTCCGCTTGGCCGCCTGCGCCTGGCCCTTCACGCGCAGGATCTCGACCGCCTTGTCCATGTCGCCGCCGGCCTCGGTCAGGGCGGCCTTGCAGTCCATCATCCCCGCGCCCGTCTGGTCGCGCAGGGCCTTTACGTCAGATGCGCTGATCGCTTGCGTACTCACTGGTTCACTCCCTGCTCAGGATTCTCGGGTGCCTCGGCGGCCTGGGGCTGTTCGACAGGCGGCGCGGCCTGGGCTTGCTCCGCCGCCGGAGGAGCCTCCTCTGCCACCTCCGACCCTGCGGCCTGCGACCCCTCAGGCGCAGCCTGCTGCTGTTGCTGCTGCTCCTGAGCGCGCTGCTGCTCCTCCTGCGCCTCGAGCGCCTGGGCCTGCGCGCGCGCCTTCTCGTCGGCCTCGCGCTGAGCCGCCTCGCGCGCCGCCGCCTCCTCGGCCTCGCGCTTGGCGCGCTCCTCGGCCTCGCGCCGCTCCTGCTCCTCGCGCTCGCGCCGCGCGGCCTCCTCTTCGGCGCGGAACTGCGTGGCGCGGTCGGCCACCACGTCACCGATCGCGTCCACGATCACCTTGCACGAGCGGATCGCGTCGTCGTTGCCCGGGATCGGGTAGGCCACGCCCTCGGGATCGACGTTGGTGTCGACCAGGCCGATGATCGGGATGCGCAGGCGCTCGGCCTCGCGCACGGCGATCGCCTCGGTCTTGAGGTCGACGATGAACACCGCGTCCGGGGTGCGCTGCATGTCGCGCACGCCCCCAAGGTTCATGTCGAGCTTCTCGCGCTCGTTGATCGCGGTGATGCGCTCGCGCGTCGGCAGCAGCTCGAGCGTGCCGTCCTCGGTCCAGTCGGTGAGCTGGTGCAGCCGCCGGATGCGGCGGTTGATGGTCTGGAAGTTGGTCAGCAGACCCCCCAGCCAGCGCTGGTTCACGTACGGCATGCCGCCCTTCTCCGCGGCATCCTTGACGGCGTCGCGGGCCTGCTTCTTCGTGCCCACGAAGAGCACGGTGCCGCCGCGGCTTGCCACCTCGGAGGCGAAGTCCTGAGCCTGCTTCAGCAGCTTCTCCGTCTGCTGCAGGTCGATGATGTGGATCCCGCCGCGCTCGCCGAATATGAAGCGGCGCATCTTGGGGTTCCAGCGGCGCGTCTGGTGGCCGAAGTGAACACCGGCCTCCAGCAGCTCCTTGATTCCAACTTGAGCCACA
>DATBKS010000223.1:0-3790 GCA_036555755.1 Thermoleophilaceae bacterium
GATGCGCTCGCGCGCGGAGCCCGCCAGCTCGAGGTAGCGCTCGCGCGTGTCCCAGACGGTCGGGTCGAAGCTCACCACGCGGCGGCCCGAGTCGGCGAGCGCCAGCGACACCGTTGTCCAGGCGGTGCCGGTGCCGAGCTCGACAACGAAGCGGCGCCCGCGCGCGAGCTCGATCAGGTGCCCGAGCTCGTCCGCGCGCGTAACGGACAGGAGCGTGAAGTCGTCGCCGATGCTGCGGGCCACGCGTCCGGCCCGCCTCCGGAAGCGCACCACCGACAGCGGCAGCGCCCGCCACTCCGCCACTGCCGCGCGGAGGCTCATCTCACTTCCCGAGCTTGAGCCAGTCCCAGAACTCGGCGGCGAGGTCCGCCGCCTTCTCGCGCCGCTCGGGTCCGCCCGCCGCGAGGCCGAGCGCTCCCGCGACGATTACGACTGCAAGAACGATCACCACCACGAGTCCTGCCGACATCAGCCCTGCATCGACGCGAGCGTGCGCTTGAGGCCTTCTTCCAGCTGCACCTTCGGCTCCCAGCCAAGCTCCTCGCGCGCGCGAGTGGCGTCGAGCGCGATGTGCATGATCTCGCCGTGGCGCTCGGGCGCGTGCTCGGCCTGGAAGTCGTCGCGACCGCCGAGCTTGCCGAGCAGCTGCACGATGTCCATCACCGTACTCTGCACGCCGAGCCCGATGTTGAACGCGCCGCCGGCGTCCGAGTCGGCCGCCGCGAGGTTGGCCGCGACGACGTCGCCTACGTAGATGTAGTCGCGCGTCTGCAGGCCGTCGCCGAACACCTTGGGCTGGCCGCCATCGACGAGCTTGCCGCAGAAGATCGCGATCACCCCTGCCTCGCCGAGCGGGTCCTGGCGCGGCCCGTAGACGTTGCCGTAGCGAAGCGAGACGGTCGACAGTCCGTGCAGCCGGCGGAATAGACCGCAGTAGCCCTCGGCGCACAGCTTCGACTGGCCGTAGCCCGCCTCCGGCTCCTCCGGATGAGTCTCGGGCGCGGGGATCACGCGGCCCTCGCCGTAGATCGCGCCGCCGGTAGAGCTGTTGATGAAGCGCTTGACCCCGGCGGCCTGCGCGGCGGCGAGCATGTTGATCGTGCCGATCACGTTTATGGTCGCGTCAAAGGCCGGGTCGGCCACCGACTTGCGGACGTCGATCTGGGCGCCGAGATGGAAGATCGTCTCCGGCTGCGCCTGCTCGACGATGTCGCGCGCCGCCTCGCCGTCGCGGAAGTCGGCCTCGATGAGCTTCGCCCCGCCCGCGAGCGCGCTCTCGAGGTTCTCGCGCTTGCCGGTCGAGAGGTTGTCGAGGACGGTGACCTCGTCGCCGCGCTCGATCAGCGCGTCCACCACGTTCGAGCCGATGAAGCCGGCTCCGCCTGTAACTAGTGCTCGCATAAGGCGCGGATCGTAGCGATGGGCTCGAGTTCTTAGTTCTTAGTTGTTGGTTGGGGCGAGGAACTAAGAACTAAGAACCAAGAACTTGAGTCGCCAGGCCCACTGATAGTTTCGGCAGCGATGGCGGGCCTCTTCGTCACCTTCGAGGGAATCGACCGCTCGGGCAAAACGACCCAGGCGCGCATGCTCTGCGAGGCGCTCGGCGACGAGGCGCTGGCGGTGCGGGAGCCGGGCGGCACCGAGGTGGGGGAGCGGCTGCGCGACCTGCTCAAGGACCAAGCACTCGACATCGGCCCTGAGGCGGAGGCGCTGGCGTTCGCGGCGGCCCGGGCCGAGCTCGTGAGGCAGGTGATCCGCCCCGCGCTCGAAGACGGCCGGGTGGTGGTGTCCGACCGCTTCCTCGACTCCTCGCTCGCCTACCAGGGCGTGGCGCGTGGCCTCGGAGTGGAAGACGTCGAACAGATCAACCGCTTCGCCACCGGAGGGCTCATGCCCGACCTGACCTTCCTGCTCTCGATCGATCCTGCCCGTGCCGCCGAGCGCGCGGGGCAGCTCGACCGCTTCGAGGACGAGGGCGACTCGCTCCAGCGGGCGGTGTTCGACGCCTACCGCGAGCTCGCGGCGGCGGACCCCGGCCGCTGGCAGATAGTCGACGCCGACCGTTCTTCGCACGAGGTCCACGCCGACGTGCTCGCCGCGGTGGGGCAGGCGCGCGCCGCCGCGGGTGCGCGCGCATGACGGCCGAGGCTCCCCAGCTCGCCGGCACGGAGGACCACCCGCACGCGCGGATGGTGCTCGGCTCGGCGCTGGCGTCGGGCAGCCCGTCGCACGCCTACCTCTTCCATGGCCCGCCCGGCACCGGCAAACGCACCGCGGCCTTGGCGCTGGCGGCCGAGCTGCTGGCCGAGGGTGAGGACGACCCGGACGCCGCCCGCGCGCGAGCGCTGCACGGCACGCATCCCGACCTCACCTGGGTCCGTCCCACGGGCGCCCACGTGATGCGGGTGAGCGACGTCGATGGGCCGGTGGTGGCCGCCGCCGGGCGCACGCCGTTCGAGTCGCGCAGGCGCGTGTTCGTGCTCGAGCGCGTCGACACGATGAACGACGAGGTGGCCAACCGCCTGCTGAAGACGCTCGAGGAGCCGCCCTCGTTCGTCCACCTGATCCTGCTCACCGACCAGCTCGGCCGCGTGCTCGAGACGGTGGTGTCGCGCTGCCAGCTTGTGCGCTTCGATCCGCTGCCGGCCGAGCGCATCGCGGCGATGCTCGAGGAGGACGGCGTCGAGTCCGAGCGCGCTGCCGCGTCTGGCCGCCTGGCGCTCGGCAACGCCGCGCGGGCGCGCTTCCTCGCCTCCGACGAGGGCATGGCGCTGCGCGGCGAGGTGGAGCGGCTGGTGCTCGACGCGCTCGGGGCGATCCACATGGAGGAGCCGTGGCGCGGCCTGCTTCAGCGCGCCGAGGAGCGCCGCGAGGCGGCCGAGGCGAGCGTGGAGGAGCGCAAGCGCGAGCGCCTCGAGCAGGAGCCGCGCGGTCGCGAGCGGACCGCGATGGAGCGCGAGTTCGACGAGACCGCCAAACGCGACGGCCGCCGCGCCCGTACCGAGGTGCTCGAGCTGGGGCTCGAGCTGGCCGCGATCGCCTTCCGCGACCTCGTGGCGGTTGCGTCCGGCGCCGACGCCGCGGTGCTCGGCACCGACCGCATCGCCGACCTCGCGCCCTCCGCCGAGGGACGCGACCCGGTGCGCCTGCGCGAGGCCGCCGAGGAATGCGAGGACACGCGCAGGGCGTTCCAGCTCAACGTGACGGAGGAGCTGGCGCTGTCCGCGCTGACATTCCGTCTTCGAGAACTCGTTGGATCCTGAGCCCGTCGGCTAGGCGCCCCGCCTCGCCCGCGGCCACCTCGATCACCGAGCGCGCGAAGCGGCTGCGCAGCACGCGGTTCGGGCCGACGTCGTACTCGATGTAGATCGGCAGCCAGTCGCGGTCGACGAACACCACGTCGATCGGGAACCGCATCCCGAAGGTGTGCACCGATGTGCAGTGCGGGATCACGAGCGCCTCGTCGGGATCGAGCCAGGGCATGCCCGCGAGACCGAGCAGCCGCGCCCGCCAGGTGTGGGCGAGGTGCATGCGGATGCCGGTCTCGAGCTCGAGCCAGGGGTAGGAGCTGATGCGGGTCACACCCTCCTAAGCCGCCGCGCTCGATTTCTCGCCCCCTTAGCGGATCTTCACCATTTCGGGTTAGGGTCGGCTCATGCGAACCCCACACCGTTGCCCCTCATGCGGCGAGCCCGTGTCTCAGTTCGCCGCCGGCTGTGCGCTCTGCGGCGCCGAGCTGGATCCCCGCCGAGCGCAGGGTCCGCGCTCCGTGACGGAGCGGCTTCGCAGC
>DATBKS010000224.1:0-21918 GCA_036555755.1 Thermoleophilaceae bacterium
GCCGAGTCACGCGGACGCCGCGCTCGTCGAGTGGGAGGACTGGGCCATCGGTCCGACGGACCGCGAGCACCCCGTGACCCGCGGCCTGCACGTCGGCTTCCGAGCGCCGTCCCGCGAGGCCGTGGACGCCTTCTGGCAGGCGGGCATCGACGCGGGTTACCGCGATGACGGCGCGCCGGGCCCGCGCACGATCTACGGCCCGGACTACTACGGCGGCTTCCTGCTCGACCCGGACGGCAACAGCGCGGAGGCGGTGCACACCGAGCGCGAGGACCCCGTGCCGGACGGCCGGGTCGACCACCTCTGGATCCGCGTGCGCGACCCCGCCGCGTCCAAGCGCTTCTACACGACGATCGCCCCGCACGCCGGGCTACGGCTCGGCGTGGACCAGCCGGACCGCGTCCAGATGGTCGGCGAGGATTTCACCTTCTCGCTGATCAACGACGAGCGGCCACTCACAGAGCACGTTCACCTCGCATTCCCGGCGCAGGACGACGCGACCGTGCAGGCGTTCCACGCCGCCGCGCTCGCCGCGGGCTACGAGGACAACGGCGGTCCCGGCGAGCGCGCCGTCTACCACCCCGGCTACTACGGCGCGTTCGTCCTGGACCCCGACGGGCACAACGTCGAAGTCGTCAACCACAACGACTGAGCGTCACGACCCGCGTTTGGAGCCGGCCCTTAGCGCTTCCTCCTGGTCGAGGAAGTCGCGGCCCCCGGCGAGCTTGCCGTCCCGCACTTCCAGGAGCCAGCCCTCGATGTCGCCGGCGTTCCAGCGCTCGAACATCCGCCCGACCAACTCGAGGTTCTCACGCGACATGGCACTGCCCAGTATCTCCGCCTTGCGGGCGGTGGGACACTGGAGCTCATGATCGAGCTGATCACCGACATGCCTGAGGGCACGCTCGGGTTCCGGGTCAGCGGCAAGGTCGTCAAGGGCGACTACACGGACGTGCTCGAGCCGGAGCTGAAGAAGACGCTCGACTCCGGCAACAAGCTGCGCACCCTGTACGTGATCGAGAACCTCGACAAGATCGAGCCGAGTGCGCTCTGGGAGGACAGCAAGACGGGCTTCAACCTCGGCGTCCGCCACCACAAGGAGTGGGATCGCTCAGCGATCGTCACCGACATCGAGTGGATGGTTCACGCGACCAAGCTGTTCGCCTGGATGATCCCCGGCGAGGCGCGGGTGTATCCGCTGGCGGAGGTCGAGGAGGCCAAGCGCTGGGTCGCGGGCGAGGCGAGCGGGGACAGCTAGTCCGCAGCCGCGACCCGCTCTAGCGGCGATGACTCGCCGCGTTGCCGGCGCCGGGCGCCCGCGATCTGGTCGGTCACGATCACGGCCACCAGTACCGCGACGAGCAGCCCCGCCACCACCAGCGCCGGCACGACCAACCCGATCAGACCCACTGCGAGGCAGGCGAACGCTCCGATCAGGCGCCGCTCGGCGATCGTGCCCGTCATGCGCAGCCGCAGCAGCACGTGGGCGAGCAGATACAGGGCCGGGCCGCAGGCAAGGACGACCAGCTCGGCGTTGCTGAGCTCCGACGTCGGATGCGCGATCACGATCTCGTCGCCCACCGCGGCGAGGAGGATGCCCGCCACGATCACGACGTGCAGGTACGTGTAGGCGTCGCGCGCCATCAGCGTGCGGTTGGTGGCCTGCGCCAGCCGTCGCTCCGCGATGGTGGCGACGAGGTTGAAGTAGAGCCACCACAACGCCGCCGTGGACAGGAACGCGAAGCCGAACGCCACGAGGACCGCCGCGGTCAGGTCGAGTTCCGACGTCGTGGCGCCCGTGATCACGATCGTCTCGCCGAGCGCGATGATGATGAATAGCTGGAAGCGCTCGGCGAAGTGGCCGGTACCGACCTCCCACGCGTCGGGGCTGATCAGTGGCCGCCCGGGGATCCGGTAGGTGACGAGCGGGGCGCCGTAGTCGAGCGCGAGCGCCGTAAGCCACAGGACGGTGCGCGCCGTGCCGTCGACTATCCCGCCCGCGATCCACAGCACCCCGGCCGCGACGAACCACGCGAGGATCCGCGCCGCGCGCTGGCGCTCGATCGTGCCGTGCTCGGCGGCGACGTAGGTCAGGAACATGTGCCGCCCCACCTGGATCGCCACGTAACAGGACACGAACAGCAGCGCGTCCTCCCCGAACGCGTGCGGGATCGCGATCGCCATCAACAGCGTGGCGAGCATCAGTGCGATCAGGAGCAGCCGTACGATGATCGACTCGGGGTCGAGCTCGTTCGTGACCCAGGTCGTGTAGTTCCACGACCACCAGACCACGAGCAGGACGAGCGCCGCCTGCGCGGCGCCCTTCCAGGTCAAGTTGCCCAGCAGCAGGTGCGAGACCTGCGTGACCGCGAAGACGAAGACGAGGTCGTAGAAGAGCTCGAGCGTCGTCGTGTGCTGCTCGGCCCCGGCGTCGCGGCGGAGCGACTCTCGGATGCTTGCGGTCACGCGGCGATCGTCATCGAACGCAGCAGTCCGTCCTCACCGACGGAGAACACGAAGCGGCTGTAGCCGTTGAAGCCGTCAGAGGTCACCTGGATGTCGACCGCGTACCCGCCGTCGACGTCCTCACCCCCGGTGACGTCGAAGCGCGTCCGCGCCCCGATCAGCTCACGGTCGCTCCAACCGCGCATCGCGTCATGTCCGGTGAACGTCCGGCCGTTGTCGTCGATCAAGCCGTCATCGGCGAACCCGCCGAGGAACGCGTCCGTGTCCCCGGCGTTGACCGCGTCGATCGCGCGGGCGACTGGCGGGGGCATGTCCGCGTCGGGCATGCCCCCTATTTTGACGTGCTGCTCAGCTCTTGACGGCGAGCAGCGAGATGCTCTGCACCTCGTACGTCGCGCAGGCGTCGAGCGCCCGCTCCGAGATGAAGCGGTAGTCGTTCTTGCGCACCTGCTTCACCTCCATGCCATTCGCCTCGATCGCCTGGAGGTAGTTGCCCTGGGGAATCGCGCCCGCGACGCAGGCTGCCCACAGATCGACGTTGCGGCGGGTGCGCTCGCGGAGCGCGCGGCCGCTCACGATGTCCGTGATCGCCAGCTTGCCGCCCGGGCGAAGAACGCGCGCCGCCTCGGCGAACACGCGGCCCTTGAGCAGCGACAGGTTGATCACGCCGTTGGAGATCACGGCGTCGAAGTCCTCGTCCGGGAAGGGGAGATCCTCGATCGCGGACTCGACCAGCTCGATCTGGGAGAAGCCGTTGTCGTTGCGAAGCCGCGCGGCCTTGCGGAGCTGCTCGTCGGTGAAGTCCACGCCCACGACGCGCCCGGAGAGGCCGACCTGGACGGCCGAGCCGAAGATGTCGGTGCCGGAGCCCGAGCCGAGGTCGAGCACCGACTGGCCCGGCTTGAGATCGGCGAGGTCGAGGTGATAGCCGACGCCGGCGAACGAAGCCACGGCCTCGGCGGGGATCGCGTCCAGCAGCTCGGGCGGATAGCCGAGGTGCTCGGCCAGGTCGCGGCCCACCTCGAAGTGGAGCTGGGTCTCGTCCTCGCGGGCGACGTGGCGGTACATCTCCTTGACGGCCGCCTCGAGCTCGGCGCCGTCCACCAGGGAGCTCGCGTCGAGTTGCGGAAGTACCTGCGCCTGGGACATCTCGTCCACAGGGGTATCGGTCGTGCTCATCGGAAGGAAACCTCCTGAAGGGGGTGTGCGAGTCCGCCCTCCCGTGCGGTCAGCTATGTGAAGTCCGACGGTAGCCGGGCACACCCCGCCGACCGCGTGATGTTGGTCACGCCAAGCGCGCTATTGGAGCGTCGTCGCGCCACCTGCGGCGGCAGGCGCCGTCGGGTCGGCTTCCTCGCCGCCCGGATGCTCGCGCGCGATGTACTCCTCGAGCGTCATCGGGTCGTTCTTCACGCGCTCGGCCACCTCGAGCAGGTCGCTCATCGTGGCCTCCTCCTCGACCTGCTCTTTGAGGAACCACTGCATGAACTGCTCGCTGAGGAAGTCCTGCTCCTCGCGCGCGAGGGAGAACACGTTGCTGATCTGCCCGCTCACGCTCCGCTCCTGCTCGAGCGCGAGCTGGATCGGCTCGATGAAGTTGCCGAACTCGTTCTTCGGGGCGGGCACGCCCTCGATGTTCACCTGCGCGCTCGTGTCGAGCAGGTACTGGCACATCATCATCGCGTGGTTCCGCTCCTCCACCGCCTGGTGGTAGAAGAACTGCGAGAGCTGGGGGAGGGTATGCGACTCGTAGTAGATCGCGATCGCGACGTACTGCTGCGAGGCGGCGAACTCGTTGGTGATCTGCTTGTTGAGGGCGTCGACGAAGCGGTCTGCGGGTGGCAATTTAGGTCCTTTCTGGCGAGCCGGGAAAACCTAACGAACCTGCGTCGGTCATGGCTCCGCGAGTGCAGCGGCGCGGCCGGCGGGCTCGCCCCGAGCGAGCGCCATCGACATCGCCGGGAACAGCACGACGGACAGGAGCCCGGCGCCCACCAGCGCCGCCGACGTGGCGCTGCTCATGAGGTCGAGCTCCGTGCCGATGCCGGTGGCCACCACGACGAAGCTGAGTGAAGTGGAGAGCATCAAGCCCGCCGCGAGCGCGCCGCGGGCGCCGAGCTCGCGCCTGAAGAAGAGCGCCGGGACCATGTGCACGAGCGCGAGGACACAGAGGAAGAGCGGCAGCCGGACCGCGCTCGACGGGCTGGCGAAGAGCGCGCCAACGTCGAACCGCAGCCCGCTCGTGATGAAGAAGAACGGGACGAAGATGCCGAACGCGATCGCGTCCACCTTCTCCTGGTTGATGGCACGGTCGCGGTCGGCGAGGCCGCGGATCATGCCGAGCGTGAAGGCGGCGAGGATCGCCTCGAGGCCGAGCTTGACGGCGGCCAGGACCGCCACGCCCACGAGCGCGAAGTCGGCTCGCACGCGTAGCTGGGAGGTGCTGTCGGCGAGGCGGTCGATGGCCCGCCACACCCGGCCGGCGCGGCCGTGCGTGAGCACCAGGTAGAGCGCCAGCGCGAAGATCGCAAAAGCCCCGATATGCAGGAGTTCCGTGCTGAACCCCGGCCGCTTGGCGGAAAAGAAGAAGGACAGCAGCACGATCGAGCCGAGCTCCGCGAGCGACGCCGTCGCGATCACGAGTTTGCCGTAGTGAGTGCCGAGCTGACGGCCGTCCTTGAGCGGCACGAGGACGATGCCGAGCGAGGTGGCGACGAACGTGATCGCCACGAGCAGCGGCGTGCGCACGAGCCCGGTGAGGTGCAGCAGATACGACGCCACCAGCGCGATCACGAACGAGGTGACGAACGCGGCGCCCGCGAGCTTGGCCACCCGCGGCTCGATCTTGTCGAGGCGCACCTCGAGCCCGGCGAGGAAGAGCAAGAACGCGAGCCCGATCTGTGCGAACACGGTGGTGGGCGTGTCGATCGAGACGAGGTCGAGGCCGTGCGGGCCGAGGATCACGCCGGCCAGCAGCTCGAGCACCACGGCGGGCACCACGAGCGCGGGGACCAGTTCACGCAGGAGGGGCGCCGCGAAGGCGATCACGGCGACCGCGACGAAGCCGTTGTAGGTGAGGCTCACGAGCGAGAGCGAAGGTAGCTCTGCCCGCGCCAGCGGTCAAACGGCCGCTCAGCCGCGGCCGATGAAGGGCATCTTCGTGGCCATCACCGTGAGGAACTCGACGTTGGCGTCGAGCGGCAGGCCCGCCATGTAGAGCACGCCGTCCACAACCGCCTGGACGTCCATCACGGGCTCGGGCGCGACGCTGCCATCGGCCTGGGGCACGCCCCGCTGGAAGCTGTCGGTCATGTCGGTGGCCGCGTTGCCGATGTCGATCTGCCCGCAGGCGACTTCGCAGCGGCGGCCCTCGAGCGAGATCGCCCTCGTCAGCCCGGTGATCGCGTGCTTCGTGGCGGTGTAGGCGGCGGCGTACGGCCGCGGCACGTGCGCGGAGATGGAGCCGTTGTTGATGATCCGCCCGCCCTGCGGGTCCTGCTCCTTCATCGCACGGAACGCCTCCTGCGCGCAGATGAAGCAGCCGGTGAGGTTCGTGTCCACCACGTTCTTCCAGTTCTCGAGCGAGTAGTCCTCGAACGGCGCCGGCGTGCCGAACAGGCCGGCGTTATTGAAGAGGAGGTCGAGACGGCCGAACTCCGAGCGCACCCGCTCGAACAGCGCGCGCACCGACTCCGCGTCGGTCACGTCGGCGGGAACCACGAGCGCGCCCTCGGCGTCGCCCGCGGTCTCGCGCAGCGTCTCCTCCCGCCGTCCCGCGAGCGCCACGGCGTAGCCGGCATCGAGGAGTCCGGTGGCCACCGCACGGCCGATGCCGGAGCCGGCGCCCGTGACCACCGCTGTCCGCGTGTCGTCAGCCATCGCGACCGCGCATATTGACCTAAGCGGCGCGGTTAGGATCGCGCGGTCATGTCTCCGTTCGGCTCGAAGAAGGACTCGCCGCCCATCCAGGTGCAGGTGCTCACGCTCGACTACCTGGTGGAGGGCACGGCCGACTTCTCGGGCCAGAACTTCATCCGCTTCATCTATCTGACGGACGTGACGATGCGCTCCGCGAGCGGCTCCGCCGCACCCGCGCCGCGCGGGACCACGTGGGCGGTCGGCGAGACGATGCGTGGCGTGATCGGCTTCATCGGCCGGGACGAGGCAGGCATCGAGAAGGTGCGCGAGTGGGGCAACGCCGGCAAGGACGAGTTGGCGGCGGACATCTACACCGGGCCGTACCGCGTGCGCGGCACGCTCCTGTCGCCGGTGGGGGACGACGCGAAGGCGCTCGCCAACCTCGCGCCGATCGTGCTGCGCGACGCCGAGGTCGAGTGCCTCGCGCCCGGCTCGACGCTCGGCAGCTGGCAGGCGCCGGCGATCCTGCTCTACATGACGCAGGTGCAGGGCATCATGCTCGCTTGAGCACGCAACCACCTGGGTAACCTCAAAAACCGTGAGCTCAGCGCAGGCTCAGTTCCGGGAGGAGACGTTCGAGGACGGCGCGTTCCGGCGCCAGGACAGCGTCTTCCGCGATCAGATCGGCTCGGCAGACTTCCCCGCCGAGGCGGGCCGCTACCACCTGTACGTGTCGTGGGCCTGCCCGTGGGCGCACCGCACGATCATCGGGCGGCGGCTGAAGGGGCTCGAGGACACCATCGGGATGAGTTACGTCCACCCGGTGCGCGATGCCCGCGGCTGGGCGTTCACCGGCGGCACATTCAGCGACGAGATCAACGGCTTCGAGTTCCTGAGCGAGGCGTACGAGCGCACCGACCCGGGCTACGGGGGGCGCGTGAGCGTGCCCGTGCTGTGGGACAAGGAGTCGGGCCGGATCGTGAACAACGAGTCCGGCGAGGTGCTGCGGATGCTCGACCAGAGCTTCGGCGAGTTCGCGAGCGACGAGTACGACCTCTACCCGGACGGCATCCGCGACGAGATCGACGAGCTCAACGACGTCATCTACGACAACGTGAACAACGGGGTCTACAAGGCGGGCTTCACCACCAGCCAGGCGATCTACGAGCGCGAGGTGCACGGCATGTTCGAGACGCTCGACGGGCTCGACGCGCGGCTCGCCGACACCCGCTACCTGTTCGGCGAGCGCCCGGTGGAGACCGACTGGCGCCTGTTCACCACGCTCGCGCGCTTCGACGCCGTCTACTACATCCACTTCAAGTGCAGCAAGCGGCGGCTCGTGGACTACGAGAACCTCTGGCCGTACTTCCGCGACCTGTACCAGTCGTACGGGATCGCCGACACGGTGAAGCTCGACCAGATCCGCGCGCACTACTACAAGACGCACCCGTCGATCAACCCGAACGGCTTCGTCGCGGTGCAGCCGGACGCGGACTTCGACGCCCCGCACGGCCGCGGCTGAGCTGCGCGCCGTCTAGCGCTCGCCCGCCGGCGCGATCCCGAGCCGGCGGCAGAGCTCAGCGATCGAGTCGTCGTGCCGGAACGAGATGAGGTGCAGGCCGGCGACGCCCTCCACCGACACGGCGTGCGCCGCCAGCTCGCAGGCCAGCTCGAAGCACTCCTGCTCCTGGTCGTCCGAGTTCTCTACGCGCGCGAGCACCTCGGGCGGCACCTCCACGCCGGGCACCTTCTCGTCGAGGAAGTGGAGCGCGCGGGCCGAGCGCAGGATCGAGATCGACGGCATCATCGCCACGCGCTCGCGCAGGTCGCCCGCCGCCTCCATGAAGCCCTCGAGGTAGGAGGGGACGAACCCGATCTGAAGCTGGAGGAACTGGGCGCCGGCGTCGACCTTCGCGCGCACGCGCTCGAGGCGCGCCTCGAAGGGCGGCCCGCCCGCCGTCTCCACAGCGCCGACGAACAGCTTCGGCGCGGGGTCGAGCGCGCGGCCTGAGAGATAGGTGCCGCCCGTGAGCGTCGTCGCCACGCGCACGAGCTCGGTGCCGCTCAGGTCGAACACCTCGCGCGCCTCGGGCTCGTCGCCCGCGGACACCTTGTCCCCCGTGAGGCAGCAGAGGTTCTCGATCCCGTGCATCGAGGCGCCGACGATCTCGGACTGAAGCGCCAGGCGGTTGCGGTCGCGGCAGACGAGCTGCATCACCGGCTCGACCCCCGACTGCAGCGTGGCCATCGCCACCGCGAGCGGTGACGCGTGCGCGTGCGCGGCCGTGTTGTCGGTGATGTTGACCGCGTCGACCCAGTCGCGAAGGGGCGCGAGCCGGCGCTCCACCTCGGGCACGCCGCCGCCGTCAACCACGGGCAGCTCGGCCGTCACGGCCAGCCCGCCCGCGCTGATCCTGTCCGAGAGTCGCGACATCGAGCGGGTAATCATGCCGTCCGCGAGGATGGAAGCGTTGACGACTCTCGGGGCGATCATCTCCCACGGCACGATCGAGCAGTGGCTGCACGACTACGGCTACCTGGCCGTCGCCGTGATCGTGGGCATCGAGAGCATCGGCATTCCGCTGCCCGGCGAGACGATGCTGATCGCCGCCGCCGTCTACGCCGGGACCACCCACAACCTCTCGATCGTGCTCGTCGTGGCGGCCGCCGCGGCGGGCGCGATCATCGGCGACAACATCGGCTACTCGGTGGGCCGGAGCGGCGGCTGGCGGCTCTTGCGCCGCCACGGGCACCGCGTCGGGATCGACGAGCGCCGGCTCAAGTTAGGCCGCTACCTGTTCCTGAGACATGGCGGCAAGGTCGTCTTCCTCGGCCGCTTCACCGCGATTCTGCGCACCTACGCGGCCGCGCTCGCGGGGGCCAACCACATGCCCTTCCGGCGCTTCTTCTCGTTCAATGCCACCGGCGGGATTGTGTGGGCCTCGATCTACGGCTTCGGCTACTACTTCGCGGCGCACGTGCTCGAGAAGCTCGACACGCCGATCACGGTCACGTTCGTTGTCCTGGCCGGGCTCACGTTCGTGGCCGGGTTCATCTTCATCCGGCGCAACATCGACGAGTGGGAGGACCGCGCCGAGCGCGCGCTGCCGGGGCCGCTCTACTGAGCCGGGTGGGTCGCCTCGAGGCGGCGGTGGATCCTCATCGCCAGGTCGTCGATCTCGCGCGTGAGCTTCGCCACCTGCTCGGTGAGCTCGGTGTTCTGCTGAATCAGCTTGATCTCGTTGTTCGACAGCTCGTCGCGGTGGTGCGCGGAGGCCATCTCCTGCGCCTTGTCGCGGTCCGCCTGGCGAGTCTGAGCGAGCAGGATCAGCGGCGCCGCGTAGGCGGCCTGCGTGGAGAAGGCGAGGTTGAGCAGGATGAAGGGGTACGGGTCCCAGCGCAGGCTGACCGCGACCGCGTTGAGGATGATCCACAGCACGACGACGACCGTCTGCCCGAGGATGTACTTGGGCGTGCCGAAGAAGCGCGCCAGCTTCTCGGCGCGCTCGCCGAACTTGTCCGCGCCGAACGCGCCGTGCAGGTCCGCGTGAGCGCGCGCGTGCTTGACGTAGCTCTCCGGCGGTTGCATATGCGCCATATTCGACGGGCGCCCTTGGATTGCCTGCGCAGGGGAAAAGAGGGGTAAGACTTACCCCGGTGCGCATACTGCGCAGGAAGAAGAAGGACGCGACCGAGCCGCCACCTGGCAGCTGGCGGGCGGTGCTCAAGCGCACGATCCGCGAGTTCCGGGAGGACAACCTCACGGACTGGGCGGCGGCGCTCACCTACTACGGCGTGATGTCGCTGTTCCCGATGGTGCTCGTGCTCGTGGCGGTGCTCGGGCTCGCCGGTCAGTACCCGCAGACGAGCGACGCGCTGCTGCGGATCATCAACGACATCGGCCCGTCGTCGGCCGTCGACACCTTCCGCAAGCCGATCCAGGGCGTCGTGCAGAGCAAGGGTGGCGCCGGCGCGCTCCTGGGCGTGGGCCTGCTCATCTCGCTGTGGTCGGCGTCCGGCTACGTGGGCGCGTTCATGCGCGCCAACAATGCGATCTACGAGGTGGAGGAAGGGCGCCCGTTCTGGAAGCTGCGGCCTCTCCAGGTGGCGGTGACGCTGTTCGTCGTGCTGCTCATCACGGTGGTGGCGATCGGGATCGTCGTCACGGGTCCGGTGGCCCGCGCGGTGGGCGACGAGGTCGGGCTCGGCAACGAGGCGGTGACCGTTTTCAACATCGCCAAGTGGCCGGTGATCGTGCTTGTGCTGCTGACGATCATCGGGCTCCTCTACTACGCCGCTCCGAACGTCCGTTACCAGCGCTTTCCCTGGATCACGCCTGGCGGCGTGCTGGCGCTGGTGGTGTGGGCGCTGGCGTCGTTCGGCCTCGGTTTCTATGCGGCCAAGTTCGGCTCCTACCAGAAGACCTACGGCACGCTCGCAGGGGTGATCCTGTTCCTCGTGTGGCTCTGGGTGTCGAACCTGGCGCTGCTGCTCGGGGCCGAGCTGAACGCCGAGCTGGAGCGCGGCCGGGAGCTCAAGGCCGGCCTGCCCGCGGAGGAGGAAATCCAGCTTCCGCCGCGCGCCGCCGCGTCCTCGTCCTGACAGGACACAGCGCAACTACAGGCTTATGGTGAGGTTCTCACGGGTGGATGCAGCATCCCGCCGTCGTTTTGTACTCAGGGGAGAGGACTCGTCAATGAAGATCAAGCATTCGGCCACGGTGCTGGCCGTCGGTCTCGTGAGCGCGTTGGCCATCGCGTTCCCGGCCGCCGCCGGGGTATCGGTGGGCCACTCAGGCTGGAGGTGGGGCAACCCGCTGCCGCAGGGCAACACAATCCGCGTGCTCGCCTTCAACGGCGGTGTCGGCTACGCGGCCGGCGACTTCGGCACGCTGCTCAAGACGACGGACGCGGGCGCGACCTGGACCGGCATCCCCACCGGCATCACCTCGGCGCTCAACCGCATCGACGTGATCTCCCCGAACTCGGTCGTGATCGGCGGCGGCTGCTCCGCGCGGCGCTCGGACGACGGCGGCGCCACGTTCCACAGGCTGCCCTTCACGCCGAGCGAGCTGCGCTGCAAGCAGGGCATCCAGTCGCTCTCCTTCCCCACCGGCGACGTCGGCTTCATCCTGCTCCACGACGGCACGCTGCTCTCCACGAACGACGGCGGCTCGACCTTCAGCCGCAAGACCGCGATCCCCGACACCGCGGCCCGGGGTGCCAACCAGCAGGTGCCCACCGACATCTTCTTCACGAGCACCACGAACGGCGTGGCGGTGACCGTCGGCAACGGCCGGCCGGGCGCGATCTACCACACGGTCGACGGCGGCAACACGTGGACCCAGGCCCAGGGGCCGGCGGGCGGTTTCCGCTCGGTCTGGTTCGCCGACGCGAACACCGGCTACGCGGTGGGTGACGGCGGCCTCATGTTCGCGACCGCCGACGGTGGCGCGACCTGGGAGCAGCGCCCGCTCGCCGGCGCGGCGCCCGCCAGCTTCACCTCGATCCGCTGCCAGGGCCCGATCTGCCTGCTCGCGACGGACAACGGCAGCCACATCGTGCGGACCACCGACGGCGGACTCACTGCCACCGACGTGTCTCCTTCCAACCAGCAGATCTTCGCGGCGGCGTTCGCGTCGCCCACGCAGGCGGTGGCGGCCGGACAGTCCGGCGCGACTGTCGTGTCCGGCGATGCCGGGGTCACCTTCTCCCCGATCCCGGCGTCGGGCGGCCGCATCGCCGGGCCCTTCCTCCGCCTGCGCGCGGCGTCGGCGAGTGAGGCGTTCGCCACCGGGCGCAACGGCACGCTGGCCCGCACCACCGACGCGGGCGAGAGCTGGACCGACCTCGGCGTGCCGACCACCGGCAACGTGATCGACGTGTCGTTCCCGACGGCCGGCACGGGCTACGCACTCGACAGCACGGGCACGCTGCTGAAGAGCGTCAACGGCGGCTCGAGCTGGTCGCTGCTCAACACCGGCACGCAGGCGCAGCCCGCCTCCGTGCTCGCGCTCGACCCGAACCGGATTTTGCTGATCGGGCCGCGCGGCGTCCGCCGCTCGGCCGACAGCGGCAACTCGTTCACCCGGGTGAACGGCGCGATCGCCCGCGCCTCGCTCCAGCGCGCGGACGTGGCACGCGGTGCCGTGTTCGCCTACGGCAGGCGTGCGCTGTTCGTGTCGACGAACGGCGGCGGCAGGTGGTCGCCGGTGCGGCTGCCGAACCGCAAGGGCGTGACCACCGTCGACTTCATCACTGGCAAGCGCGGCTTCGCGCTAGACGTTCAGGGCAAGGTCTGGACGACCGGGAATCGCGGCCGGCACTGGACGCAGCTCGTGGCCACCGGGACGCTGTCCGCCTACGACCTCGCGTTCACGGCGGCCAACCGCGGCTACCTCGCGATCAACAGCTTCGGCATCCAGCGCGGCGGCTTCCTGCTGAAAACGGCCGACGGTGGCCAGACCTGGCATCCGCAGCTCGTGAGCTCCCACGCGCTCACGCGCAACGGCATCGCCCCGTCGGCGGGCGCCACCGACTTCGCGATGGACAACGCGGGCGGGCTCTTCTCCACCACCACCGGCGGTGACCAGGGCGCGGCCTCGTCGCTCAAGCTGCGCACTCCGAGCCTGCGAGTCAAGCGCGGCAGGACGATCCACGTGACCGGCAAGCTCAGCCCGGCGGCGGGCGGCGAGCAGGTCGTGATCTCCGCGCGCGCTTCGAAGCACGGCTGGGTGCACAAGGTGGTGCAGGTGGCGTCCAACGGAACGTTCACGACCGTCTGGAAGATCAGCCGCTTGACGATCTTTGTGGCCCAGTGGGTCGGCGACGCTGACCACGAGGGCGCCGGCTCGAAGGTGCTGCAGGTCAACACCAAGCGTTAAAGCCGGCAGCTGGGCGGGTCGCTAGTCTCGTCGCCTGTGTCTGACCGTCGCACAGGGGGCGGCGGCACCAAGCTGTCGCCGCCCACGCTCATAGTCGCGAGCCTGGCCTCGCTCACGGCCGCGATCGTCGTCTCCACCTTCTGGAAGGGCGGAACGCCGATCGCCGCCGCGATGACCCCTGTGATCGTGGCGGTCGCGAGCGAGCTTTACAGCCGCCCCGCGAGGCGGATCACGGAGCTGAGTTCCCGCGCGAGCGCGGCCCGCAGCCGGCGCTTCGCGCAGCAGTCCGTGCGCGAGCACGAGCGCGTGCTGAGTGGCGGCGCGCCGCCGGAGCGCGGGCTGCCCGTGCAGCCGCCGGATGACGCGGCCTTCGGCCCGATGCGGGTGTACCGGACCGAGCGACCCTCC
Organism: Thermoleophilaceae bacterium; assembly: GCA_036555755.1. Lineage (GTDB taxonomy): Bacteria > Actinomycetota > Thermoleophilia > Solirubrobacterales > Thermoleophilaceae > JAICJR01. The sequence continues at coordinate 13,616 of DATBKS010000224.1, forward strand.
TCGCCGATCCGCCGCGTGCATATCCGCCTCGCCTTGATCACCGCGCTGCTCGCGTTCGTGATCGCCACCGCCGTGCTCACCCTCCCGGAGCTCGTCTTCGGCGGCTCCGTGGCCTCCCACGGCAGGACCACGATCTTCGGCGGCACCCGCCACAGGCATAAGAGCTCGTCGAGCGACCAGAACAAGTCGACGACCACGCAGCAGTCGCCGACCACCAGCACGCCGAGCTCGAGCACCACGACACCCTCGCCGAGCACGACGACGCCGGTGGCGCCGCAGTCTCAGACCGCGCCGTCCACCACGACTCCCGCGCCGAGCACGACCACCCCGGTCACGCCGCAGAGCCAGACGCCGACCACGCCTGCGCCCACGCCGTAGCGCGCGGTGCCGCAGCGCGGGCGCCTACTGCAGCAATAAAGCGAGGACGGAGGGGGCGGCTTGCTCCACGCGATCCATCTTTTCCACCGTATGGGTGGCAAATATGGATCGCACCGCGATCAGGCCCGACGAACGGCTGCCCTTATTGCTGCTGTACGCGCCGGCGCATCCGCGACCACCCATACCGCGCCCACAGCACCGCCACGTCGGCCACGATCCCGTAGAGATGGCCCAGCGGCCCCGTGTAGAGCCACGCCCAGATTCGCTCCACCACGCCCCGTTGCACCCGCGTCACGCTATCGTGGCCCGCCTATGCCCGGCACCGTCACCACGACCACCACGGAGCTGCCCGACTCCCGCGTCCGTCTCGATGTCGAGGTGGCGTCCGAGGCCGTCGAGCAGGAACTGAAGAACGCCGCACAGGCGCTCGGCCGCGACCTGAAGATCTCCGGCTTCCGCAAGGGCCACGTGCCGCCTCAGGTGGTGCTCCAGCGAGTGGGCCGCGAGGCCGTGCTCGACGAGGCCGTCCGGCGCGCCCTTCCCACCTGGTACGAGGAGGCGCTCAACAACGCGCACCTCGCCACGGTCGGCGACCCGCGCGTGAACCTCGGCGACCTGCCCGACCAGGGCTCGCCGCTGTCGTTCAGCATCGAGGTCGGCATCCGCCCGCCCGCCAAGCTCGGCAACTACAAGGGCCTCGAGGTCGGCAAGCGCGAGCCCGAGGTCGACTCCGAGCAGGTCGACGAGGAGATCGAGCGCCGGCGCGAGTCGCTCGCCTCCCTCGAGACGGTAGAGCGCGCCGCCGAGAACGGCGACTTCGTGGTGATCGACTTCGTCGGCAAGATCGACGACGAGCCGTTCGAGGGCGGCGAGGGCCGCGGCTACCTGCTCGAGCTCGGCTCGGGCCGCTTCATTCCGGGCTTCGAGGACCAGCTCGCGGGCGTCAGCGCCGGCGACGAGCGCGACGTCAAGGTCACCTTCCCCGCGGACTACGGCGCCGAGGAGGTGGCCGGCAAGGACGCGGTCTTCTCGGTCACGGCCAAGGAGATCAAGGAGAAGCGCCTGCCGGAGCTGGACGACGACTTCGCCGCGGAGGCCGGTGGCTTCGACAGCGTGGACGAGCTGCGCGCCGACATCGAGCAGAAGGTCATGCAGGCCGAGGAGCGCACGATCGACCAGGAGTTCCGCCAGGCGGCGGTGGACGCCGCGGTGGCGAACGCGAAGGTCGACCTGCCGCGCGAGCTCGTGCACTCGAAGGCGCACGAGATGTGGCACGAGACGGCCCACCGCCTCCAGCAGCAGGGGGTCGACCCGGCCCGCTACCTCGAGCTCGTGGGCAAGACCGAGGAGGACCTCGTCGTCGAGGCCGAGCCGGAGGCGGAGCAGGCCATCAAGCGCGAGGCCGTGCTAGCCGCGATCGTGGACGACGCTGGCATCGAAGTGACCGACGAGGAGGCCTTCGAGGCGCTCCAGGAAGTGGCCGCCCGCAGCCAGCAGAACGTCGACGAGGACGCCCTCCGCCGCTCCTTCGAGCGCGCCAAGGAAGAGGGCCGCGACGACGCGCTCCGCGAGGACATCGCGATGCGCAAGGCGGTCGATCTGCTCGTGGAGTCAGCGAAGGCGATTCCGGCCGAACAGGCCGAGGCTCGCGACAAGCTCTGGACCCCCGAGAAAGAGGCCGAGGAGAAGAGCTCCAAGCTCTGGACTCCCGGCTCCTAGACCCAGCGAGGGGACATAAGTCCATTGCTAAGGTTCCCCGCGTTCGAGGGTTCGCGTCAGACGACCCTGAAGGATTCCGTCCCAGCAAGAGAAAAAGAGCGTTTGCCATGAGCCCCCTTGTTCCGATGGTCGTCGAGCAGACTTCGCGCGGTGAGCGCGCGTTCGACATCTACTCGCGCCTGCTCAACGAGCGCATCGTCTTCCTGGGCACGCCCGTCACCGACGAGATCGCCAACCTGATCGTCGCTCAGCTCCTCCATCTCGAGTCGGAGGACCCCGACAAGGACATCTCGCTCTACATCAACTCGCCGGGCGGCTCGGTGTATGCGGGCCTCGCTATCTACGACACGATGCAGTTCATCAAGCCGCAGGTCCAGACGATCTGCGTCGGCATCGCTATGTCGATGGGAGCGCTGCTCCTGTCCGGCGGCGCCGAGGGCAAGCGCATGGCGCTGCCCAACGCCAAGATCCTGATTCACCAGGTGTCGTCCAGCTTCCAGGGCCAGGCGACGGACATCGAGATCCACGCAAAGGAGATCATCGACGTCCGGCGCCGCCTCGACGAGATCCTCGCCAAGCACACCGGCCAGGACCTCGAGAAGGTGGCCAGGGACACCGAACGCGACTACTTTATGAGTGCTGAAGAGGCGAAGGAATACAACCTGATCGACAGGGTGATCACTCACCACTGACGTAGTCCCCGAGCCTCCCGGGGGAGGAGAGGCATGGCCCGGCCGACGGACTCAAACGAACAGCTCCTGTGCAGCTTCTGCGGCAAGTCACAGCGGCAGGTCAAGAAGCTCATCGCAGGTCCAGGCGTCTACATCTGCGACGAGTGCATCGATCTCTGTAACGAGATCATCGACGAGGAGCTCACCGGCCCCGCGTCGTTCAACCTCGAGAACCTCCCGAAGCCGAAGGAGATCTACTCGGTCCTCCAGGAGTACGTGGTGGGCCAGGAGCCGGCGAAGCGCACGCTCTCGGTAGCGGTCTACAACCACTACAAGCGCGTGCAGATGATGCAGTCCGAGGATCAGGACCTCGAGCTGCAGAAGTCGAACATCCTTTTGCTCGGCCCTACCGGCTGCGGCAAGACGCTGCTCGCGCAGACGCTGGCGAAGATCCTCAACGTGCCGTTCGCGATCGCGGACGCCACGGCGCTGACCGAGGCCGGCTACGTCGGCGAGGACGTCGAGAACATCCTGCTGAAGCTGATCCAGGCCGCCGACTTCGATGTGAAGAAGGCCGAGACCGGGATCATCTACATCGACGAGGTCGACAAGATCGCCCGCAAGGCGGACAACCCGTCGATCACGCGCGACGTGTCGGGCGAGGGCGTCCAGCAGGCGCTCCTGAAGATCCTCGAGGGCACGGTTGCGTCGGTGCCGCCCCAGGGCGGGCGCAAGCACCCGCACCAGGAGTTCCTCACGATCGACACGACGAACATCCTGTTCATCTGCGGCGGCGCGTTCGCGAACCTCGACAAGGTGATCGAGCGGCGCATCGGCCACAAGGGCGTCGGCTTCGGCGCCGCGGTGCGCTCGAAGACGAACAAGGACACCGGCGAGCTGTTCGAGCAGGTGCTGCCCGAGGACCTCGTCGAGTACGGGCTGATCCCCGAGTTCATCGGCCGCCTGCCGGTGATCTCGGTGATCCACCAGCTCTCCCGCGACGACCTCGTGCGGATCCTCAACGAGCCGCGCAACGCGCTGGTCAAGCAGTTCCAGCGCTTCTTCCAGTTCGACGGCATCGAGCTGGTGTTCGCCGAGGACTCGCTCACCTCGATCGCCGACAAGGCGCTCGAGCGCGAGACCGGCGCGCGCGGATTGCGCTCGATCCTCGAGGAGACGCTGCTCGACGTCCAGTTCGAGCTGCCCTCACGGCGCGACGTGAAGAAGTGCGTCGTGACCAAGGAGACGATCGAGAAGGGCCTCAAGCCCACGCTCGTCACCGAGGCGGCCAAGGACACCGAGCCGCCGGCAGCAGCCGAATCGGCTTAAGCGCGAAAGCGCCTCATATCCAGGCTTAACCCCCGGCTTAGTCGGGCTTAACAGAGCCGGGCCAAGCTGAGTCTGGGATGACACTCGCGTCGGCGAAACTCGGCCACCTGGTGAGGGGGCTTTCGCTCGGGAAGCCGAGTTGGGCCGCTGCCTGGCGCCCGGCGCGAGCAGTCATCCCTTAATCCCTTAGTCTGCCCCGCCGTGCAGCAGCTGGCAGAGGGCGTCTGGAAGCTGTCGGGCTTTCCCCCGAACGCGATCAACGTGTTCGTCGTGGGCGACGTCCTGGTGGACGCAGCCACACGCTTCGCGCCGCGCCGCATCCTGCGGCAGCTGAATGGCCGCGACATCAAGACGCACGTCCTCACCCACGCGCACCCGACGACCAGGGCGCGAGCCACGAGGTCTGCGAGCGCCTCGGCATTCCGCTGTGGTGCGGCGAGAATGATGCCGACGCCGCCGAGCGGCCCGAGGTGATCAAGGAGACCCAGCCGACCTCGCGCCTCAACTCGCGGTGCTAGCCGACGGGGACTTCTCCGCCCTCATCGACGCCCCGCCCGCCGTCGCCTAGGCCTGGAGCCCGCGCAACCGCGTCCACGACGACCTGGGGATGGGTGGCGGTGAGCATGTGACCCGCGCCGGGCACGGTGACGAGCTCGACGGCTGGATTCGCCGCCTTGATCCGCTCCGCTGCCTGCCAGTACTCGGGCAGCGTCAGCTCTCCCACGAGCAACGTCACAGGGCACGAGATCGCCGCGACCTCGTCCGCGCTGATGTAGTCGCCGGTGCCGCCCTCGAGCTCCTTCAGGATCGCGCTCGAGTTGGCGAGCAGGCGCTCCTTGACGTCGGGAGGCGCGAGCTCATACCCGCAGCCACCATCGGTGGTCGTAGTGGCCCAGCGCATGAAGTACTCGGCGCCCGCCTCGTCGCCCTCGGCCTCCCGGAGCTGCATTGCATGCCCGAGCTCGCTCATCATCGCCTCGGTCGGGTGCTGGGTGAAGTGGAGAGGCGGCTCGACCAACACGAGCCTGCTCACCAGGTCGGGCCGCCGGACCGTGAGGTCGATCGAGACGATCCCGCCCATGCTGTGGCCGACGACGGTCAGCGGCGCTCCACCGAGCTGCTCGATCAGCGCGGCAGCGTCAGCGGTGTGACGCGGGAGGTCGGCGAGCGGCGGGTGCGTCGAGGGACCGAAGCTGCGGCGGTGGTAATAGATGACGTGGTTGTCGGCGGCAAGCATGCCCGGCAGCGGGTCCCACTCCGCGCCACCGGTCCCGTGAACGAGCAGGACGGGCGGGCCGCTCGCGCGCTCCTCGTATGCGAGGTTCACCCCGTCGATCTCGAGCGTCGGCACGCCGAAACCCTCTCATACACTTCGCCGGGTGCCTGACGAGGATCGTCTAGAGCAGCTGCGCAAGCGCACGCGCTACGCGCCCGCGGACGCCGAGCCCGGCGTCTTCGAGCGCTGGTACGCCTCCGGCATCTTCCACCCGGAGCCCGAGGGCGACGCAGCGGAGAACTTCTCCATCGCGATCCCGCCGCCGAACGTGACGGGAGTCCTGCACATGGGCCACGCGCTCAACGGCTCGATCCAGGACTCCCTGATCCGCCTGCGACGGATGCAGGGCCGCCGCACCAAGTGGATCTTCGGCACCGACCACGCCGGCATCGCCACCCAGGTCCAGGTCGAGAAGCAGCTCGCCGCCGAGGGCTCGAGCCGCCAGGAGATCGGCCGCGAGGCGTTTGTCGAGCGCGTGTGGAAGTGGCGCGAGCAGTACGGCTCCTCGATCGTCGAGCAGTTCAAGCGGCTCGGCGCCTCCATGGACTACGAGGACGAGCGCTTCACGATGGACGAGGACTACGTCCGAGCGGTGATGCACGTGTTCGTCCGGCTCTACGAGAAGGGCCTGATCTACCGCGACAACTACATGGTCAACTGGGACCCCGGCCTCGGCTCGGCGATCTCGGACCTCGAGGTGGAACAGCGGAACGTCGAGGACGTCCTCTACTCGATCGACTACCCGCTCGAGTCGGGCTCCGGCTCGCTCACGGTGGCCACCGTCCGGCCGGAGACGATGCTGGCCGACACCGCCATCGCGGTGAACCCGAGCGACGAGCGCTACACCCGCCTGATCGGGGAGACCGCGATCCTGCCGCTCGTGGGCCGCCGGCTCACCGTGATCGCCGACGAGTACGTGGACCCCGAGTTCGGCACCGGCGCGCTCAAGATCACGCCGGGGCACGACCCCAACGACTTCGAGATCGGCCGCAAGCACGGGCTCGACGTGGTGTCGGTGATCGGCGAGGACGGCCTGATGACCGAGGACGCCGGCGAGCGCTTCGCAGGCATGGAGGTGGAGCAGGCGCGCGAGGCGGTGGTCAAGGCGCTCGGCGAGGAGGGCCTGATCTCGGCCCGCTCGCCCTACCAGCACGACGTGCCCTACTCGCACCGCTCCGGGCGCCGCATCGAGCCGCTGATCTCGCTCCAGTGGTTCTGCGACATGGAGAAGCTGGCCGAGCCCGCCATCTCCGCGGCGAAGGACGGCAGTCTGCGCTTCCACCCGGAGAAGCCGTGGACCAAGGTCTACCTCGACTGGCTTGAGAACATCCGCCCCTGGTGCATCTCGCGCCAGCTCTGGTGGGGCCACCAGCTGCCGGTCTGGTACTGCGACGAGGAGTCGCACACCTACGTCGGCGAGCAGCCGCCGGAGAGCTGCCCCGAGTGCGGCGGACCGATGACGCGCGCCCCCGACGTGCTCGACACCTGGTTCTCGTCGGCGCTGTGGCCGTTCGCCACCCTCGGCTGGCCCAAGGAGACGCCCGAGCTCCGGGCCTTCTACCCGACCGACGTGCTCGTGACCGCGCGCGACATCATCTTCCTCTGGGTCGCCCGCATGGTGATGATGGGCGTGGAGTTCACCGGCGAGCTGCCGTTCACGGACGTGCCGATCACCTCGGTGATCCAGGCGCCCGACGGGCGCCGCATGTCGAAGTCGCTCGGCACCGGCATCGACCCGATCGACGAGATCGACTCGCACGGCGCAGACGCCGTTCGCTTCGGCCTGCTGGCGATGGCCTCGACCCAGGACGTGCGCTACTCGGAGAAGCGCGTCAAGCAGGGCGGCGACCTGGCCAACAAGCTCTGGAACGCCTCGCGCTTCGTGATCCTCAACGTGGACGACGTGCCCGCCGAGCCGCGCCCCGAGACCGTGGAGGACCGCTGGATCATCTCGCGCCTCGAGCGCGCGACCGACGAGATCACCGCGCTGCTCGAGAGCTTCCAGTTCTCGCGTGCCGCGCTCGCGCTCTACGACGTGCTCTGGGGCGAGGTCTGCGACTGGTACATCGAGCTCGTCAAGCCGCGCCTCTACGACAAGGAGGCAGATCGCTCGGCGCTCTCGGCCAACCTGCTGCACGTGCTCGAGCGGGTGCTCTCGCTGCTGCACCCGATGATGCCGTTCGTGACCGAGGAGATCTGGTCGTTCCTGCCGGGCGAGCGCGGGCTGCTGGCCGCCTCGGCGTGGCCCGAGCGCAACCCTGACGCGATCGACCCCGAGGCCGAGCGCGTGGTGGGCGACCTGATCGAGGCCGTGACCGCGGTGCGGCGCTGGCGCGACGAGGTGGGCGTGGCGGCCGGCACGCGCGTGCGCGCTCGTATCGCCGCCGAGGGCTACGAGCAGACCGCCGCGCACCTGGCCCAGCTCGCGCGCCTCGAGCTGCTCGAGGGCGACGTGAACGGCGATGTCGAGACATCCGTGGCCATCCCCGGCGGGGCGGTGCAGATCTTCACCACCGAGGACATCGACCCCGAGGAGGAGAAGCGCCGCCGGGAGGCGAAGCGCCAGCAGCTCCTCGAGGAGATCGCGCGAGCCGAGGGCAAGCTCGCCAACGAGCAGTTCGTGAACAAGGCGCCGCCCGACGTCGTGCAGGCCGAGCGCGACAAGCTCGCGCGCTTCAAGGCGGAGCTCGAGGAGCTGGGCGAGTCGTGAACCTCAAGCAGGCCGAGGAGTACCTGCTCGACCTCGAGCTGTTCGGCATGCGCTTCGGGCTCGATCGCATGCACAAGCTGATGACCGCGCTGGGGATGCCGCAGCGCCGCTTCGCCTCGATCCACGTGGTGGGGACGAACGGCAAGTCCTCGACCGTGCGCTTCATCGCCGGCATCCTCGAGCGCCACGGGATCCGCACCGGCAGCTACACGTCGCCGCA
>DATBKS010000225.1:0-17936 GCA_036555755.1 Thermoleophilaceae bacterium
GCACTCGTCGAGGCGATCAGGCACAAGCTCGGCCTCGATAAGTCGCTTCCGGTCCAGTACTACCGCTACATGAAGGGCCTCGTCCTTCACTTCGACTTCGGCTACAGCTACCAGAACAACATCTCGGTCAAGCAGCAGATCTTCGACCGATTGCCGGCCACCGCGTCATTAGCAATCGGAGCCGCGGTCGTGTGGCTCATCATCGGCATCTCGGTGGGCACGATCTCCGCGATCAAGCGCCGCTCGATGTTCGACCGCGTGGCGATGGGCGGCGCGCTTGTGGGGATCTCGGCGCCGGTCTACTGGCTCGGCCTGCTGAGCCTCTACCTCTTCGCCAACGACATCGGCATCATTCCGATCTTCCCCGGATCGGGTAGCTACGTTCCATTAAGCCAGGACCCGGCTAAATGGTTCACGTCGCTGATCTTGCCGTGGTTTGTGCTGGCGGCATCGTTCGCGGCGTTCTATGCCCGATTACTGCGAGGGAACCTCATCGAGGTGATGTCGGAGGACTACATCCGCACTGCGCGCGCCAAGGGGCTGCGCGAAAGACGGGTGGTGCTGAAGCACGGCATCCGCAGCGCGATCACGCCGATCGTGACCGCCGCGGGGCTCGACATCGGCATCCTGCTCGGCGGGGCCATCCTCACCGAATCTGTCTTTAACATCCCGGGTATCGGACGCTTGGCGTACGACTCCATCCAGCAGAGTGACCTGCCCATGATCCAGGGCACGGTCCTCCTCGGCGCCTTCTTCATCGTGATGATGAACCTGGTCGTGGACATCGCATACGCCTTCATCGACCCCCGGGTGCGTTACTCGTGAGCCCACTTCTAGAGGTCGACGACCTCAGGGTGCACTTCGAGACCGAGGACGGCCTCGTCAAGGCCGTCGACGGGGTCACCTACTCGGTCGACAACGGCAAGGTGCTCGGCATCGTGGGCGAGTCCGGTTCCGGCAAGAGCGTCTCGATGCTCACGGTCATGGGGCTCAGCCGGGCGAAGAACGCGCGCATCAGCGGTGCGGCGCGCTTCGACGGGCAGGACCTGCTCAAGGCATCGAACGAGGACCTGCGCGACCTGCGCGGCAACGACGTCGCGATGATCTTCCAGGATCCGCTGTCGTCGCTGCACCCCTTCTACAAGGTCGGCCGCCAGCTCGTGGAGGCGGTCCAGGCGCACAAGTACCTCTCCAAGTCGGAGGCGAAGGAGCGCGCGATCGAGTACCTGGGGATGGTCGGCATCCCGGACCCGCGCCGGCGCTTCGACAACTACCCGCACGAGTTCTCGGGCGGCATGCGGCAGCGCGCGATGATCGCCATGGCGCTCATCAACGAGCCGCGCCTCCTGATCGCCGACGAGCCCACCACCGCGCTCGACGTGACGGTGCAGGCGCAGATCCTCGACCTGATCGCCCGTCTCCAGAACGAGCTGAACATGGCGGTGATCCTCATCACCCACGACCTCGGCGTGGTGGCGGAGGTCACCGACAGCATCTGCGTCATGTACGGCGGCCGGATCGTCGAGCAGGCCGACAAGCGCGACATCTTCAGGGCGCCGGAGCATCCGTACACATGGGGACTGCTCCAGTCGATCCCGCGGCTCGACCGCCCGCGGGACGAGCCGCTCGTGCCGATCCCCGGCCGGCCGCCGAGCCTGATCACGCTGCCGACCGGCTGCAACTTCCATCCGCGCTGCCCGTACGTGCAGCCGCGCCACCGCGAGGTGGACCCGCAGCTCGAGGCCGTGCCCGAGGACTCGGGTCACCGCGTCGCATGTCTCTTGCCGAGCGAGACGCGCAAGCGAATCTGGCAGGAGCTCTCGGCCGGCAAGCCGCCCGAGGAGGCACGTGCCGACGTCGTAGAGGGAGGCCTCACATGATGGAGCCGCTCGTGCAGGTCCGCGACGTGGTCAAGCACTTCCCGATCACGAGCGGGATCATCTTCCAGAAGCAGGTGGGCGCCGTGCACGCCGTCGACGGCGTCTCCTTCGACGTGCTGAAGGGCGAGACGCTCGGGATCGTGGGGGAGACCGGCTGCGGGAAGAGCACCACCGCGCGACTGATCACACGCCTGCTCGAGCCCACGAGCGGAACCGTGGAGTTCGAGGGCCAGGACATCAGCCATCTAAGTCCGGGCCGGATCAAGCCTCTCCGCAAGGAGATGCAGATGATCTTCCAGGACCCCTACTCGTCGCTCAACCCGCGCAAGACGGTCGGCTCGATCATCGCGGAGCCCTACAAGATCCATGGGCTCAAGGAGGGCAAGGGCGAGCGCAAGCGGGCGGTTCAGGAGTTGATGGAGCAGGTGGGCCTCAACCCCGAGCACTTCAACCGCTACCCGCACGAGTTCTCCGGCGGCCAGCGCCAGCGCATCGGCGTGGCGCGGGCCCTCGCGCTGCAGCCCAAGCTGATCATCGCGGACGAGCCCGTGTCGGCACTCGACGTGTCGATCCAGGCCCAGATTCTCAACCTGCTGCGCGAGCTCCAGCGCGAGCTCGGCATCACGCTGGTCCTGATCGCGCACGACCTGTCCGTGGTTCGCCACATGTGCGACCGCGTGGCGGTGATGTATCTCGGCAAGATGGTCGAGCTGGCCGACAGCGAGACCCTGTACAAGGCGCCGCGCCACCCCTACACGGGCGCGCTGCTCTCCGCCGTGCCGGTCCCGGATCCCGATCTGGCCGCGGCGCGCAAGCGCCAGATCCCCGGCGGCGACGTGCCGAGCCCGACCAATCCGCCGCCCGCCTGCCGCTTCCATCCGCGCTGCCCGAAGGTGCAGGACCGCTGCCGCGAGGAGGAGCCGCTGCTGTCCCCAAAGGACTCGGGATCGCTCGCCGCGTGCCACTTCCCACTCACCGAATCCGAGGCCGCAGAGCGCCTCGGGACCGCCGAACACGCATAACGAACGCCTAACGGTGGGGCGGAATTTCGGGGTGTAGGGTTCCCCGCGTCTAGCCTCGGACCCCCGTTCGGGGCACTACCTGGGGAGGTAACTGGCGACGTGAGGATTACGTGGATTCGCCGGTCGCTGCGCGGATTCGTCGGGTTACTGGCACTTGCCGGCCTGGCGCTCGCAGTAGCGGCCTGCGGCAGCAACAACAACAGCAGTTCGGGTACGTCGGCGGCAGCAACGCAGGCGACCGGCGGTAAGCAGGGAGGAACCCTGACGCTGGTTTCGAGCGGTGACGTCGACAACGCGCTCGACCCCGGCTACTCCTACTACCAGTTCGACTTCGTGCTGGACAACGCGCTCCACCGCACGCTCTACACGTACAAGCCGGACGACACGACGCAGCCGTCGCCCGACCTTGCGGATGGGCCTGCTCAGATTTCTGACGGCGGCAAGACCGTCACCGTCAAGATCAAGACGGGTGTGAAGTTCAGCCCGCCGGTGAACCGCGCGGTCACGTCGAAGGACGTCAAGTACGCGATGGAGCGGGACTTCAACCCCGCCGTCGGCAACGGCTATGCCGGTGCCTACTGGGGCGACATCGTCGGCTCCAAGCCGTACGCGGCAGGCAAGGCCAAGGAGATCACGGGCATCCAGACGCCCGACGATCAGACCCTGGTCATCCACCTGAATCGTCCGACTGCGGCGATCGTGATCGGCGCGATGGCGCTGCCGGGCACCGCTCCGGTGCCGCAGGAGTACGCCCAGAAGTTCGACAAGGGCGCGCACTCCACGTATGGCCAGCACCTCGTGACGACGGGTCCGTACATGGTCCAGAACAACGCGAGCGGCAAGATCACCGGCTACCAGCCCGGTCACAACATCACGATCATCCGCAACCCGAACTGGGACAAGTCCACGGACTTCCGTCCTGCGTACGTCGACAAGATCATCGTCAACGAGGGCAACGACATCACGGTGGGCAATCGCAAGATCCTCACCGGTCAGAGCATGATCGGCAATCAGGCCGACCTGCAGGCCCCACCGGCGATCCTCAAGCAGGCGTCGACGTCGTACAAGTCGCAGTTCATTCCGGGTGGTTTCACTGGTCGGTTCCGCTACATCGCAATGAACACGACCGTCAAGCCGTTCGACAACATCAACGTTCGCAAGGCAGTCATCGCGAACATGAACAAGAACGCCCTGCGGCTCGCGTTCGGCGGCCCGCTGATCGGCGCGATCCCGACGCACTTCCTGTCGCCGGGTCTCGCCGGGTTCGATCAGGCCGGTGGCCTCCAGGGGCCGAACCTCGACTTCATGCACACCGACAACGGCGATCCCGCCCTTGCCGCGTCGTACATGAAAAAGGCCGGCTACTCGAGCGGCAAGTACACCGGCGGCGGCACCGTGCTGATGGTCACCGACAGCGCGTCGGCCCAGAAGAAGGTCGCCGAGGTGGCTCAGCAGAGCCTCCAGCAGCTCGGGTTCAAGGTGAACCTGCGCGCGGTTGAGCGCAGCACCATGTACTCGAAGTTCTGCAGCATCCCGAAGGCGAAGGTCGCCATCTGCCCGAGCGTGGGCTGGCTGAAGGACTTCGCCGACCCGCAGACGGTGCTCGACCCGACGTTCAACGGGAAGAACATCATCCCGTCGAACAACTCGAACTGGCCGCAGCTGAACGACCCGACCATCAACAAGGCGATGGACTCGGCCGAGACGATCCTCGATCCCGCCAAGCGCGCTGAGGCGTGGGGCAAGATCGACGACATGGTCACGGCCGCCGCGCCTGGCGTCCTGTGGCTGTGGGACAAGGGTCCGTCGATCATGTCGAAGAACGTGAACGGCGTCCTGAACAAGGAGAACGCCTCCTGGGACCTGTCGTTCACGTCACTGAAGTAGCGGCGTCCTAGACGCCCAAAGCAGTAGAAGGAGGGCCCCGCCTTGAGCGGGGCCCTCTTTTTGCTGCAAAGTCGCGCCTTTGCACGGGTTCATGCGACAAATTTGTTTACTTGACAGGCGATTCAAGTCGTGCAACAGTGCCTTTGCACAGGTTCGGCGCCTGAACTTGTGTGGAGAGATACTCGGGTACCCCAGTTCATACCGAAGGAGCCCTCCATGGGACTGCGCGGCGGCTGATTTTTAGAAGCACCACGCATGAGAAGGACCGTCGAACGACGGTCCTTTTCTTTTGCGCAGGCCGATTTCTGAGCTAGCTTTGGTCCAATGCGCTCGATCGTCGACCTGCTGCGTCGCGATCGCCAGGCCCGGCGTTTCTTCCTGGCGTACGGACAGTCTTCTCTCGGCACCGGCGCCGGCTATGTGGCGCTCCTGCTCGTCGCCTACCAGCGCTTCCACTCGCCGTGGGCCATCGCGCTGGTTCTGCTGGCGGACTTCGTGCCGCCGATGTTCCTCGCGCCGCTGTTCGGCACGATGGTCGACCGCTGGTCGCGGCGTTGGTGCGCGATCATCGCGGACGCTGTCAGGGCCGGCGCGTTCGTCGGGCTGGCCCTGATCCCGAACTTCCCGGTCACCGTCGCGCTGGCCCTTGTGGCCGGCTCGGCCACCGCCCTGTCCAAGCCCGCCCTGCTCGCCGGGCTGCCGGAGGTCGTCGAGCGCCCGCGGCTGTCCCAGGCGACCGCGCTGTTCGGCGCGCTCACCGAACTCGGCTACACGCTCGGCCCGGGCATCGCCGCGCTCACGTTCGTGTTCACCGGCCCCAAGGCGCTGCTGCTCGCGGACGCGGCGACGTTCGCTGTCTCGAGCGCGATCCTCATGACGCTCAGGTTCGGCCGAGTGCGGGAGCCGGCGACACAGGAACGGCCGTCGCTGCTGCAGGAGGCGAAGAAAGGCTTGACGGTCCTTGCTCGGATGCCCGGCGTCCGCACCGCCATCGTCTCGACGAGCGCGGTGCTGCTGTTCGGCGGCATGGTCAACGTGGCCGAGCTGCTGCTCGCGCGCAAGCTCGGAGCCGGGGAGTCCGGCTATGCGGCGTTCGTGGCCGTCTCCGGCCTCGGCATCGCTGCCGGCTCGCTCGTGGGCGCGTCGGGCGGCGAGCTGCGGGAGCTGATCCGCCGCTTCCTTGCCGGCATCGTGCTCGTCGCCGCCGGGCTGCTCGGCACGGCGGCCGCGCCGACCTTCCCGAGCGCCTTGCTCTGCCTCGCCGTGCTCGGCTTCGGCAACGGGCTTGTGATCGTCTACGAGCGGCTGATCATCCAGTCCACCGTCTCCGACGACCTCATGGGACGCGCGTTCGGCGCCCAGGCCGCGCTTGACGGGGCGGCTTTCGCGTCGTCCTATCTAGTGGCCGGCGTGATCCTCGCGCTCGTGTCGCCGCGGATCCTGTTCGTGATCGGCGGTGCGGGCGCGCTGATCGTCTGGTTCGTGGCGAGGATGGTCTTCGCTCGCACCCAGCTCGTGGCGACGACCAGCGCGTCTACTGAGGCGGCGCCGGGCGAGCCGACAGCGATAGCTGCGCTCGAGGCCCACCGATAATCGCGGCGTTGCGGGCCAGCACCTGCCGGACGTCGAGCGCCGGCGAGGACTCGACGTGCGAGCCGTTGCGGATCACGCTGGCCAGAGCGCTCACTACGCGCGGGTCGAACTGCGTGCCGGCGTTGGCCCACAGCTCCTCGAGCGCCGTTTCCTGGCTCATCGCCGCCCGGTAGGGACGGTCGGTGGTCATGGCGCTGTAGGCGTCGCACGCGAACACGATGCGGGCGGCGAGCGGGATCTCGTAGCCGGCGAGGCCGTCGGGGTAGCCGTTGCCGTCCCAGCGCTCGTGGCACGAGCGGACGAGGGAGCCGACACGGCCGAGCAGCCCTCCCACGCGGTCGAGCAGCACCTGGCCCTCGATCGTGTGGGTCTTCATCAGCTCGAACTCGTCGTCGCTGAGGGCACCCGGCTTGTTGATGATCTCCTTGGGGATGACGATCTTGCCGACGTCGTGCAGGAGCGCTGCGAACTCGAGCTCCTGGCGGGCCTCGGGCTCGATCTCGAGCTCGTCGGCGACGGCGGAGACCAGCGTCACGACGCCGCGGCAGTGGTCGGCCGTGTAGTTGTCGTCGGCCTCGACGACGTCGGAGAGGAGCATCACGGTGCCGCGGTATGCGCGGTTGAGCTCGAGCGCCGCGTCGTAGCGCTCGCGCCGCTCGTGGGAGAAGGTGTGAAGCAGCCAGAGAAGCGGGATGAGGCCGAGGAGCGCGAGCGGCTCGTCATAGGCGGCGATCGAGACGACCACGGCGACCGGCCACAGGCAGGCGTCGATGCGGTAGCCGGCGATTCCCTGGAGCAGCGTCTCACGAGCGGTCACGGCGCGGGCGAGGCGCTCGCGGACCATCGTCGGACCCACGTCGCTCACGAACTGCGCGGCGAACGCGAGCAGGTAGACGTCCCAGAAGGCGAGCTTCGGCGGGCCACTCGCCATCAGGCCGATCACGAGGACCGGGCCCAGCACGATCCACGAGTCGCACACCGCGTAGATCGAGCGGTCGATGTGCTTGCGCCGGGTGATGAACTCGGTAAGGGTCGCGAGGAAGTAGCTGAGCGGGACGATCACCGGGAGGAGCGGAAGCGGCGCCACGAACAGCAGCGGAACGAGGCCGAGCGGGGTGGCCACGGCGGTGACGCTGCCGACCTCGAAGGTGATCGCCGAGACGGCTGCGCAGAGGATCACGAGACCGGCCACGACCCACACGCTGGGGTGCCGGTTCCAGGGCACGACGAAGGCGACCGCGCTGGCGGTCCCGGCATACGCGATGCTGAGAGCCCACACCACGGTACGCTCGCGACTGTCCATCGAGCGGGGGTGGCGCTCCCTGGCATCGCCGACGAGTCGGTCGACGCCCTTCATACCTACGAGTTGTCGGTGTTCGCGCGTACGCGCGTAAATCGGGGACAGAGATTGCACGGCCTTCCCGTGCCGAACCTCCACGGCTATTTGCAAGCTCAATGCATGGCTAACTCCGCAAAGTGCGTCTGCACGCGGACGCCCGATATCTAGACTGACGGGCTGTGAAAGCTGCCGAGATCCGGGAAAAGTTCCTGTCCTTCTTCGAGGGGCGCGACCACCTGCGCGTGCCCTCGGCATCGCTCGTCCCATCCACCTACGACCCGTCGGTCCTCCTGACCACCGCCGGCATGCAGCCGTTCCAGCCGTATTTCCGCGGCGAGGAGGAGCCCCCTAGCGTCCGCATGACCTCCTGCCAGAAGGTCTTCCGCACCACCGACATCGAGAACGTCGGGCTCACCGCGCGGCACCTGACCTTCTTCCAGATGCTCGGCAACTTCTCGTTCGGCGACTACTTCAAGCAGGGCGCGATCGAGGCGGCGTGGGAGCTCTCCACGGGTGGCTTCGGCTTCGAGCCCGAGCGCATCTGGGTGACCGTGTTCGGCGGCGACGAGCAGCTCGGCATCGGCCCGGATGACGAGGCGATCGAGTGCTGGCGAGCGATCGGGGTGCCCGACGACCGGATCGTGCTGCTCGGCCGCGACGACAACTTCTGGCAGGCGGGGCCGACCGGCCCGTGCGGTCCGTGCTCGGAGCTCTACCTCGACCGCGGCCTCGACTTCGGCCGCGAGGAGGACCGGCCGGGCGACGACACCGAGCGCTTCCTCGAGTACTGGAACCTCGTGTTCATGCAGCTGTTCCTGCACGAGGACGGCTCGGTCACCTCGCTGCCCAAGCAGAACATCGACACCGGCCTCGGCCTCGAGCGGATGGCGGCGATCCAGCAGGACGTGCCGTCGGTGTTCGAGACCGACGAGTTCCTGCCGATGGTGCAGCTCGGCGAGTCACTGTCCGGCCACAAGATGGGGGAGAGCCAGCCGGTCACACGCGCGCTGCGCATCATCGCCGACCACGGCCGCGGGATGGCGTTCCTGCTCGCAGACGGCGTGGTGCCCTCGAATGAGGAGCGCGGCTACGTGCTGCGTCGCATCATGCGCCGGGCGATCCAGCAGGGTCGCAAGCTCGGCATCGAGCAGCGCTTCCTCCAGCAGCTCTGCGACACGGTGATCGACACGATGGGCGACGCCTATCCGGAGCTGCGCTCCGAGCGCGACACGATCCTCAAGTGGGCGGGCGCGGAGGAGGAGAGCTTTGGGCGCACACTCGAGCAGGGCGAGCGGCTGCTCGCGGAGATCGTCGAGCGCGCGAAGAAGGACGAGACCTCGTGGGTCGACGCGCAGGACGCGTTCCGGCTGCACGACACCTTCGGCTTTCCCTACGAGCTGACCAAGGAGCTGCTCGCCGACGAGGGCCTGTCGGTGGACGACGAGGGCTTCGAGGAGCTGATGGAGCAGGCGCGCCAGGTGGCGCGGGCGAGCGGCCGCAAGGGCGGGGGAGAGAAGCACGAGCGCGTGCTCGCGTTCGCGCGCTCGGCGGACTTCCAGACGCGCTTCGTCGGCTACGAGGCGACGGAGTGGGAGACCACGATCGGCGCGCTCGAGCACGAGAACGGGCGCTTCCTCGCGAAGCTGCCCGAGAGCCCCTTCTACGCGGAGGGCGGCGGCCAGGTGTCGGACTCCGGCCTCGTCGAGACACCGTCCGGGCCCGCGCGCGTGGACGGCGTCTACCGCGTGGGCGACGACCAGGCGCTCGCGCTCGTCACCGAGGGTGAGCTTGAGGTCGGGGCTCCGGTCCGCGCGCTCGTTGACCGCGAGACGCGCCTCGCGACGATGGCCAACCACACCGCCACGCACCTTCTCCACCAGGCGCTGCGCGACGAGCTCGGCACGCACGTGCGCCAGGCAGGCTCCTACGTGGGGCCCGACAAGCTGCGCTTCGACTTCACGCACGGCGAGCGGCTCACGCACGAGCAGATCGCGCGGGTGGAGGAGCAGGTGAACGCGTGGATCCTCGAGAGCCATCCGGTGCGCGCGGTTCAGACGACCAAGGACGAGGCGGTGCGCCTCGGTGCGATGGCGCTGTTCGGCGAGAAATACGGCGACGTCGTGCGGATGGTCGAGATCGAGGACGTCTCGCGCGAGCTCTGCGGCGGCACGCACGTGGCGTCGAGCGCGGAGATCGGGCTCTTCCACCTCACCCACGAGACTTCGAGCGCGTCGAACGTGCGCCGCGTGGAGGCGGTTACCGGTCCCGGCGGCGTTGACCTCTTCCGCCGACGCACCCAGGAGCTCAGCGCGCTCGCCGACATGCTCAAGGTGCCCGAGCACGAGGTGGTGACCGCGGTCGAGAAGCTTCAGCAGCAGCTCAAGGACGCCCAGCAGCGCCCGCGCCAGGACGACCGCGCGCTCGCCGACTCGCTCGTGAGCGGCGCCGAAGAGCTGAGCGGCATCCGCGTGGTCGCGCAGGTGGTGGACGCTCCAGACGCGAAGGCGCTGCTCGAGCTGTCCGACCGGGTGAAGCAGACACTCGGCGATTCCGCCGTCCTGCTCGGCACTGCCGTAGAGGGCCGGGTCCACCTGGTGGCGAACTTCTCTGACGCCGCAGTGGCCCGTGGCCTGAAGGCCGGCGACATCGTGCGGGTGGCCGCGGAGGTCACCGGAGGCGGCGGCGGAGGCCGCGACACGATGGCCCAAGCGGGCGGCCGCGATCCCGACAAGCTCCCCGAGGCCGTCGCCGCAGCGCGAGTTGCGATAGAACGCGCCCTCGGATGAGCCGAATTCTCGCGCTCGACTTTGGCGACGCGCGCTGCGGCTGCGCGTTGTCCGATCCCACGGGAACGCTCGCGACGCCCATCGGGGCGGTCGAGCGCCCCGCCACCCGCAAGGGACTGGCGAGGCTTGCTGCCCTCGCGCGCGAGAATGAAGTCGAACGAATAGTTGTCGGTTTGCCTCTGACGCTCGCCGGGGAGGAGGGCCAGCAGGCTGACGCGACACGCGAGTTCGCCGCTCGACTCAGCGAACTCGTGTCCGTGCCGGTGGACATGCACGACGAGCGGCTCACCACAAAGCAGGCCGAGCGAACCGGGGGCGGCGCCGATGCCGACTCCCGCGCAGCGGCCCATCTCCTCGAGGCCTACCTGGCGGCTGGCGGTCGAACGGCTTGAGCGAACAGGGACCGCCACCTGTACCGGGCGCGCGCTCGGACGAGGAACGCGAGCGCGCCCGGCTCGAACGCGAGGCGCGCCGCGCCGGCCGCGACGATTTCGATGGCGACGGCAATGGCCTCTTCGACCGGGAGAGCCCTACCGGGAAGCCACCGCGCGCGCCACGCTCCTACGGACGCGGGCGGAACGTCATGGCTAGACGCATCGTCGCCGTCATCCTGCTTGTGATCGTGGGCCTGGGGGTGTGGTTTCTCATCTCGCTCTTCCAGCCGGGCAAGGGCAGCGGCTCGGGCAACGTGACCGTCACGGTGCCGAAGGGCGCGAGCGTCGGGCAGATCGGCGACATCCTCGAGAAGAAGGGCGTGATCTCGCGCTCGTTCTTCTTCGAGTTGCGCGCGAGGATCGCCGGCCACAGCGGCGACCTCAAGCCGGGCGTCTATCAGCTCAAGAAGGGCATGAGCTACTCGGCTGCCCTCGACGCCCTAACAAAGGGCGTGGCGCCGAACGTGGTCCGGATCGTGATCCCCGAGGGCAGGTCGCGGCGCGAGATCGCACCGCTGACCAAGGGACTGAAGGGCAGCTACCTCGCGGCGACGGTGCGCTCGCCGTATCTCAACCCGCGCAACTACGGCGCGAAGCACGCGCGCAACCTGGAGGGCTTCCTCTTCCCGGCCAGCTACCAGCTCAAGAAGGGCGCGAGCTCGCGCATGCTCGTGAAGGACCAGCTCCAGGCGTTCCGCCAGAACTTCTCCAAGGTGAATCTCTCGTACGCCCACAAGAAGAACCTCACGGCGTACGACGTGCTGATCATCGCGTCGATGGTGGAGCGCGAGGCAGAGGTGGCCAAGGACCGCCCGCTGATCGCATCCGTGATCTACAACCGCCTGAAGCAGAACATCCCGCTCGGGATTGACTCGACGCTCCGCTACGCCCTCAACGATTGGACGAAGCCGCTGCGCGTGTCACAGCTCCAGTCGCCAACTCTCTACAACACGCGCAACCACCAGGGGCTGCCGCCCGGACCGATCGGCAACCCCGGCCTGGCGTCGATCAGGGCCGCGGCGCATCCGGCCAAGACGGGGTACCTGTTCTTCGTGGTCAAGCCGTGCGGCAACGGCGCGCACGTGTTCTCGAAGACCAACGCGCAGTTCGAGCGCGACAGCGCCCGCTACAACGCGGCCAGGACGAAGAACGGCGGCAAGTCGCCGGCAACGTGCAAGTAGCGCTCGCGGGGGTGCTGGGCTTCCCGGTGGCGCACAGCCGCTCACCGGACATACAGAACGCCGCCTTCCGCGCCCTCGGGCTCGAGTGGCAATACGTGAAGCTGCCGGTGCCGCCCGTCCTGTTCTCCGAGACCGTGCGCGCGCTGCCGGGCGCCGGCTTCCGTGGCGCCAACGTGACCATCCCGCACAAGCACGCTGCGCTCGAGCTGGCGGACGAGCGCACGCCGTCGGCTGAGGCGATCGGGGCCGCCAACACGCTCACCTTCCTCGACGGCGGCGGGATCGAGGCGCACAACACGGACGCCCCTGGCTTCCTTGCCGCGGTGGGGGACGACGTCCGCGGGCTGCGCGCGCTGGTGCTCGGCGCTGGTGGCGCGGGCCGAGCGGTGGCCTGGGCGCTGCGCGAGGCGGGCGCCGCCGAGGTGGCGGTGTGGAACAGAACGCCCGAGCGCGCGGCAGCGCTGGCGGCCGACCTCGGCGTCACACAGGCCCTGCGACCTGCGACCTGCGACCTGCTGGTCAACGCCACAAGCGTCGGGCTCGAGCCACGGCTGGACGAAGTAGGGACGCTCGCCGCACTACAACTGGACCAGCTCGATCCCCCCGGGATCGTTGTGGACCTCGTCTACGGCGAGTCGTCCACGCCGCTGCTCGGCTGGGCCGCGCGAGGGGGCTCGCGGACGGTCGATGGACTCGAGATCCTGGTGCGCCAGGGGGCGCTCAGTTTTCACCGCTGGACCGGGATCGAGCCCCCGCTCGACGTGATGCGCGCGGCAGCGGCGTCCAGCTAGTCCTGGACATATCGAAATACCCCCTAAACATCCGTCCACCCCCTGCCGATATGCAGGGCGATGGCTCTCCCCCGTCCAGCCCTCCTCGGGATCCTCGGAGCACTGCTCGTCGCCGCGACCTTCATGGTCATGCACCGCGGCGGCAACTCGAGCAGCTCTTCGACTCCTCCCACTCCGGCGCCCGCACAGCAGGCGCCGGCCAAGCCGGCCCAGGCCAATAACGCAGGGACCAGCAAGCCGGCCAAGCATGCGACGTCCACACCGGCCAAGCCGGTGAAGCACGACGCCGCCAAGCAGACCGCCGCGAAGAAGTCCGCTCCCGCCAAGGCGAGCACCCCGGCCGGCCAGGAGGCGGGCGCGTCCGTGGGGCTCCCCGTAAAGGTGGCTCAGGCCTTCGCAAAGAAGCAGGTGGTCGTGCTCTACTTCGGCGGTCCGGGCACCGATGACACGCTCACCGCTGATTCGGTTCGCACCCTCAAGAAGAGCGTTGGGCACGGGGTGGCTGTCTTCATGGACAAGCTCTCCAATCTGGCGGACTACCGCCGTGTCGTCGAGGGGCTGAACGTCTCCCAAGCTCCGTCGATCGTCATCGTTGACCGCAGCCAGAAGGCTCAGGTCCTCGAAGGCTTCATCGACGCCGGGTCACTCCGCCAGGACGTGGCGGACGTGGCTCGATGACAGACCGCTCGGACGCGCCACACCTTCAGGCGATCCCCGGCGGTGACGGGGCAGCAGCTGCTGCTGCCGCCGCGGTCGATCCGGAGCTGACCAACGGTCTGACGCCGCCCCGCAAGCGCGGGGGCCGCGGACGCTTCATCTCGGATGTGATCGTCGAGCTCGGGTTCGTGCCCGAGGAGCGCGTCCAGGCGGCGGTCGAGGAGGCCAAGGGCAGCGGTCGCACCCCGGAGCAGGTGCTGCTCCAGGCGGGCGTCCTGACCCCCGAGCAGCTCGCGCGCGCAACCGCTGAGCGTTTCGGCCTCGACCACGTCGACCTCTCGATCTACAAGCCGGACATCGGCGCGCTCAACCTCGTGAACGCGCAGGCCGCGCGCCGCTACAACGCGGTGCCGATCGGCTTCGAGGAGGGCGTGCTGCTCGTCGCGATGGCGGATCCGTCGAACGTGCTCGCACTCGACGACCTCAAGCTGATGACGGGGCACGAGCTGCGCCCGGTGGTCGCGTCCGAGGAGGACGTGGCGGGCCTGATCTCGCGCATGAACCGTCTCGACGACGCGATCGCGGAGGCGGTGCAGGAGGACGACTCCGAGGACCTCGCGCTCGTCTCCGACATCCGCGAGTCCGCGGACGACGCGCCGGTCATCAAGCTCGTCAACTCGATCATCGCCCAGGCGGTGCAGGACGGCGCCTCCGACCTCCACTTCGAGCCGGACGGGACCAAGGAGATGCGAGTGCGCTTCCGCGTGGACGGCGTGCTCATGGAGAGCACCACGATCCCGCGCCGCATGGTCGCCGGCGTGGTCTCGCGCGTGAAGATCATGGCCAACCTCGACATCGCCGAGAAGCGGCTTCCGCAGGACGGCCGCGTGTCGCTCGTGATCGAGGGACATCCCATCGACGTCCGCGTGGTCACCCTGCCGTCGGTGCACGGCGAGGGCATCGTGATGCGCGTCCTCGACAAGGAGTCGGTGCTCCTGACGCTGGACACGCTCGGCATGCGCGACGAGGCGCGCGACCGCTTCGAGCACGCCTTCAACCAGGCCTACGGCGCCGTGCTCGTCACCGGCCCGACCGGCTCGGGTAAGTCGACGACGCTCTACGCGGCGCTCAACGCCATCAACTCGCCCGAGAAGAACATCATCACGATCGAGGACCCGGTCGAGTACCAGTTGGACGGGATCAACCAGGTGCAGGTGAACCAGCGTGCCGGGCTCACGTTCGCGCAGGGCCTGCGGGCCATGCTGCGCGCGGACCCCGACGTGATCATGGTCGGCGAGATCAGGGACACCGAGACCGCCAAGATCGCGATCGAGTCCGCCCTCACCGGCCACCTCGTCCTCTCGACGCTGCACACGAACGACGCGCCGTCGGCCATCACGCGTCTAACTGAGATGGGCATCGAGCCGTTCCTGACCGCCTCCGCGGTGGACTGCGTCGTGGCCCAGCGCCTCGCGCGAATGCTCTGCAAGCACTGCAAGCAGCGTGCGGTGCTCTCCGTGGACGCCCTGAAGGGCGCTGGCTTCGAGGCCGTGTTCGACATCGAGGCCTACGAGCCGGCGGGCTGCGCCCGCTGCGGGCACACCGGCTACAAGGGCCGCACCGGCATCTACGAGGTGATGGTGCTGACCGACGAGATCCGCTCGATGACGATCGAGCGCGTTTCGGCCGATGTGATCCGCGCCAAGGCGGTCGAGGAGGGCATGCGCGTGCTGCGCGCGGACGGTTTGGAGAAGGTCCGCCTCGGACTCACCTCAATTTCTGAAGTTTCAAGGGTCACGTAATCGCGATGCCCTGCCGATAAGGAGAACGATGTTCGATTTCGCTGACGTACTGCTCGACGTCCTCAGGCTCAAGGCTTCCGACCTCCACCTCACCGCCGGGTCGCCTCCGATGGTGCGTGAGAAGGGTCGTCTGCGCCCGCTCGACTACCCGACCCTGAGTCCTCAGCAGACCCGCGAGATCATCTACTCGATCCTTACGAACGACCAGCGCAAGAAGCTGGAGAACGACTGGCAGATCGACTTCGCGTACTCGATCCCCGGCCAGGGCCGCTTCCGTGTGAACGCCTACTTCCAGCGCGCTTCGCTCGGCGCGGCGTTCCGCCTGATCCCAAACGACATGCCCGCGCTGGACGAGCTCGGCCTACCGCCGGTGCTCCGCGAGTTCACGAAGAAGCCGCGTGGCTTCGTGCTCGTCACCGGCCCGACGGGCTCTGGCAAGTCCACCACGCTCGCCGCGATGCTCGACGTGATCAACAAGGAGCGGCACGAGCACATCATGACCATCGAGGACCCGATCGAGTTCCTCCACCGTCATCAGAACTGCATCGTGAACCAGCGCGAGCTGGGCTCGGACGCGCAGAGCTTCGGGCTCGGCCTGAAGGCCGCCCTGCGTCAGGACCCCGACGTGATCCTCGTGGGCGAGATGCGCGACCTCGAGACGATCGCCACGGCGCTGACCGCTGCCGAGACCGGCCACCTCGTGTTCGCGACCCTTCACACCCAGGACACGGCTCAGACCGTGGACCGAATCGTTGACGTGTTCCCGCCCGCGCAGCAGCACCAGGTGCGCGTGCAGCTCTCGGTGTCCCTCCAGGGCATCGTCACCCAGCAGCTGCTGCCCACGGCCGATGGCCAGGGCCGCGTCTGCGCCACCGAGATTCTTGTCCCGACGCCGGCCGTGCGGAACCTGATCCGGGAGGGCAAGACCCACCAGATCTACTCCGCGCTGCAGACCGGCGGTGCGCACGGCATGCAGACGATGGACGCCGCGCTCTCCGACCTCGTGCGCCGGAACAAGATCACCCGCGAGCTCGCAGAGGCGCGCTCCTCGAGCCCCGAGGAGCTCCGCCGTCTGATGGGCACCGTGCGGGTGGCATAACGCAATGTCGACCTTCGCATTCAAAGCCCTCGATCTCACCGGCGCCTCCACCCGCGGCGAGGTTGAGGCTGAGGACAAGGCTTCCGTAGCAGCGCAGCTGCGCGCGAAGGGGCTGATCGTCCTCGACATCGAGGAGCAGAAGCCCACTGACGTCGGCGACCTCCTGGGCCGCTTCAAGAAGGTCAAGCCGCACGAGCTGACCGTCGCCACGCGCCAGCTCGCGACGATGATCTCGTCGGGCATGTCGCTGCTCCGGGCGCTGTACGTGCTCGAGGACCAGGCCGAGAACGACAAGCTGAAGGAAGCGTTCGCGTCGGTCCGCAAGGACGTCGAGGCAGGTATCTCGCTCTCCGAGGCGCTCGCCCGGCACCCCGACATCTTCAACGAGCTGTACATCGCCATGGTCGCCGCCGGCGAGTCCGGCGGCATCCTGGAGAGCACGCTCGGCCGCGTGGCCGATCAGCTCGAGAAGGACGACTCTCTTCGCCGCCAGGTCAAGGCCGCGATGATGTACCCGACGATGATCGCGAGCTTCGCGGGACTCGTGATGATCGCCCTCGTGATCTTCATCGTCCCGGTGTTCGAGGGCGTCTTCAAGGACTTCGGCGGCAAGCTGCCCGCCATCACGCAGGTCACGGTGGACGTCTCGCACTTCGTCACCGGCCGCTGGTACCTCTGCATCCTGCTCGTCTGGGGCACGGTCTGGGGCTTCCGCAAGTGGAAGTCGACCGACGGTGGCCGCGAGCGCTGGGACCGCTTCAAGCTGAAGATCCCGTGGAAGATCGGCGACACGGTGCAGAAGATCGCGCTCGCGCGCTTCTCCCGCACCTTCTCCGCCCTCGTGGCGGCCGGTGTGCCGATGCTCGAGGCGATCGAGATCACGGGTCGCACGGCCGGCAACAAGGTTGTTGAGAACGCAATGGTGGCCGTGAAGGAGTCGGTCACCGGCGGCGGGACGGTTTCCGCCCCGATGCGCACCGCGCCCGAGGCCTTCCCGACGATGGTCGTGCAGATGCTCGCCGTCGGCGAGGAGACCGGCGCCATGGACACGATGCTCTCGAAGATCGCCGACTTCTACGAGGACGAGGTCGCCGCGGCCATCAAGGCCCTGACCTCCATCCTCGAGCCGGTCATGATCGTGCTCGTCGGCGGCATCGTCGGCTTCATCGTCGTCGCGATGTACATGCCGATGTTCAAGGTCTACGACGCCATCAAGTAGTCCCGGCGGCGTAACTGGCCAACTCGGCCGAAGTCGGGCCACCAACACGGTCCCCGCGGCAGGTTCAGAGTTCGGACGGGTCGAGCTTGCTCAGCGCGAGATCTGCCGGGGCGCCGTGCCCGGCGATCGTGATCGTGCGGTCCTGGACGCGGCCGACGGCGGCGAAGCGCTCGCCGTGGGCCACGGTGATGAACGCGGTCGGCACGCCGTCCACGGCGACCGTGAGCTCCCTCGCCGGTGCGCTCG
>DATBKS010000226.1:0-9178 GCA_036555755.1 Thermoleophilaceae bacterium
GCCCGCTCACGACTGGCACCCCGGGCACCAGTAGACGGTGCGGTTGTCGTCGCCGAGTCCGCCTGAGGCGATCGGCGTGCCGCAGCGCGGGCAGGGACGGCCGCTGCGCTTATAGACGCTCGGCTGCGGCCAGTCGCCGGCAACGGAGCGCGCCATGAGCGGCTGCACCGCGCGGACTGCGGCGAGCGCCTCGTCGTCGGATACTGCGCGCGTCGGCCGGTGTGGATCCACCCGCGCGTGAAAGCAGGCCTCCGCGCGCCAGATGTTCCCGATGCCCGCCACGTTTCGCTGATCGAGCAGGGCGTCGCCGAACGGGCGCGTCTGGTCGTCCTCGCGCAGGCGGGTGAGGAATCGGGCCTCGTCGAAGTCGTCCGCCAGCAGGTCGGGGCCGAGGCCGGCGAGCTGCTGGTCGAAGCGCGTGCGCGAGTCGGTGACCAGCTCGAGGACCGGACCGTCGAACTGCACCACCTCATGCTCGGGTGTCCGGATCACGAGCCACGCGCGCCGCGGCGAGCGGGTCCAGCGCTGCCCCGGGCGGTACACGCTCCAGCGGCCGCCCATGCGCAGGTGCGAATGGAGCGTGAGGTCGCCGTCGAAGCGCAGGAACAGGTGCTTGCCGCGCGCATCCACCGCGCGTACCGCGCGGCCCGACAGGCGCTCCGGCCAGCGGTCGCCCCGATGGCGGGGCTGCGGAGTTTCGATCGAGACGATCTCCCGGCCCACCAGCGCCTCGCCCACCCTGCGGGCTGCGCGGTGGATCGTGTCGCCTTCGGGCATCGCTACGCGGTCAGTGTCAGCCGGCGCGGGCCCTGGCGGAAGCCGATGTCGATGAGGAGCGGCTCGAGCTCGGATCCCACCACCGGCTCGCCGTCGAAACGCTCGATCGCGAGCCGCTTGAGGCGGCCGCGGCGCACGTGGTCGGCCAGTGCTTCGAGAGCCTCGCGCAGCCACTCGTCCTCGACCTTGCGGAGCGGCAGCAGGCCCTTGCCGCCACGTTCCACGTAGAGCACCGGCTCTGAGTCGAGGAAGACGACGTACGCGCCGGGGGCCCGCGCGGGACGGCGCGGCGAGTCCCCGCGCTTCGGCCACGGGAGCGACGCGCCGTAGGCGTTGGCGGGATCGGTGGCGGCGAGCACGAGCGGCCCCGGCGGCTCGTCCTCGCGCAGCGAGCGCAGGCGCTCGACTCCGCCCGGCAGCGCGAACTGTGCGCCGCCGAGACCCTCCACGAAGTAGCCGCGGCGAGCGGTGCCGAGCGTCTCCAGGTTCACCAGCTCGCCGTAGAGCGTGGCGAAGCCGCCGGGTACGCCCTCGGCCAGCACGGTCTCGCGCGTGACGATGCCGTAGCGCTCGAGCAGCAGCTCGGCGAGCGCGCGCATGCGCGGGCCGTACGCGGGAGCGTCGGCGAACAGCGAAGCGGTGAGCGACCAGCGGCCCTGGATCTGCGGCGCGGCCGGTCGGCGCCGGCGCGCGAAGCGGCGGCCGCGCTCCCGCTCGGCCTTCGCCAGCGACAGGCGCGGCGCGCGCAAAGGTGCGAACGCGTCGTTGGTCACCTCGCCCGCCCAGACGAGATCCCAGAGCGCCTCCTGGAGCTCGACCGGCTCGACGTCTGGGATGTCCACGAGCAGGTCGGTCCAGAAGCAGGCGCCGCGCTCGAGGCGCTCGCGCAGCGCGACGTGCAGCGGCTCGGCGGGCGGCTCCGACTTCGACGGCGGAGGCCCGAGCCAGCGCGCGTCCTCGCGGAAATACAGCGCCACGCGGCCGCTGCCACGGCCGAGCGCGCCCGCGCCCACCCACACCAACTCGCCTCCTGCGCAGAGTGCGTCCATCCACGCCTGCGAGTAGGCGCCCACGCGGCGCGGCAGCACGTCCTGCTCCCACACCTCGGGCGTGAGGGCGAGGCCCTGCAAAGGAACGAGGATCTCGCGCAGGCGGTCCACGCCCGCGCCGCCGGGCGGCGAGGCGTCCACGCCCTGCCAGGCCGGGAGCAGACGCGCCAGCGCACGCTGGTCGGCGGGCTCGACCTCCTTGCGCAGCGACGCAAGCGACGCGCGCCGCAGCCGCCGAAGCACCTCGGGGTCGCACCACTCGCGCTGCGTCCCGCCGGGGCGCAGCTCGCCGCGCACCAGCTCGCCGTCGCGCTCGATGTCGCGCAGGACCGGGCCCGCGTCCACGCCATAGCGCCCGGACACCTCGGCCGTGGTGAACGGCCCGTGCGTGCGCGCATAGCGGCGTGCGATCCGCCGCAGTGGCTCCTCCACCGGCTCGAGGAACGTGTCCGGCAGGCCGCCGGGTGGCACCGCGCCGAGCGCGTCGCGGTAGAGGCCGGCGTCCTCCGACGCGATGTAGCGCTCCTCGCCGCCGATCCGCATCTTGGCCGCGCGCCGCTCGTCAACGAGCCGCTCGAGCATCCGCTTGGCGGACACGGCGTCGAGGCAGCGCAGCTGCGCCTCCGCCGCCGTCAGGTCGCCGATCGCGCGCAACACGTCGTGCAGGCCGTCGGCGTTGGCGGCGCGGGTGCGCTCGCTCACGCGCTGAAGGTCGGCCTCCACCTCGGCCAGCGCCTCGGGCGAGATCAGCTCGCGCAGCTCCTCCTGCCCGAGCAGCTCGGCCAGCAGGTCGCGGTCGAGCGACAGCGCCGCGGCGCGCCGCTCGGCGTTGGGCGTGTCGCCCTCGTACATGTAGGTGGCGACGTAGTCGAAGAGCAGCGACGACGCGAATGGAGACGCGCGCGAGGTCTCGGCCTCGACGAGCGACAGCTCGCGCGTGTGCAGGCCGCGCAGCAGCTCCTTGAGCGACGGCACGTCGAACACGTCGCGCAGGCACTCGCGGTAAGTCTCGAGGATCATCGGGAACTGGCTGTAGCGCTTGGCCACCTCGAGCAGCGACTGCGCCTTGAGTCGCTGCTGCCAGAGCGGCGTGCGCTTGCCGGGGTACGCGCGCGGGATGAGCAGGGCGCGCGCCGCGTTCTCGCGAAAGCGGGCGCCGAACAGCGCGGAGGAGCCGAGCTCGCGCACCACGAGGTCCTCCAGCTCGTCCGGCTCGACCATCACGAGCTCCGCCCGCGGCGGGTCGTCGGCGTCGGGCAGGTGGACGATGATCCCGTCGTCCGACCAGATCGCGTCGGACTCGAGGTTGAACTCGTCGCGGATGCGCGCGGACAAAGCAAGCGCCCATGCCGCGTGCACGCGTCCGCCGTAGGGAGAAAGCACGCACAGCCGCCAGTCGCCGATCTCGTCGCGGAAGCGCTCCACCACGATCGTGCGGTCCGACGGCACGACCCGCGTCATCTCGCGCTGCTCGCGCAGGAACGACACGAGGTTCACCGCGGCACGCTCGTCGAGGTCGTACTGCTCCGCCAGCTCCTCGGGCTCTCGGTCCACCGCCCAGCGGGAGAACTCGCCGATCGCCTTGCCAAGCTCTGCGGGGCGGCCGACGCCGTCGCCCTTCCAGAACGGCACCGCGCCCGGCACGCCCGGCGCCGGCGTGACGATCACGCGGTCGCGGGTGATCTCCTCGATGCGCCAGGAAGAAGCGCCGAGCAGGAACGTCTGCCCAGGCCGCGCCTCGTAGACCATCTCCTCGTCAAGCTCGCCCACGCGCCGGCCGTCGGGCAGGTGCACGCCGAACAGTCCGCGGTCGGGGATCGTGCCGGCGTTCGTCACCGCGAGCTGGAGCGAGCCCTTGCGGGCGCGAACCGTGTCCTCCACGCGGTCCCACACGAGCCGGGGCCGCAGCTCGCCGAACTCCTCGGACGGGTAGCGCCCGTCGAGCATGTCGAGCACGTTGTCAAGCAGCTCGCGCGACAGCTCGCCGTACGGGTAGGCCCGCCGCACCAGCTCGTGCAGTTCGGGCACCTTCCACTCCTCGCCCGTGGCCGTCATCGCGACGATCTGCTGGGCGAGCACGTCGAGCGGGTTGCGCGGGATCACGGTCTCCTCGATCTGCGCCTCGCGCATCCGGCGCGCGACCACCGCGCACTCGAGCAGGTCGGCCCGGAACTTGGGGAAGATGCGGCCCTTGGAGATGTCGCCAACGCCGTGGCCCGCACGGCCGATGCGCTGCAGCCCGCTAGTGACCGACTTGGGCGACTCGACCTGGAGCACCAGATCGACCGCGCCCATGTCGATGCCGAGCTCCAGGGAGGACGTGGCCACGAGGCAGGGCAGCTCACCGGACTTGAGCAGCTCCTCCACCACGAGCCTCTCCTCCCGCGCGAGCGAACCGTGGTGGGCGCGCGCGATCTCCTCCTCGGCCATGTCGTTCAGCCGAGCGGCCAGCCGTTCCGCGCCGCGGCGGTTGTTCACGAAGATGATCGTCGAGCGGTGCTCGCGCACCAGCTCGAGCAGCTCGGGGTAGATCGCGGGCCAGATCGAACGGCGCGTGGCGGAGTCGCCGGCGCCCACCGGATCGAGCTCGATCGCGTCCGAGTCCGGCTCGCGCATGTCCTCGACGGGCACGTGGATCTTCAGGTCGAGCTGCTTGCGCAGGCCCGTGTCGACCACGGTGCACTCGCGCCCGCTGCCCACGAGGAAGCGGCCCACCTCCTCGAGTGGGCGCTGGGTGGCGGACAGCCCGATCCGCTGAAGCGGCGCGCCCGCGGCGTGGTCGAGCCGCTCGAGGGTCAGCGCGAGGTGGGCGCCGCGCTTGGTCTGCGCGACGGCGTGGATCTCGTCGACGATCACCCACTCGGCTCCAGCCAGCATCTCTCGCGCACGCGAGGTGAGAATCAGATAGAGCGACTCGGGCGTCGTGATCAGCACATCGGGCGGCTTGCGCAGCATCGCCTGGCGCTCGCGCTGTGGCGTGTCGCCCGTGCGGATGGCCACCGAGATGTCGCCCCCGATGCCCTTCAACGGAGCGCGCAAATTCCGCTCGATGTCGTAGCCGAGTGCCTTCAAGGGGGACACGTAGACCAAACGGGTGCCCTCGACGTCGCGCGGCTCGGCTACCAGCCGGTCGAGACCCCACAGGAAGGCCGCAAGCGTCTTTCCCGAGCCTGTGGGAGCGGAGAGCAGCACGTTCTCGCCCGCCGCGATCGCCGGCCAGGCCTGTTCCTGGGCCGGAGTGGGTCCCTCGAACGCACGCGCAAACCACTCGCGTACCTGGGGGGTGAATGTTGTGAGCGAGTCCCTTTGCACGTAACAGACCAGCGTATCGGGTGGAGAAATGTCCTCCATCCGTGGGATGGGCAGGGTGCGGTTAGCCGTATGGGCGGCCCGCTTTCGACTGGCGAGAATCAGCCAGACGATGGCGAGGACCGTTGTGATCGTTGACGACCACCCAAGCTTCAGATCGAGTGCTCGGATGTTGCTCGAGTCGGATGGCTTCGAGGTGGTGGGGGAAGCAGCCACGGGGGAAGAAGGGGTCGACGTGGCCCTGGACCTGCGGCCTGACCTCGTGCTTCTCGACGTGAACCTCCCGGACATCGACGGCTTCGAGGTGGCCACGCGCATCACCGCGGACCCCACGCCGCCCGCCGTCATCCTCACCTCGAGTCGCGACTCCACAGACTTTGGCCCGCTCGTACAGAAAAGTGGGGCTCTCGGCTTCGTCCCCAAGAGCGAGCTATCCGGGGCGGCGCTGGAGGACCTCCTGACGTGACCGGGCTCCGCCCTGCGCTCCTCGCGCTCGCCCTACTCGGCCTGATCGA
Organism: Thermoleophilaceae bacterium; assembly: GCA_036555755.1. Taxonomy (GTDB): domain Bacteria; phylum Actinomycetota; class Thermoleophilia; order Solirubrobacterales; family Thermoleophilaceae; genus JAICJR01. The sequence continues at coordinate 5,651 of DATBKS010000226.1, forward strand.
GGCCGGCGCCGCGGCCGCGATCCTCGCCACGAGTGCAGACCCGGCGCTCTCGACGTTCCAGATAGTGAGCGTGCCCGCGATCGGCCTGCTCTGGATCGGCACCGGGCTGCTCGCCTGGTACCGCCGCCCGGAGAGCCGGACCGGTGCGCTGATGGCGCTCGTCGGTTTCGCCTGGCTGCTCGACCCGCTCGCCGAGCTGTGGAACGCACCCGCCGCCGTCGTGATCGGCTACCTCCTCGGGCCCGTCTACATCGTCGCCGTGGCCCACCTCGTGCTCGCCTACCCGTCCGGGCGCCTGCCTTCGAAGAGCCTTCGCGTCCTCGTCGGCGGCCTCTACGCCACCGCCACGCTCGGCCAGCTTCCCGGCCTGCTGATGGCCCACATCGCCAGCACCTACAACGAGGGCGGCGGCGGTAATCCGCTGCTCATCCACACGATCAAGCTCTCGTCCGAGTGGCCAGGCGCCGTGGTCGAGGCCCTCGGCGTCGTTCTGCTGGCGCTCACCGTGCGCGCCATGCTCCGGCGCCTGCGCGTGGCGACCGGGCCGCGCCGCCGCCTGCTCGCTCCGCTGATCTGGCCGGCTGCGGGCATGTTCGGGTTCCTCGCGCTCGTGCTCGTGTCGGCGATCGCCTCGCTGCCTCACTGGATCGGCACCGTGGGCTGGGTGGGCGAGACGATCTGCTTCGCCGCCATCCCGGTCTCGTTCCTCGCCTTCCTGCTTCGCACGCAGGCCTCGGGCGTCGGCGCCGTCGGCGACCTGATGGCCACGCTCCAGAGCGCGACCGGCCGCGGCGGGCTGCGCGATGCGATGGCGCAGGTGCTGCGCGACCCGTCGATCGAGATCGCCTACTGGCTGCCCGAGCAGGCGAAGTACGTCGACGCAGACGGCCGCCCGTTCGAGCTGCCGCAGCCCGACTCGCGACGCGCGGTGGCGGAGATCGAGCACGACGGCCGCCCGGTGGCGGCGGTGGTGCACGACGCCACGCTGCTCGACCAGCCCGGCCTGATCCAGTCCGTCGGCGCGGCGGCGGCCCTCGCCCTCGAGAACGAGCGGCTCGACGCCGAGCTGCGCGCCCGGATTGAGGAGGTGCGCGCTTCGCGCGTGCGTCTGATCACCGCCGAGGAGGCGGCGCGCCGGCGGCTCGAGCGCAGCCTGCACGACGGCCCGCAGCAGCGCCTGGTCGCGCTCGCGCTCGGCATGCGCACCGCCCGCTCGCGGCTCCCCGAGCACCCCGATACCGCCGCCGAGCTGATCGAGGCGTGCGAGAAGGAGCTGACCACCACGATCGACGAGTTGCGCGAGCTCGCCCGCGGCATCCACCCGGCCGTGCTGAGCGATCGCGGACTCCAGCCTGCGCTCGAATCGCTGTGCGGGCGCTTCCCGATCCCGGTGGAGATCGGCGAGCTGCCACCCGAGCGGCTGCCCGCCCCGGTGGAGTCCGCGGCCTACCTCGTCATCTCCGAGGCCCTCGCCAACATCGCCCGCTACTCGCACGCCAGCCACGCCACGGTGACCGTCGCCCGCCGCAACGGCCACGCGCTCGTGGAGGTGCGTGACGACGGCGTAGGTGGCGCAGATCCATCACGTGGAAATGGCCTCAGAGGCCTTGTGGACCGGGTCGGAGCGCTCGACGGCAGCCTCGAGCTTGTCAGTGCGCCCGGTGAGGGAACTATCGTCTACGCGGAGATACCGTGCGTGTAGTAGTGGCCGACGATTCGGTCCTCCTCCGTGAGGGCATCGTGCGCATCCTGGGCGACAGCGGCTTTGAGGTCGTTGGTCAAGCTGGTGACGCCGAAGACCTGGTGCGCAAAGTGGCCGCGCACAAGCCCGACATCGCGATCGTCGACGTGCGCATGCCTCCGACAAACACCGACGACGGCCTGCGCGCCGCGCAGAAGATCCGCGCCGAATACCCGGACTGCGGGGTGCTCGTGCTCTCCCAATACATCGAGGAGGGCTACGCGCTCGAGCTGCTGTCGGAGAACGCCGAGGGCGTCGGCTATCTGCTGAAGGACCGCGTGGCCGATGTCGAGCGCTTCACCGAGAGCGTCCGGCGCGTCGGCGAGGGCGGCTCCGCGCTCGACCCCGAGGTGGTGGCCCAGCTGCTCGGCCGCCGCCGCCGCGAGGATCCGCTCGAGGAGCTCAGCCCGCGCGAGCGCGAGGTGCTCGAGCTGATGGCCGAGGGCCGCTCCAACCACGCGATCGCGGAGGCCATGGTGGTCACTGAGCGCGCGGTGGAGAAGCACGTGACGAGCATCTTCGGAAAGCTCAAGCTGCCGCCGACCGCCGAGGACCATCGCCGAGTGCTCGCGGTCCTCCGCTATCTGCGCGCATAAGCGGTAGCTCAGGTGGGGGTGCGGTAAACCCCACCGCAAGACGCCAGCTTTCCGCATAGGCCGGAAACGCGCATGCGGCGACCATTCTGAGCGGTACTCCGCTACTCGTTCGTGAAAGGACCCGCGTCTTGAATGCTCCTCTGATCGTTTCTGCGGTGGATCTCCACCGGCGCTACGGAGAGGGCGACGCCGCTGTCGACGCTCTCGACGGCGTAACCGTCGGCTTCCCCAAGGGCCGCTTCACAGCCATCATGGGCCCTTCGGGCTCCGGCAAGTCCACCTTGATGCACATCCTCGCCGGCCTCGACCGTCCGACCTCTGGCTCCGTGGTCGTCGACGACGTCGAGCTCGGCTCACTCGACGACAAGAAGCTGACCCAGCTCCGTCGCGACAAGTTCGGCTTCATCTTCCAGTTCTTCAACCTGCTCCCGGTCCTCACGGCCGAGGAGAACATCACCCTGCCGCTGAAGATCGCGGGCAAGAAGCCCGAGAAGGCGTGGCTCGACGAGCTCATCGAGGCCGTTGGCCTCAGCGACCGTCGCGACCACCGTCCGTCGCAGCTCTCCGGCGGTCAGCAGCAGCGCGTGGCCGTTGCCCGCGCACTGCTCACCAAGCCGGCCGTCGTCTTCGCCGACGAGCCCACGGGCAACCTGGACTCGAAGGCCGGCGACGAGGTGCTGCAGATGCTGCGACGCGCCGCTGACGAGTACGGCCAGACCGTCATCATGGTCACGCACGACCCGCACGCCGCGGCGATCGCCGACCACATCGTGGTCCTCGTCGACGGCAAGGTCGTCCGTGAGACCCCCGCCGGCGCTGCCGACGAGGTGGTCGAGCTCATGAAGGCGGTCGCCTGATGCTCGCAGTCTCGCTCAAGGGAATGGCGGGGCGGAAGCTCCGCACCGTGCTCACGGCCCTCGCGGTCGTGCTCGGCGTGGCCTTGATCGCGGGCACCTACATCCTCACCGACACGATCAATCGCCAGTTCGATCAGATCTTCGCTCAGGTGAGGCAAGGGGTGGACGTGAGCGTCACGCCCAAGAAGATCTTCAACTCGGACAACAACGCCAACCCGCCGGCCTTCCCGGCGTCGTACGTGTCCCAGGTGCAGAACGTTCCCGGTGTCGAGAAGGCATCCGGCGGCATCTTCGACAACGGCGTTGTCCTCGACAACAAGGGCAAGAAGATCGG
>DATBKS010000227.1:0-4152 GCA_036555755.1 Thermoleophilaceae bacterium
GCCGCGGTCGACTTCTGTCATGGCAAACATCGCCTCACAAGAAAAGCGCATCCACCGGGCGGAGCGGGAGCGGCTCGAGAATCGCCGCTACACGTCGTCGATCAAGACGTACTTCCGCCGCCTCGAGGAAGCCGTCGCCGCCGGCGACGCCGCCACCGCGGACGCCGAGCACCGCGAGCTCATTTCGCGCATCGACCGTGCCGTGAAGCGCCATGCGCTGCACAAGAACAACGGCGCTCGCAAGAAGTCGCGCGCTGCCGCCTTGCGCGCCAAGCTCGGCTCGTAGTTAGCCGGTCGCGGCGCGGGTCAGCGCCAGGGAGAAGGCCGTGTCCTCATCGAGGCCGCCGCTGCCGCCTCCGCGCAGGTCCACTTCGAGGTCGGCGAATGTGCAGAGGGCGCGTTCGAGTGCCTGCCTGTCGGCGCCCTTGGCCTTGGCGATCACCTTCTTGGCCGCCCAGGGCGGCCCGCCGACCGCCGCCGCCACCTTCTGCTCCGGCACGCCCTGCTCCAGTAGCGACGCCGCCCGGTGCACCTCGCGCAGGCGGCGCGTAATCGAGTACATGATCTTCGAGCCGTGCTCGTCGCGTTCGAGCAGCTGCTCGGAGAGCGCGAGCGCGGTGCGGCCGTCGCCGGCAACGAGCGCGTCGGCGACGTCGTAGCCGCTGCGCAGGCTCTCGGCGGGGGCCAGCTCCTCGATCTCTTCCACGCTGAGCGTGGTCCTGGGGTGAGCGGCCAGCACGAGCTTCTCCACCTCGCGCGCGAGCCGCTGCTGTCCGGTGCCTACCGCCGACACGAGCGTCTTCGCCGCCTCCGAGTCGAGCGTGAGGCCCTCGTCCTTCGCGCGCGCCATCACCCACTTGTGCATCTCCCAGGGCTTGGGCGCCTCGTACGCGCGCACCTCTCCCCCGGCCTTGTCGACCGACTTGGCGAGCCGCGCCTGCACCTTGCCGCGGGCGATGAGGACGAGCACGGTGTCGGGCGACATGTCCGCGATCGCGCGCTCGAGCGGCTCGAGGTCGCCGGCCTTCCAGTTCTGCACGAAGTCGGCGAGCAGGTAGCGCGTGCCGGGGTTGAAGGTGAGCGTGGCGAGCTCGGCGGCTAGCGCTTCCACGCTGATCTCGCGGGCGTCGAACGTCTCGAGTGCGCCCGGTCCGCCCTCCTCCTCGGCGCGGTGGCGGAGGCGCGCGCGCCAGGCGTCGATCTTGGCGTCGTCCTCGCCGGAGATCAGGTAGACGGAGTTGAAGCCGGGCACAGTGCGGGAGTCTAGGAGCGCGGGGAGATGGTGAGGGTGACGGTGCCGTCGCGGTCCGTGCGGTAGACGCGCGGGACGAGCTTGTGCAGGGCGTTCAGCGTCGAGGCGGCGGGGTGGCCGTAGTTGTTGTGAGCGCCGACCTCGATTGCGGCGACCTGTGGCTTGAGCTCGGCGAGCACCTGCGGGAGGCCCGGATCCTCGCTGCCGTGGTGCGGCACCTTCATCGCGGTCACGTGCGGCAGGTGGAGCGGGAGCAGCGACGGGCTCTCCGCGTCCGCCGACAGGAAGAGGCTGAAGTCGCCCTCGCGGACGATGGCCACCACCGCGCGCTGGTTCGGGTCGTCGGGCGGCGGGCCGGGACCGCGCGGCGCCGGGGCGAGGATCTGGATGCTGAGGCCGCCGGCGTGGAGGGTCTGCCCCGCGCGGGCGGGGATGCGTTCGATGTGGCGAGCGTCGGCCTCGTGCTCGAGGGCAATGAAGTCCGGGTCGCGGGTGCCGTCGCCGCCATCGAGGAAGAGGCCGACGTGGAACCGCTTCAGCACCTCGTGCAGACCGCCCTGGTGGTCGCGCGACTGGTGCGTGGCCACAACGAGGCTCAATTTCTTGACGCCCATGTTCCGGATCAGCCGCGCCACGCGTGCCTCGGGCGGCCCGCCGTCGAACAGCACCGCGGCGCCGCTCGGGTCCTGAATCAGCGTGGCGTCGCCCTGGCCGACGTCGAGGAACGAGACCGTGAGCCGACGCGGCGGCCCGGGCGGCGCGGTGACGCTCCACCCGCCGAGCGCGACGGCGACGACCGCCATCGCGACGAAGGCCAGGCGCCGCCGCCGAGGAACGCGCCGCCAGGCGGCGCCCCAGGCCGGCGCACGCGGCTCAGCCTTCTGCGCGAGCCGCCGCAGCACCAGCACGACGGCGGCCATAGCCGCGTATGCCGCCACCACGGCGAGCGGCGACCGCAGCGCCACCGACGCCTGTCCGTGCGGCGCATCGCCGAACCAGCGCGCGACCGCGCGGAGATAGGCGAGCAGGAGCCCGTCGATCGAGCCGAGCACGCCCGCGACCGCCAGTGCCGGACCCCCCACGATCCCGAGCGCGGCCTGCAGCATGCCGAGCCACATGATCGGCGCGACCGCGGGCAGCGCCAGCAGGTTGGCCGGCAGCGCGACGAGCTGCACTGCGCCGAAGTAGTGAGCGAGCAGCGGCGCGGTGGCGAGCGTGGCCGCGGCGGTGATCGCCGCGCCCTCCGCCACTGGCCCTGGCAGCCATCGCAGCACGCGCCGCAAGCCGGGTACGAGCAGCGCGATGCCGATCACAGCGGCGAACGACAGTTGCCAGCCGGCGTCGCCCGCCACGCGGGGGTTGAGGAGAAGGGTGCCCGCCGCCGCGAGCAGCAGCGCGTACCAACGCGAAGCCGGGCGGCCGGCCGCCGCCGCGGCGAGGCCCGCGGCCCCCATCATCCCGGCGCGCTGGAGCGACGGACCCGCTCCCGCGAGCGGCACGTAGATGGCCACCAGCGCGCCCACGCCCAGCAGCCGCGCCCGCGGCCCCAGCCCAAGCAGCACGAACAGCGGCAGCGCGAGCGCCCCGAGCAGCATCACGTTTTGGCCGCTGACCGCCAAAAGATGCGCGAGCCCAGACCGCCGAAAGTCATCCTCGACGTCGGCCGACACCCGCTGGTCCTCGCCCAGCACCATCCCGAGCGACAGCGCCCCATCACCCGCCGACAAGCCAGCACCAACACCCCGCTCGGCCCGCAGCCGCATCGAGTCCACGACCCCGGGGACCCCACCCCGCGGCACCCCACCGGGATCAAGCCGAGTCAGCTTCAGCTCGAACTGAATCCCCCGGCGCCGCAGATACGCCGGATAGTCGAAGTCCGCCGACGCACTCCGCCGCGGCCGCGACAAGTCCCCCGCAACCAACACCGCCGTCCCGGGCGCCCCACCACTCGGCCACCGCCACCCCACCGGAGCCCGAGCCAACACCCGCGCAGCCCCAACCCGCACCTCAGCCGACGAGTCAAAGCGCGACACCCGCGGCCGCTCCAACAAAAACGCCCGCCCAGCCAAAACCTGCCCCGCATGAAGCGACCGACTAGGCCCATCGATCGCATGAAGCCGAACCTCCCTCGCCCACCCACCGCCGACGAAGAGAACCGCAGCAATGAGGACCAACCTGGGCGAACGCGCGAAGACGAGCCCAGCCGCGACAAGCGCGACGACCAGCCAGTCAGCGCCTAACAGGAGTCCGGCGACAAACGCAGCAAGCCCTACGTGATACGGGTGGCGCTCAAAACGCACCCACCCAAGCTTCTAAGGAAGACCGAAACGCCTAAAGACCTAGGCGTAACAACTCAGCAAAGCAACCGCCACAAACCAGGGGCATGACGCTCGCGGCGATTTCTCGCCGGCGCAGCGCGGTCCCGTGAGCACGGCGAGAAATCGCCGCGAGGGTCAGGCTGCGCGAGCCAAAGGCACAGTCGTCTCGATAACTACCCGAGTCGACGTGCACGAATGGGCGTGAATCGCCCGCGGCTGTCCTTGCCGATAGCTCGGAAGAATCCGATCGCCGGGCTGAAAGCGCATATGGCAAATGCCGCACACGAGGCCCGAAAATCGACTATCCCGCTCGACTAAGAGCATCTTGCTCCTCCTTATGCCCGGGAGCACTTCCTCAGGCACTTCTTTTCGAGCCGGCCCTCTAACTCCCTGCCGGTCTAGCGCGAGATATCCCCGTCTGACATTTACTCCAAACCGGGTACTAGCGACGTTTTGCGCCAGAACACGAGCTCAGTAGCTGAACACGGTCGCAGCCTCGTCCCCGAGCCACTCCCACATCGGCGTAGCACCGGCGATCCGGGCATTCGGGACGAAGCTGTCGGCGTCGAGCTTGCGGGCCTC
>DATBKS010000228.1:0-2582 GCA_036555755.1 Thermoleophilaceae bacterium
GGCGCTTTCGGACTACAGCCGCGTCGGGGAACGGCCGCTCGTATTCGGACTGCTGATCGCGCTCACGCTCACCCTCGACATGGTGCGCATCGACATCTTCGAGCGCGGCAACCTCTCCCCCGCGGTCGTCGCCGCAATCGCCCTCGCCTTCCTCTACGGGCCGGTCGGCCCGATCTGCGCCGAGGCCGCCATCCTGCTGCCCCGCCTCGTGCGCCGCGAGGCGCGGCCCATCAAGCGGCTGTTCGACTTCGGAGTGCTCTCGCTTGCCGGTGCGGCCGCGGCCTCGGTCTTCCTCCTGGCGCCTGTGCACAAGGCGGGCTGGGTGCTCGCCCTGTCGGTCCCCGCCGGGCTCATGTACTACTGCGTCAACTCCACGCTGCTTGCGATCGTCTGGGGACTCGACGAGGGAGTCAGCCCCGTGGCCGCCTGGCGCGAGCGGCTCGCCTGGCTCTGGGCGCACAACGCCGCCGCGGGCGTGATCGCCGGCATCTTCGTTGTCGCCGAGCGCGCGCTCGGCGCCTCGGCCTTCGTCCTCTTCTGCGTCCCGCTGCTGCTCGCCTGGTTCACCCAGCGGCAGTACGTCGAGCGCTCGCGCACCAGCGTCGAGGCGCTGCGCGCCAGCCATCAGGAGCTGCAGGTGGCCAACGAACAGCTGCGCGTCGCGCTGTCGGAGAACGAAGACCTGCTCGAGCGCACCAAGCGCGCCTACCTGTCCACGATCACGTCGCTCGCCCGCACGATCGAGGCCAAGGATCCCTACACCGGCGGCCACACCGAGCGCGTGGCCGAGTACGCGCTGATGCTCGCGCGCGAGCTCGACTTCCACGACGAGGATCTGCACTCGATCGAGGTCGGCGCCGTGATCCACGACATCGGCAAGATCGGCATCCCGGACCGCATCCTGCTCAAGCCCGGCCGCCTCGACACTCACGAGTTCGAGGAGATGCGCCGGCATCCCGAGATCTCGAGCTACATCCTCGACGAGCTCGAGCTGCCGCCGATCGTGCGCGACATGGCCCGCAACCACCACGAGCGCTTTGACGGCAAGGGCTACCCCGACGGCCTGAAGGGGAAGAGCATCCCGCTCGCCGCCCGGATCCTCACCGTTGCCGACGCCTTCGATGCCATGACGAGCGACCGCCCCTACCGCCGCGCGCTGTCGCAGGAAGTGGCCGCCGCGGAGATCCGCCGCAACGCCGGCAGCCAGTTCTGCCCGGACGTCGTCGCCGCGCTCGAGGTGTGCCTGTCGGCCCCCGCGCGGCCGCCGGAGCGCGTGGTCGCGCCGAGCACGACGCCGGCGCTTGGACTGTCCTAGCTAGACCGCAGCGGGAGTGCTGAAGGCCGGCGGCCCCTCGGGCTCGACCCACTCATTGCGCAGCCCGTAGGCCGACCACGCCCAGGCGATGAGCAGCCCGGCGCCCGCCACGATGAAGAGCGCCCGGGTTCCGACGAGCGCCGCCAGCGCGCCGCCGCAGAGGAACGAGAGGCCGAAGGCGCCCGAGATCAGCGTGCCCTTGATGCCGAACACGCGCCCGAGCGCATCCTCGGGAGCAACGCGCTGCACGAGCAACTGGTCGTAGGCGGCGGCGGCGCCGTTGCCGGTGCCCGTGGCGGCGAAGGCCACCGCGGCGACAGCGAAGATCGGCGCGAAGCCCGCGGCGAGCATGCCGGCCGACATGGCGAGCATGCCCACCAGGTAGCGCCGCTTGAGGCTGTGCGAGCTCCCGCCCGCCGTGGCGGGCAGCGAGCCGAGCACGATGCCGATGCCGGAGATCACGACGAGGGCTGAGAAGCCCAGGTTGCCGGCGTGGAGAGTCGACTTGGCGAGCTGAAGCTCACCCACGTTCATCATCCCCACGGACAGCACGGCGATGGACGAGCCCAGCAGCAGCGTGCGCAGCGAGCGCACCTGCACGGTGATCGCGAGTCCCTCGCGAGCTTCGGCGAGCAAGGAGGAGCGTCCCGCACGCTCCCCACCGGCCCGGCTGGGTCCGACACCGCCGAACTCGATGCTGCTGACAAGCAGCGCCGAGAGGGCGAAGGTGACGCCATTGGCGAACATGACCGCGGGCGCGCCGGCCACGAGCAGGATCGCTCCCGCGAGCGCGGGTCCTGCGGTGTGGCCGATGTCGTTGATCGCGCCGTACAGAGAGGTGGCAGCCGGCAGGCTCTCCTCATCGACCATGCTGGGCAGGCCGGCGAGGATCGCGGGCTTGAAGAGCGCGGTGCCAACTCCCGCCAGCAGCGCAAGCGCGACCATCGCGGGGAAGCTCGATACGAAGCCGAGGGCGACGAAGACCGCGGCGCGCAGCACGTCGGCGATGACGGCGCAGCGGCGGCGGCCGAAGCGGTCCACTGCGGCGCCCAGGATGGGGCCGAGCAGCGTGGCCGGAAGGAAATCGGCGAGAAGAATCAGCGTGACCGCCCACGGCGACTGGAAGCGCTGGTACGCGAGCACCAGCAGCGCGATGTAGGCGGCTCCGGTGCCCAGCGACGACTGCGTGTGGGCGATGAAGAAGCGCCGTGCCCGGCGCTCCTTCCGGAGAAGGGTGAGGGCGGCCGTCAACCGACGGCCGCCCTCG
>DATBKS010000229.1:0-6702 GCA_036555755.1 Thermoleophilaceae bacterium
TGCTCCTGCTTCTGGAGCTGGTTGAGGCCCTGCACCTGGCCGTCGAACGAGCCGGTCGCCATGTACGAAAGGAGCCGCGGGATCGTGATCGAGAAGCTCGGGGTCGGGTCGTCCTTCGTGAAGCCGCCGATCTGGAACAGCGAGAAGCCGCAGGGCTGGCAGGTGTCCCACTGGGCCTCGGAGGCGGCGATCTTCATGCCCTGGGCGCTCGTCACCGCCGCCCCGAAGCGGTTGCCGACGACCAGCTGCAGCAGCGTGACGGGCAGCGCGACGATCAGCGCCAGCATCGCCGCCTTCCGGAAGACGTCGACCTGGTGGCCGCGCAGGAAGTGCCAGCAGCTCACGCCCAGCACCACGGTCGACCCGAAGATCAGGCCGGCCAGGATCACGTGCAGGTACGCGCGCAGCGCGAACCCGTTCGACAGCAGCGCCCAGACGCTGGTCAGCTGCGCCTCGCCGTTCACGATCTTGTAGCCGACGGGGTGCTGCATCCACGAGTTGGCGACGAGGATGAAGTAGCCGGACAGCCAGGTGCCGAGCACGACGATCCAGAGCGTCGCCAGGTGCAGCCGCGGGGACAGGCGGTTCCAGCCGAAGATCCAGATGCCGAGGAAGGTGGCCTCGAGCATGAACGCGGCCAGCCCCTCGACCGCGAGCGGCGCGCCGAACACGTTGCCGACGAACCGCGAGTAGACCGACCAGTTCATCCCGAACTCGAACTCCTGGACGAGGCCGGTGGCGACGCCGATCGCGAAGTTGATCAGGAAGAGCGTCCCGAAGAACTTCGTCAGGCGGAGCCACTGCTCGTTCCCCGTCCGGTGCCACGCCGTCTGCATGACCGCGACCAGCGGCCCGAGCCCGAGCGTCAGCGGGACGAACAGGAAGTGGTACAGCGAGGTCATGGCGAACTGCACACGGGCCAGGTCGACGGTCGTTGTGGCCAGCGTGATCACGCCACGTTCACCTGAGAATCAGGAAACGGTCGTGAGCCTCGAGGATGCCTGCCGCTCGACGCTTCCGAGCTCGGCCTCGATCACCCGGCTCTGCCGGCTGCCAAATGCTGCGCCCACCCAGGCGGCCACCACCGCCACCCGCCGCCCGGGCACGCCGCCCAGGTAGTACAGGTGCACGCCGAGGTACATCGCGAACGCGGGCAGGCCCGACAGCTTGATGCCGCGGACCTCGCACACCGCCCCGCCGCGCCCGACCACTGCGAGCGCACCCTTGTCGAAGTACTTGAACGGCATGGTCGCGCCGCGGCCACCGGCCTTGATCCCCTCCGCGACGTGGCGCGCCTGCTGGATCGCAACGGTCGCGAGCCCGGGAAGCGGCTTGCCGTCGTCACCGGCGAGGTTGGCCGCGTCACCGATCACCGAGATCTCGGGGTGGCCCTCGAGCGTGAGGTCGGGGCGGATCGCGATGCGCCCGCCGCGGTCCGTGGTTGCGCCCGTGGCGCGCGCCAGGATTCCCGCCGCGCCGGCAGCCTGGACACCGGCCGCCCAGATCACCGTGCGGGCGTCGATCCGCTCGGTCGAGTCGCCCACCTTGACGGTCACGCCGCGCGAATCGATCTCGGTGGCGAGCGCGCCCTCGCGCACCTCGACGCCGAGCTTTGCGAGCTCCTTGGCGGCCTTTGCCGAGGTGGACTCGTGGAACGCCGGCACCACGCGCTCGCCCGCGTCGAGGAGGATCACCCTGGCCTTGCGCGGGTCGATCCGCGCGAAGTCCTTCCTCATCGCATGGTGGGCGAGAATCGCGAGCTGCCCCGAGATCTCGACGCCCGTGGGTCCGCCGCCGATGACCGCGAACGTGAGCCACTGGTCGCGCTCGCTCGGGTCCTCCGCGCGCTCCGCCTCCTCGAAGGCCCCGAAGATCCTGTTGCGCAGGTCCTCCGCGTCCGTGACGGTCTTGAGGCCGCAGGAGACGTCGCGCCACTCGTCGTGGCCGAAGTACGACGTCTCAGCCCCGCAGGCGAGGATCAGGCTGTCGTAGTCGAGCCGCTCGCCGCGGTCGAGCACGACCTGACGCTGCTCGACATCGATGTCGGTGACCTCCGCCATCAGGACGCTCGCGTTCCGCTGGTGCTTGAGCATCGCCCGGATCGGCGCGGCGCAATCGCCGCTCGATAGCCCGCCCGCGGCCACCATGTAGAGCAGCGGCTGGAACAGGTGGTGGTTGTGCCGGTCGATCAGCGTGACGTCGACGTCGGCATGCTTCAGCCCCTTCGCCGCGGCCATGCCGCCAAAGCCGCCGCCGACGATCACCACGCGCCGGCGGCCGTTAGCCGGCATGTGCGTACTCCGGGTGCTCCGCCTTCGCGTCGAGGCGCTCGAGCAGATGGTCGCCGACGCGCAGGGCATTCGCCATCGCGGTGAGCGCCGGGTTCACCGCGCCGATGCTGGGGAAGAAGCTCGTATCGACCACATAGAGGTTGTCCACCTCGTGCGCGCGGCAGTTCTCGTTGAGCACCGACGTGGAGGGGTTCGCGCCGAACCTGCACGTGCCCGCCTGATGCGCGACGCCCGCGACGGGGATCTCGTTCTTCAGGTAGGCGTGGTGGCCGAGCAGGTGCTCGTGGTGCATCCCGAGGTGCCCCAGCATCGACTTGAGCTGGTGGTACAGGCGCGCCTTGGGCTCGTCGTTGCTCGAGCGGTAGTTGATCGCGATCTTCCCGTCCTCGCTGAGCGTCACGCGATTGCTCGGCAAGGGCAGGTCCTCGGTCGAGAGCCAGAAGTCCACCGCATGGCGTGCCACGTCCTTCAACGTCCACTCGGGGGCGAACCTCGTCTCGCCGGGCTTCTCGCCGCGGAACATTGCGGGCTTCGACTTGCCGACCATCTGGATGTTCCCCATCGGGAACTTGAAGTCGTCGCTCCCGAAGTAGAAGTCGTTCACCCCGAGCGTCTTCTGGAAGGTCGTCGGGTTCTCGTCCTTCGACAGCGCCAGCACGGCCGCGCTGTTGTGGAACATGTAGTTGCGGCCCACCTGGTCGGACGAGTTGGCGAGGCCGGCGGGGTGAGCTGAGTTGGCCGAGGCGAGCAGCAGCTTGGCGCTGTTGGCTGCGCCGCAGGACACGACCACGATGTCGGCCTCGAAGATCTCGCGCTCGCCGTCGTGGTTCACGACTACGCGCCTGACGTTCGTGCCCGCTTCGTCCGTCTCGAGCCGGATCACCTCCGCCTTGGTGAGCAGGGTGACGTTGTCGTGCTCGAGCGCGGGTCGCACGCTGATCACCTCGGCGTCCGACTTGGCGTGCACGAGGCAGGGGAAGCCGTCGCAGGAGTCGCAGCGCACGCACTTGCTGTACGGCTTGTTGCCCTCGTCGAGCAGCACGCCACAGGGAGCGTGGAACGGGTGCAGGCCCGCGGCCTCGAGGTCGTCGGAGAGCTGCTGGATGCGCGGCTCGTGCGACACGGCGGGGTAGGGATACGGCGCGCTCGCGTGTGGCTCGGTCGGGTCCTCGCCGCGCGCGCCATGCACTTGGTACAGGTGCTCCGCCTGCGTGTAGTACGGCTCCATGTCGTCGTAGCCGATCGGCCAGGCGGGGGAGACGCCGTCGTGATGTTGGAGCTCGCCGAAGTCCTCCGCGCGCAGCCGGTAGAGGGCCGCGCCGTACAGCTTCGTCGCGCCGCCGACGTTGTAGTGGACCTGTGGCTGGAAGGGCGAGCCGTCCGCGTAGTACCAGGTGTCGGGTGAGATGTAGCGCCCCTCGACGAACACCTCGCTCGTGTCCCAGTTCTGAGGCTCGCGCGGCAGCCAGTCGCCGCGCTCGAGCAGCAGGATGCGCTTGCCCGACGGCGCGAGGTGGCGCACCAGCGTGCCGCCGTCCGCGTCGCTGCCGATCACGATTACGTCGTACGTGCTCATGTCAGGTACTCCTGGATGCGCTCGCTGAGGATGATTCGAGAGGCCGCCTGGATCAGAGCTAGGTGCGAGAACGCCTGCGGGAAGTTGCCGAGGTGCCGCGCCGTCTCCGCGTCGAACTCCTCGGCGTACAGGCCGAGCGGCGATGCGATCCGCAGCAGCCGCTCCATCAGGTCGCGCGCCTGCTGCTCCTCGCCGATCGCCGCGAGTGCGGTGACCAGCCAGAACGAGCAGATCAGGAACGTGCCCTCCTTGCCGGACAGCCCGTCGTCGGTCTCACCGGTCCTGTAGCGGAGGACGAACCCGTTCTCGGTGAGCTCCGTCGAGATCGCGAGCACCGTCGCCCTCAGGCGCGCGTCGTCTGCGGGCAGGAAGCCGAAGAGAGCGGCGAGCAGCGTCGAGGCGTCGAGCGCGTCCGTGGCGTAGTGCTGACGCAGCACGCCGCGGTCGCTCACTCCGTTCTCGAGGATGTCCGCCCTGATTTCTTCGGCAGCCTGACCCCAAGCGTCACGGCGTTCCGGGTCACCGCGGATCTCCGCGAGCTTCGCCGCACGATCGAGCGCGACCCAGCACATCAACTTCGAGGACACGTAGTGCTGCGGCTTGCCGCGCGCCTCCCAGATGCCCTGGTCGGGCTTGCGCCAGACCTTCAGCGCACACTCGGCCTGCGCTTCCACGATCGGCCACAGCGCGCGCGGCAGGCGCTGGCTGCGCTCGGTGTGCTGCAGGATCGAGTCGAGCACGGCGCCGTACACGTCGTTCTGGCGCTGGTCGAACGCGCCATTGCCAATCCGCACCGGCCTCGCGCCTGCGTAGCCGGAGAGGTCGTCGCGGGTCGACTCGGTCAGGTCGCGACGGCCGTCGATCCCGTACATGATCTGGAGGCCGCCGTCGTCGTTCGCCTCGAGGTCGGCGACGAACTGCATGAACTCGTTCGCCTCCCAGTCGAGGTTGAGATAGTGGAGCGCCTGCAGCGTGAAGGTGCTGTCCCGCATCCACGTGAAGCGGTAGTCCCAGTTGCGCTCGCCCCCCGGGGTCTCCGGAAGCGACGTCGTCAGCGCCGCGACCGTCGCGCCGGTGGGCATGTACGTCAGACCCTTCATCGCGAGCGCGGAGCGCTGGATCGGCTCACGCCAGCGGTGGTCTGGAATCCGGGCGCGGGAGAGCCACGCGCGCCAGAAGCCCGTGGTGTTCGCCAGTCGCGCGCTGGCCTCGTCCGCGGTGGCCGGGGCGTCGAGGTCCTCGGCCCAGGAGAGCGCGCAGTACAGCTGGTCGCCCTTCCGGAGCACGTGGCGGGCGCGCACGCGGTGGCCCTCGATGCCCACCTGCATGTCCGTCCGCAGGCGAATCGTCTGTCCCGCGCCCGAGGCGTCCGCGATGTTCCGCGTGTGGTCGGCGAGCTCCCAGTCCGCCTGCACGCGGCCGTAATCGAACACCGGCTCGCAAACGAGCTCTATCTCCACCTCGCCGTCGATGCAGAGGACCGTGCGCACGAGCAGGTGGTCGGCGTCCTCGTCGGCGGGCGGCCGGGTGTGCGGGGTGACGGTGTCCTCGCCGCGGCGCGGGCCGAGCGTCAGGGCATCGCGCACCATCACCCAGCCGCTGCTGGCGTGCCAGCTCGTCAGGAGGGTGTTCGTGCCGGGCTCGTACACCCGGCTCACCGGCACGTTGATGCCGAACGGCCCGAGCCGGAAAGCGCCCGCACCGCGGTCGAGCAGAGAGCCGAACACGCTCGGTGCGTCGAAGCGCGGCACGCACAGCCAGTCGATCGTGCCGTCCGGTGCCACGAGCGCGCCCGTGTGACAGTCGGACAGGAAGGCGTAATCGGCGATCGGGGTGAACGGCGACGGCGCGGCCGCGCTCTGCGGCTGCGCCTCCGGCGCTGCCTTTCGCGCCGCGGCGGCGTCGCCCTTGCCGTTGGACTTGGCCTTGGTCTTTGCGGCTGTCTTGGTCATGAGTCCACCCACGGCTCGTGCCAGCGCCCGTGGCCGGCAAGCAGCTGGCCGGCCGCCTCAGGCCCCCAGCTTCCCTTCGCGTACGGGTGCACCGGCGGGGGATGCTGGATCAGCGGGTCCATCACCCGCCACGCCTCCTCGACTCCGTCCTGGCGCGTGAAGCGCGTGCTGTCGCCCTGCATCGCGGCGAGGAGCAGCACCTCGTACGGCGCCGGACCCTCGCCACCCTCCTCGCCGAATTCCATGTCGAGGTTGATCTGCTCCGGCTCGCGCACTCCGCTTCGCTGCGCTTCCACGAGCAGCCGGACGCCGGTCGACGGATCGAGCTTGATCACGAGCTGGTCGGGCTCCGGCGGCCGCGTGGCGATGTTGAAGCCGAGCCGCGGCGGGCGCTCGAACACGAGCCGCAGCTCGGTCTGCGTGATCGGCAGGCACTTGCCGGTGCGGATGAAGAAAGGCACTCCCGCCCAGCGCCAGTTCTCGATCTCGAGCCGCAGCGCCGCGTACGTCTCGGTGGTGGAGTCGGGGGCGACGCCGTCGATCCCGAGGTAGCCGTCGTACTGCCCGCGCACGTAGTGCGCCGGATCGGCCTCGACGACGGCGCGGAACAGCGCGACCTGCGACTCCTTGATCGTGGTCGGGTCGCCCCGCGAGGGCGGCTCCATCGCGGCCGCCGCGACGACCTGCATCAGGTGGTTGACCACGACGTCGCGCAGCGCACCGACCGGGTCGTAGAAGTGGCCCCGGTCCTCGACCCCGAAGTCCTCCGCCATCGTGATCTGCACCGAGCTGATGTGGTCGCGGTTCCAGATCGGCTCGAAGATCTGGTTCGCGAAGCGGAGGTGCAGGATCTCGACCAGGCCCATCTTCCCGAGGTAGTGGT
>DATBKS010000230.1:0-3330 GCA_036555755.1 Thermoleophilaceae bacterium
TGCGGCGCGTCCGGCCAGTCCGACTGGGCGGGCGGGAAGCGCCAGTAGCCCGGCTCGGGCTCTGAGTCCGACACGGACTCGGGCTCGGGCTGCGGCTCCGGCTCGGGCGTGGGCTCGGCCGCAATGGGCTCGGGCTCAGGCTCGGGCTCGGGCTCGACAGCCACCGGCTCCGCGGCGGTCGGGAAGAGCGCGTAGGGCTCGGGCATGGAGGCGGGCTCAGGCGCGGGCAGGACTTCCGGCTCGGGCTCGGGCACGACCTCCGGCTCCGGCTCCCAAGCCTTGATCGGCTCGGACTCCGGCTCCGGCTCCGGCTCGACGACAGCGACGGGCTCGGGCTCGAGCTCCACAACGGGCTCGGGCTCAGGCTCGACGATGACCTCGGGCTCAACCACGGCCTCAGGCTCCACGGGCTTGGGTGCGGGACGCGAGGGCGCCACGTACTCCGGCGCGCGGTTGCCACGGCGAAGCAGCATGAACACGCCGAGCGCTCCAAGCGACAGCAGTAGTGGGATACGAAAACGGGACATCTACCTACTCCTCGATCGAGTGCGACGCGTACAGGGCCTATCGACCACTCAAGGGCCGAACTTGACCCGATGACCGCTTGCTGACGCGCGGCTAGACGCCCGCCGCGCGCCGCGCGCTGATGTGCGCGGCGTCCTCGAGCGAGTTGTCCGGCAGCGGCTCGAGCTCGATACCCAGCGCCAGCTCGATCAGGCGGTCGGCCAGCCAGATGTTCTTCGGCAGCAGCGGCCCGTGCAGGTAGGTGCCGATCGTATTGCCGCGGCGCACGCCCTCGAAGCCGTCCTTGCCGTTGTTGCCGAAGCCGTTCAGCACCTTGCCGAGGGGCTGCTCACGGGCGCCGAGGTACGTGCGCCCGCCGTGGTTCTCGAAGCCGGCGATCACGTGGTCGCCGCCGAGGTTCGACTCGATCGCGCAGTTTCCGATCAGGCGCGGACCCGGCTCGCGCACCGTGTGCAGGTCCACGAGCTCGACGCCCGGCAGCCTCTCGTCGCCGAGCTGGTAGCTCGACCCGAGCAGCTGGTAGCCGCCGCACACGGCGAGGATCACGGCGTCGCGGTCCTGCGCGGCGTGCAGCGCCTCGCGCTTCGTGGCCACCATGTCCTCGGCCACCGCCACCTGGTCGCGGTCCTGCCCGCCGCCCATGTAGAAGAGGTCAGCCGAGCCGGGGTCGAGCGCCTCACCGAGGCCCGACGCCGAGTGCTCGAAGCCGAGCCCGCGCCACTCGCAGCGCGCGCGCAGCACGGCCACGTTGCCCCGATCGGCGTAGATGTTCATCAGGTCGGGATAGAGCGAGCACATGCGCAGCGTGGGCATCAGCGGGCCTCCAGCATGACCACGGTGCTGCCGAGGTAGCGGTCGTCCTCCGGGACCGTCCGCTGCGGGAGCGCATGGAACAGCTCGGCGGCCTCCTGCTCGAGCTGCTGGGCGGTGAGCTGGTCGAGCACCACGGTGTTCATCGACTCGGTGAGCTCGCCGTGGGGTGACACGGCGTGCCGCAGGCGGTCGATGGCCGTGCTGCCTTCATCGATGCGCATCGCCACGGGCATGCTGGAGAACACCCAGCCGCCCTCCTCGCGGACGTCGGGTAGCGGCGGCAGCACCTCCTCGTCATCGATGTCCTCGAGCGGGTCGGCCAGCGCCGCGGCGAAGACGCCGCCGGGTTGAAGGTGCGCGTGCACGCACCGAAGCATCGCCGCGCGGCCGGACTCCCCGCCCATCAGCTGCGCCACCTGCATCGGCGCGATGACGAGCGGCACGGTGCGGCCGAGTTCGAAGGCGCGCGCGTCGGCCACGCTCGTGCGCACCCGCAGCCCGCGCTCGCGCGCGCGGGAGGCCAGCGCCGCGATCAGCGCGGGGTCGGAGTCGAGCGCGGTCACGTCGTGCCCCAGCGCGGCGAGGTCGAGCGCGACGCGCCCGGTGCCGGCGCCGATGTCGAGCAGCTCGCCGGCGTACTCGCCCGCCAGCGTTCTCCACATGTCGAGGTCCGCGCCATAGGCGGCGCACTCCACGTCGTGCCAGATCACGGCCTCGTCGAGTGAGGTCCTCAGTCCGACCACCGCCTCGCCAGCCCGCGGTCGGCCAACAGGTCGCGCAGCTCGAGCAGCGCGGTGTAGGTGGGGAGGGCGTAGAGCGGGCGGCCGTCCCCGTTCAAGGCCACCGCAGAGTCGAGCGAGCGACCGAGCTCGCGCTCCACCGCGATCGGCGCATCCACCCCCGCGTACTTCAGCCGCAGCGCCATCTCCTCCGCGCGCGTGCCCGAGCAGGTGATGTGACCGATCCGGCCGGCGAGAAGCTCGAAGTCCGCATCCCAAATCCAGGAGATGTCGCGCCCGTCCGCAATGCCGTCGTTCAGCGCGATCCAGATGTCGAGCGCGCCGTCCTCGAGCGTCAGCGTGCGGAGCACCTCGTTGGCGCCCGCGGGGTTCTTGACGAGCAGGATCGCCAGCTCGCGCCCGCCCACCTGCAGCCGCTCGACGCGCCCGAACGCCGCCGCGAAGGTCGACAGCGCCGCGCCGATCTGCTCAGTGGAAACGCCGAGCTCCAAGGCGGCCGCGGTAGCCGCCAGCGCGTTGTAGACGTTGTAGAGGCCTGGCAGCGGAAGGCTCAGCTCGAACGTCCCGGCAGGAGTCGCGATGCGCGCGTCCGAGCCGTGCATGCCGCGCAGCTTCACGCTCTCGGCGGCGACAGCCGGCTTCGGCCGCTCGCGCCCACAGTTGGGGCAGCGGTAGCGCCCGAGATGGCCGAGGTAGACCGCTTCGTACACGTACTCGTGGCCGCAGTTGCGACAGCGCTTGGAGTCCGAGGCGTGCTCGAGCGATTCCAGGGAGTGCGAGCGGTCCTCCACGCCGAAGTAGACGACCTTCTGCCGCTCGCGCCCGAGGTCGGCGACGAGCGGGTCGTCGGCGTTGAGCACGAACGTCGACTGCCCGTCGCGCTCGGCAACGAGCTCCGCCCAGCGGTCGGCCAGGAGCTCGAGCTCGCCGTAGCGGTCGAGCTGGTCGCGGAACAGGTTCGACAGGAGTATGAGTTCCGGGTCGAGCTCCCGCGCGACCGGAGCGAGCCAAGCTTCGTCCACCTCGAACAGGCCGATCTGCGCGGGATGACGGCCCGCGTCGATCAGCGCGGTGGCCACGCCCCAGTTCATGTTCGAGCCGGCACGGTTGTGCACCACCTCGGCGCCGGAGCGCTCGAGCATCCCCGCGAGCATCCCCGACGTCGTCGTCTTGCCGTTGGTCGCGGACACGAGCACCGCGCCACGCTCGAGCTTCTTGCCGAGCTCCCCGATCGCGTCCGGGTCGAGCCGCA
>DATBKS010000231.1:0-3364 GCA_036555755.1 Thermoleophilaceae bacterium
ACGCCGCGGCGTCGCTCGAGTCCGATCCCGACGTCGTCTGGGCCGAGCCCAACTCCTACCAGCAGGGCGCGGCGGTGCCCGACGACCAGCTGTTCGGCGAGCAGTGGGCGCTGCACAACACCGGCCAGACGGTGGACGGCGTGGCCGGCACGGCCGGCGCCGACATTCATGCCACCCAGGCGTGGGACCGCACCACCGGCTCGCCGAACGTGCGCATCGCCGTCGTCGACTCGGGCATCAACCTGAACACGCCCGACCTCAAAGTCGCGACCAACCCCGGCGAGACGGGCAACGGCCGTGAGAACAACGGCATCGACGACGACGGCAACGGCTACGTCGACGACTGGCGCGGCTGGGACTTCGTCCAAGACGACAACACCCCGAACGACAACAACGGCCACGGGACGCACGTCTCGGGCATCATCGGCGCGCGCGGCAACAACCACATCGGCGTCACCGGGGTGGACTGGAACGCCCAGATCCTGCCGGTGCGTGTCCTCGGCAACCTCAACTCCGGCACCTGCGGCGACATCGCCGATGGGCTCGCCTACGCGGCCAAGCAGGGCGCCCAAGTGGTGAACCTGAGCGTCCGCGGCTACGAGCCGTGCCAAGCGGAGGAGGACGCCATCGCGGCCGCCCCGGACACGCTGTTCGTCACGATCGCCGGCAACGAGAGCCTTGACACCGGCGCGAATCCGACGGTCCCCTGCACCTTCCCCGAGTACAACATCATCTGCGTCGCGGCGACGGATCAGAACGACCAGCTCGCCGACTTCTCGAACTACGGCATCGGCGTCGACCTGGCCGCCCCGGGCGTCGGCATCAAGAGCACCTACCCGAAGTTCCAGCCGCGGCAGACCTACTTCTCGGACAGCTTCGAGAATCCGATTACGAGCACCTGGGCGGTGGGCGGCAACCCCGGCACCTGGGACCGCTCCATCCAGAACCCCCGGACGGGTGTCTTCAGCTTCAGCGACACGCCGTTCGCGAACTACCCGAACAACTCCTACAACGTCGCCCAGCGGTACCTCGACCTGGCGACCAAGCAGGACTGCGCGGCCCATGCCTGGGTGCGCACGGCGCTCGGCTCCGGCGACTACTTCCTCGCCGAGGACCTGCCCGACGGAGTGGACGATGCGGCGATCACCGGGCTGACCGGGACGACCAACGGTTACGAGGAGCAGTACTTCGACGTCGGCCCACTCGAGGGACGCTCGAACGGCGTCTTCCGGTTCAGCGTCCTGGCGGACGCCACGGGCAACGGCGACGGCGTCAACGTCGACGACTTCGACGTCGTTTGCGCACCGCAGGTGACCACCTACACAGGCGCGGCCGACGAGTACGACTTCGACTACGGCACCTCGATGGCCGCCCCGTACGTCACGGGCGTGGCGGCGCTGGTGCTCTCGGTCGACCCGAACCTGTCGGCCGATCAGGTGAAGGACCGCCTCATGGAATCGGTCGATCCGGTCCCGAGCCTCATCGGCAAGGTGCTGATGGGCGGGCGGCTGAATGCCGCGCGGGCGGTCGGCGCGGCGCCGCCTACGGGTGGCGGAGGGTCGGGCCCCGCCGGCCCGCCGACGCAGAAGCCGCCGCACGCGAAGTCGTCCTCGCTCGCGAAGAACCTCGCCGCGATCCGCAAGGCGCTACAGCGTCACGGCCTCGGCAAGCGCGGGCTCAGCGTGAGCCTCAGCGGGCCTTCGGCCGGCCGCTTCACGGTGACCCTTAGGGCCAAGAAGGCAGTGATCGCCAAGGGCTCGCACTTCGTCCGGCGCGCCGGCCATGTGGCGCTGAAGATCCGCTTGACGGGGAAGGGTGGGCGAATCCTACGGTCGGCCAGTCGGCTGCAGGCCACGCTGACAGTGCAGTTCACCCCGAAGGCTGGTGCCGGGACCAGCCGCTCGGCCAAGGTGGTGCTGCGCTAGCGGCGTGGGGCGGGGGCAGCGGGCAGCGTCGTCGGGGGGCCGCGGCGCTGCCCACTGCCCCCCCTTCTGCGGACTGCGGACTGCGGACTGCGGACTACAAATCGGCCATCGCGTCCACGAGCTCCTTCACGGCAGCCGCGGACTTCGAGAGCTGGTCCTTCTCGTTGTCGTCGAGGTCGATCTCGATGATCTCCTCGACACCCTCCTTGCCGAGGCGCACGGGCACGCCGACGAACAGGCCGTCGACGCCGAACTCGCCCTGGCACAGGGCCGCGCACGGGAGCACGCGCTTCTGGTCGAACACGATCGCGTCGCACATCTCGGCCACCGCCGCCGCGGGCGCGTAGAACGCCGAGCCCTTCTGGAGTAGCTTCACGACCTCGGCCCCACCGTCGCG
Source organism: Thermoleophilaceae bacterium (assembly GCA_036555755.1). Classification (GTDB taxonomy): domain Bacteria; phylum Actinomycetota; class Thermoleophilia; order Solirubrobacterales; family Thermoleophilaceae; genus JAICJR01. Next base: position 2,323 of record DATBKS010000231.1, read on the forward strand.
CGTGCGCTGCACGATCTCCTCGATGCGGCTGTCCGAGATCTTCTGGCGGATCGGGACGCCCGCGACGTTCGAGTACGAGACCACCGGCACCATCGTGTCGCCGTGGCCGCCGAGCACGAAGCCGGTGACGTCGCGCACCGACACGCCGAGCTCCCAGGCGAGGAAGGTGCGGAAGCGCGCGGAGTCGAGCACGCCCGCCATGCCGATCACCCGCTGGCGCGGGAACTGGGTCACATCGGCCGCGACGTGACACATCGCGTCGAGCGGGTTGGTGACGACTATGACGATCGCGTCGGGTGAGCGGTCGGCCACCTGCTGCGCCACGCCGCCGACGATCTCCTTGTTCTTCGCCAAGAGGTCGTCGCGGCTCATGCCGGGCTGGCGCGGGAAGCCCGAGGTGATGACGACGATGTCCGATCCGGCGGTCTCGTCGTAGCCGTTCGTGCCCACGAGGTTGGCCTCGTAGCCCACCACCGGTCCCGCCTGGTTCAGGTCGAGCACCTTGCCCTGCGGCATGCCCTCGACGATGTCCACCAGCACCACGTCCGCGTAATCGCGTTCCGCAAGTCGCTGTGCAGTGGTTGCACCTACATTGCCTGCACCTACTACAGTTATCTTGTTCCGCATTACCTTTACCTTTATCTGTTAATTCGAATTTCTAAGGAGTGAAATGACCGACTTCCTTGCCGAGAAGCGCGCCGAGATAGACAACCGGCTCAAGGAGCTCCGGCCGCTTCACGAGGAGTACCTCAAGCTCGAGAAGGCCAAGGCCGCACTCGACGGGGTCGACAGCCCGCGCCGCGGCCGCCCGCGCGGCTCCGGCTCGGGAGGCGGAACCAGGCGGCGCCGGCGCCGCCGCGGTGGGACCCGCGGGGACGAGGCGCTGGCCCTGATTCGCCAGAACCCGGGCGTCACTGTAAGCGAACTCGCGCAGATGATGAACATCAACCCTCCCAATTACCTGTACCGGGTTATGGCCAATCTCCAGGCCGACGGTGCGGTGACTAAGCAGGGCAAGGGTTACGTCGCGACCTAGACACAG
>DATBKS010000232.1:0-17485 GCA_036555755.1 Thermoleophilaceae bacterium
AAGGACTTGGGCTTCAGGATCGCCCGGTCTTCGGGATCCCACTTCTGCTGCTGCGCGCGCCCGGCGTTCGGGCGCCGCCAGTCGTACGGGATTCCGAGGAATCGTCCCTGTCGATCACGAGGCATCGACTTATCGTAAGGAGCCAAGCGAAGAGCCAGATAAAACCGCCTGGGTTGCGTCAGGTTGCTAACGACTCGCGGCCGGCGACCTTCGCTCCGAGCTCCATGAGGGCGTCCAGGTACGCCTCCGAGAAGGTCGGGAAGGGCTGGATCGTGTCGAGCAGTGTGTCGAGCGGCAGCTTGGCTCTGATCGCGAGCGTGGCCTGGCCGAGCCACTCGCCGGCCTCCGGGCCGAGCGCGTGGGCGCCGGTGAGGCGCTCGCCGTCCGACACGAGCGTGAGGAAGCCAGGCTGCTCGTCGTACGCGCGCGTGTAGGTGGAGGTGCGCGCGATCGACGCGAGCTGGACTGTCGCGGTGAACCCGCCCTCCGCCTCCCCCACGCTCGCGGCCTGCGGATCGGTGAAGACCACCCGCGGGACCGCGTCGTAGGACGCGCTTGCGGGCCGGCCCAGGATGTTCGATGCGACCACGCGACCCTGGTACTTGCCCACGTGGGTGAACGGCCAGATGCCGGTGCAGTCGCCAATCGCCCAGACGCCGTCGCCGGCGCTCAGGCGCTTGTCCACCTCGATGCCCTTGTCACCGGCCTCGATGCCGACGGTGTCGAGCCCGATGCCATCGGTGCGAGGCGCGCGGCCCGTTGCGATCAGGAGCTTGTCGCCGCGCAGTTCGTTGCCGTCCGGGAACTCGAGTGCGTAGCCGTCGCCGTGGCGGCGCGCGGCGCTCGCCTGCTGACCGACGTGAAGCTCGATGCCCTCCGCCTCGAAGGCCTTGCCGAGACCTTCGCCGAGTGCTTTCGGCTCACTTGGGAGCAGGTGATCCTCGCCCTCGACCAGCGCCACCGACGCTCCGAACCGAGCGACGGCCTGCGCCATCTCGGCACCCACCGGCCCGCCCCCCACGACGAGCAGCCGCTCCGGAACCTCCTTGAGCCCCGTCACCTCGCGGTTGGTCCACACGCCGTCGAGCTTGTCGAGACCGGGGATCGGCGGGAACTGGGCGGCGGAGCCCGTGGCGAGGACGACGTTGTCCGCTTCGTAGGTCGCGCCGTCGACCTCGACCTTGCCCTTGCCGGCAAGGCGACCCTCGCCGCGGATCAGCTCGATGCCGGAGTCCTCAAGCCACTCCGCCTGACTGGCGTCGTCGTAGTCGTTGACCATGAAGTCGCGCCACGCGAACGCGGAGCCGACATCGATCGTGCCCGTCACGGCCTCGGCCGCGCCCGGCGCCTGGCGTGCGTGGGCGAGCGCCTCGCCGGCGCGCAGCAGGGTCTTCGATGGCATGCACGCCCAGTAGGAGCACTCGCCCGCCACCAGCTCCCGCTCCACGATCGCCACCTTCAGCCCGCCCTCGGCAAGCCTTCCTGCGCAGTGCTCACCGGCGGTTCCGGCCCCAATGATGATCACGTCGTAGCTGCTGCTCATCAGGCAATCCGTCTGCCCGGTGGGGGCCGGCTGGAAACCCTGGACCCGGGATTCGGCGCCGCCGCGCCGCGGGTAACAATCAATCGAGATGGAAGGAGACCGCGAGCGCTTCGAGCGCACCGGCGAGACCGAGCAGGAGCGGCTCAACCGCAATATGAACGAGCTGCTTCAGGAGCTGCGCGTGTCGCAGACCGGAGTGCAGATCCTGTTCGCGTTCCTGCTTACGCTGCCGTTCACGCAACGCTTCACCGAGGTCACGGCGTTCCAGCGCGACGTCTATTTCGCCACGCTGCTGCTCGCGGGCGCGGCGTCGGCGTTCTTCATCGCTCCGGTGTCGGCGCACCGGCTGTTGTTCCGCCGCCAGCAGAAGCGCTACTTGATCGTCCAGAGCAACTGGATGTCGATCGCCGGCCTGGCCTGCCTCGCCGTCGCCATCGTCGGCGTGATCCTGCTGATCGCGGACTTCCTGTTCAGCAGCACGCTGGCCGCGATCGTGGGCGGGTTCTTCTTCGTGCTATTCGGGGTGCTCTGGTACGCGCTGCCGCTGTCCTGGCTGTTGCGAAAGGACGCCGGGGACGCGCCGTCGGCAGAGCCGCCGCGGTCCGCCGATCAGGCCTGACCGGCCGCTCGGCTCAGCGGAGCCACTTTTTGTTTGACCATTTCGGGCCGGGGTAGCCGCACGGCACGCAACCCCGAACAGGAGGCTCACGATGATCCTTCGTCTCGATCTCTGGGGCACCCCGCTGCCGCCGCCTTCGGACCCCGATCCGGACGGCGCCGCAGCCGTCCAGGAGCTGATGGGCGGACGCTTCGGCGAGATGTCCACCTTCCTCAACTACACGTTCCAGTCGTTCAACTTCAGGGACAAGGCCTCTGCCCGTCCCTTCTACGACCTGGTCGCCAACATCGCGGCCGAGGAGTTCGGCCACATCGAGCTCGTGGCCGCCACGATCAACACGATGCTCACCGGCGCGTCGCCCACGACGAACGGCAGCGGCTCGATCGAGGGCGCGATGTCGGACCTCAAGAGCGTGCGCAACACGCAGCAGTTCATCGCCGGCGGGCACTCCGCGCTCCCGCAGGACTCGATGGGCCGGCCGTGGACGGGCGACAACGTGTTCGCCTCCGGCGATCTCGTGGAGGACCTGACGCACAACTACTTCCTCGAGACCGCCGCCCGCAACAACAAGCTGCGGGTTTACGAGATGGTCGACCATCCCGCGGCCAAGGCGCTCACGGGCTACCTGCTCGTGCGCGGAGGCGTGCACCAGGTCGCGTACGCGCGGGCGCTGGAGAACCTCACCGGCGCGGACATGTCGAAGCTGTTCCCGTCGCCCCGGATTGCGACGGACAAGATCCCCGAGTGCCGGCCGCACATCGAGCGCGGCGACCACAAGCGGATCTACCGCTTCTCACCGAACGACTACAACCAGATCGCCGCGGTCTTCAACGGCAAGCATCCGGAGACCGGCGACGAGCTCGAGGTGGTCGACGGTCCGCCAGAGGGCGCAGAGCCCGGCGACCTGCCGCCGCAGCCGCAGGCGTTCGTCCCTGACTACGAGCCCGAGGAGATCAAGAAGATCGCCGAGAAGCTCAAGGAGAAGGCGGGCATCAGCTCCTGAACATAAAGATCCGCAGATCGCCCCGGTGCCAGGTTTGCGCCGGAGCATCGGGGTGATACTGCGGGCAGAGACGGGGTCTGGCCATCACCAATGGCCGTCCAACGGATCTTTCGAAGTCCCAACCGGAAGGATCCCCATGGCCCACGTGCAAGCAGCAACCCGTCGTCGGAGAGACGCCGAGCTGTTTCTCCGCTACCACCGCTACGGCGATCCACGGACGCGGAACGAACTTGTCGACCGCTTCCTGCCGCTCGCCCGCAAACTTGCCCGTCGCTACGAGCAGACAAGCGAGCCGCTCGATGACCTGGTGCAGGTTGCGAGCCTCGCTCTGCTCAAGGCAATCGACCGCTACGAGCCCACCCGGGGCGACGCCTTCACGAGCTTCGCGGTGCCAACAATCCTCGGGGAGCTGAAGCGACATTTCCGCGACACGTCGTGGTCGCTCCATGTCCCGCGCGGGATGCAGGAGCGCGTGCTCGCTGTGAACGACGCCATCGAGCGGCTGTCACGCGAGCTCGGCCACTCCCCCAGCCCCCAGCAGATCGCGCTCAAGCTGGACATGCCGATCGAGCACGTGCTGCACGCGCTCGAGGCGACCGCCGCCTACAGCACGACGTCGTTCGACACCCCTCGGCGCACCGGCGACGACGAGAGCGGCACGGTAGCCGATGGACTCGGCGTGATGGACGAGCGCCTCGAGCTGGTCGAGGACAGTGCCTCGATCGCACGGGGCGTGCGCGCGCTACCCGCGCGCGAGAGGCACATCCTCTACCTGCGATTCGCCGAGAGCCTGACGCAGGCAGAGGTCGCCGAGCGGATGGGGATCTCGCAGATGCACGTGTCGCGCCTGATCAGGCAGGCGATCGACCGCGTCCGCGTGGTGACGGGCGTCGCCTGAGTCTCAGTCGCCGGTGGAGGCTGACTTGGCGGCGAGCGCGCCGCCCAGCAGCAGGAGCGTGATGGCCCCGCCTGCGCCTAGCCTGCCGCGCTTCCGAGCGATCTTGCGCTTCGCGACGCGCGAGCCGATGCGCCAGACCAGCCATCCAAGCAATGTGTATCCCTTGCGGTTCATTCGTCCCGTTTACCCGGTTATGTGCGTCGCAACCCGGCGGAGATCGGCGACGAAGGCGTCGTATGCCTGCGCGCGCTCCGCGTCAGTGCGGGCGCGCAGGATCGAGGACGGGTGAACGGTCGCGGTGACGAGCGGCGCCAGGTCCGACTCGACGAACTCGCCGCGGCTGCGCGTGACCCGGAACGATGACCCGAGTAGCGCCTTGGCCGCTATCGAGCCGAGACACACGAGCACCTCCGGCTTCACCTGCTCGAGCTCCGCATCGAGCCACGGCCTGCACGCGGCGATCTCTTCCATCACCGGCGTCTGGTGGATCCGGCGCTTGCCGCGCATCACGTATTTGAAGTGCTTGACCACGTTGGTGACGTAGAGGTCGCCGCGCTCGATCCCGGCGTCGTCCAGCGCGCGGTCGAGGAGCCTGCCCGCCGGGCCGACGAACGGCGCCCCCTCGCGGTCCTCGCGGTCGCCCGGCTGCTCGCCCACCATCATCACCCGCGAGCGCTTGAGGCCTTCGCCGAAAACCGTCTGCGTGGCGCCCTCGTAGAGGTGGCAGCCGCGGCAGTCCTCGGCGGCCGCCCGGAGCCTCGCGAGCGTGCGACGCTCGGGTAGATAGGCGCCAGCACCGTGCGCGCGGGTCATAGCGTTGACCTACCCGTCGGTGGCCGGTTGAACCCCGACCATCCGGGGTAAGCCAGCCGCGAATTGGCCAGAAGCGGGCGAGATTCCTCCCAGCGCAGTCGCGCCCGTGCGGCTTGCGCCTCTCGCTTGGCGCTGTCCGCCGGGCTCGTCTGCACGCTGCTCCTCGCGGGCTGCGGCCAGTCACAGGGCGGGCAGTCCACACTCCACCCCGAGAGCGACCAGGCGCGCAAGATCATGCACCTCTGGTGGGGCATGCTGGCCGCCGCGGCCGTGGTGTTCGCCGGCGCGCTGGTTCTGCTCTTGATCGCGTGGCGGCGGCGCACGCGCACCGGGCTGCCGGGAGTCGGCGAGGACGAGGGAGTGTCCACGGGGCTGGTGGTGACGTTCGGGATCGTCGTCCCGGTCACGTGTCTCGTGATCCTCTTCTTCATCGCGGACATCGGCGTGGTGAACGCCACCAGCGCGCCGAAGCCGGGGCAGACGAAGTTGAACATCACGGTGATCGGGCACCAGTGGTTCTGGGAGATCCGCTACCCGGGCACGACAGCGGTCACCGCCAACGAGCTCCACATCCCGGCGCAGACACCTGTGAACGTCGAGCTGCGCTCAGCCGACGTGATCCACAGCTTCTGGGTTCCGGAGCTCAACAAGAAGGTCGACATGCTGCCCGGCCACCCGAACAGGATCGGGCTCTACGCCGACCACGCGGGCGTCTACCGCGGCCAGTGCGCGGAGTTCTGCGGCCTGCAGCACGCGAACATGGCGATGGCCGTATACGCGGATCCTCCCGCGAAGTTCAAGGCGTGGCTCGCAAACATGGCGAAGCCGCTCGCGCAGCCCCCCTCAGCGGAGGCGAAGGCCGGCGAGGGCGTCTTCATGACTCAGCAGTGCGCGAGCTGCCACACGATCCGCGGGACCGGGGCGCGCGGCACGATCGGCCCGGACCTGACCCACCTCGCCACCCGCCGCACGCTGGCGGCTCTCACGATCCCCAACAACCGTGCGGAACTGAGCGAGTGGGTGGCCAACCCGCAGCGGGTCAAGCCCGGCAACAAGATGCCGGGACTGAACCTCACCGGCCAGCAGCTACGGCAGGTGGTCACCTTCCTCCAGGGGCTGCGGTAGATGGCCTCGGTCGCACATCCCGAGGCCGCCCGCCGCGTCCGTCGCCTCGAGCGGATATGGACCGAGCGCACCGGGCTGCTCGGCTGGTTGACGACGACCGACCACAAGCGGATCGGGATCCTCTACCTGTTCACGTCGCTCGTCTTCTTCGGCGCGGGCGGCGTCGAGGCGCTGCTCATGCGCACGCAGCTCCTCACGCCGAATGGCACCACGCTGTCGCCGTCCGCCTTCAACCAGGTGATGACGATGCACGGGGTGACGATGATCTTCCTGTTCGTAATCCCGATCTCGACGGGGGCGTTCGGGAACTACCTCGTCCCGCTGATGATCGGCGCGCGCGACATGGCCTTTCCGCGGCTCAACGCGCTGTCGTTCTGGATCTTCGCTTGCTCGGGGCTGTTCATGTACGTCGGGCTGGCCACCGGCAACGGGCCGAACGCCGGCTGGTTCGACTACGTGCCGCTCGCATCGCGTACCTACAACCCGGGCTCGGCGATCGACTTCTACGCGCTCGGGCTGATCTTCAACTCGATCTCGACGACCGCGGCGGCGATCAACTTCATCGTCACGATCTTCAAGCTGCGCGCGCCCGGGATGTCGCTCAACCGGATGCCGCTGTTCTGCTTCGCGTTCCTGGCGGTGTCGTTCGCGCTCGTGTTCGCGCTGCCGCCGCTCAGCGTCGACTGCATGTTCCTCGAGCTCGACCGCCGCCTGGGCTTCAGCTTCTTCGACCCTTCACACGGCGGCAGCGTGCTGCTGTGGCAGCACCTCTTCTGGATCTTCGGCCACCCCGAGGTGTACATCATCATCCTGCCCGCCTTCGGGATCGCGACGTCGATCATCCCCACGTTCACGCGCCGGCGGATGGTCGCCTTCCCGATGGTGGCGCTCGCCGAGATCCTGGTCGCGTTCATCGGCTTCGGCGTCTGGGCGCACCACATGTTCTCGGTCGGCCTGTCGACGATCACGACCGTCTACTTCGCCGCGGCGTCGATGATCGTTGTGATTCCGAGCGCGATTCAGCTCTTCGCGTGGATCACGACGCTCGTCACCGGCAGACCCATCTTCAAGACGCCGCTGCTCTGGATCGTCGGATTCATCGTGTTCTTCATCATCGGCGGGCTGAGCGGAATCATGTTCGCGGCGATTCCGTTCGACCAGCAGCTGACGGACACGTACTTCGTCGTCGCCCACTTCCACTTCATCATCTTCGGCGCGGCGGTCTTCCCACTGCTCGGCGGCCTCTACTACTGGTTCCCGAAGGTCAGCGGGCGGATGTACCACGAGGGCTGGGGAAAGACGAGCTTCTGGCTCACCTTCCTCGGCTCGGCGCTCACGTTCTTTCCGATGCACATCGTCGGGCTGCTCGGGATGCCGCGGCGCGTGTACACGTACCAGTCGGGGCTCGGCTGGGGCGGCTACAACCTCGCCGAGACGATCGGCGCCTACATCCTCGCGGTCGGCCTCGTGGTGCTGGTGGCCAACCTGATCGTGAGCTACTTCCGCGGGCCGGCCGCCGTGCGCGATCCGTTCGGCGGCGCGACGCTCGAGTGGGCGATTCCCTCTCCCCCGCCCGCCTACAACTTCGCGGTCATCCCGACGGTGTCGAGTCCGTATCCGATGTGGGACGAGCAGGACCGCCGGGAGGATGAGCGCAAACTCGAGCGCGGGGAGATGGTTCTCGAGCGCGGGCACGAGACGCCGGAGACGAGCGTGCTCGACGCGGATCTGAACGAGGTGCTCGACATGCCTGCGGACTCCCCGTGGCCGATCGTCGTCGCGCTGATGCTGAGCGGCGTCTTCGCGATGCTGCTCACCGGGCACCTCATCGCGATGTGCGTCTTCCTTGGCCTCCTCGCGCTGGCGGGGGTCGCGTGGCACGGCGTCGAGCCCGAGGAGGCGACGTGACGAGCCAGGGCGCCGTACGGGCGACCCGCCGGCCGCAGTCCCTGCCCACCGGCATGTGGGGCATGGCGCTCTTCATCGCCGCCGAGGCGACGCTCTTCGGAACGCTGATCGCGACCTACTTCTACACGCGCTTCAACTCCACGCGCTGGCCGCCGCCGGGGGTGCCCGAGCCGAAGCTGGCGCTGCCGCTGATCCTCACCGGGGTGCTCGTGGCGAGCACCGTGCCCGTGTTCTTCGCTAGCCGCGCCGCTCGCTCGGGCAACGCGCGGCTTGCGTGGCTGTTGTTCCTCGGCGCGTTCGTGATCCAGGGCGCGTACCTCGGCGCGCAGATTCACGAGTTCGTCGGCGACCTCGGCAAGTTCAGCCCGCACGACTCCGCGTACGCGTCTATCTACTTCGCACTGCTCGGCGTTCACCACGCGCACGTCGCCCTCGGCCTCGCGCTCGAGCTCTGGCTGCTGGGCAAGCTACTCGGCGGCCTCACGCGCTACCGGCTTGTCGGTGTGCGGGCGATCTCGATGTACTGGTACTTCGTCAGCCTGCTCGGCATCGCGGTGGTGCTCACGCAGGTGTATCCGGCGCTGTGAGCACGCGCCGCTCACTCGAGCTCACGATGTGGGCGGGGGTGGTCGGGGCCCCGGCCGTGTGGGCGTGCCAGCACGTGTTCGGCTTCGGCGTGACCCAGGCGGCGTGCAGCCCGGCCGGACGCATGTGGGACGTGCCGGTGGACACGTGGACGGCGATCGCTACGGCGGTGGCGGCCCTGCTCGCGCTGGCCGCGCTCGCCGCCTCGATCGTCACCTTCCGTGCGGTGCGCAGCGTCGGTGAGGACGGGCCACCGCCCGAGGGGCGCATCTACTTCATGTCGATCTGCGGGATCGTGATCACCCCGCTGTTCCTGGCGATCATCCTGATGAGCGGGATCGGGGCGCTCATCCTCCCCAACTGCCGGCAGGGATGAGTCGCGCGAAGACAGTGCTCGCGTTCATGCTCGCGGCGCTCGCGCTCGCCGCGGTTGCGCACGCCGAGCTGCCGAGCGGGATCTCGCGCCCCGACGACGAGCGCGGACTCTCGCAGCAGGAGCTCGGGGCGCAGCTGTACGCGGGCAACTGCGCGTCCTGCCACGGCATCGCCGGGCGCGGTGTGCCGGAGCCCACCCCCATCCGAGGCGCGGGAGACGTGAAGGGCCAGGGACCGCCGCTGGCCGGCGTGGGCGCTCAGGCCGCAGACCTCTACCTGACCACCGGCTTCATGCCGCTGCAGGACCCGCATCAGCAGCCGTGGCGGCGGCGTGTGGAGTTCACGAAGAAGGAGATCGACGCGATCACCCAGTACGTGGCCGGGCTCGCGCCGGGGCCCGCGATTCCCCATCCGGATCCGGGCGCCGGGAACGTGTCCGCGGGGATGCGCCTGTTCGTGGATCACTGCGCCGGCTGCCATCAAGCGGTGGCGGAAGGCGGCTACGTGCCGAACGCGCGGGTCCCCCTGATCAAGGAGGACAGCGCCACCCAGATCGCCGAGGCGGTGCGGGTGGGCCCGTACCTGATGCCGACGTTCTCGCGCCGCCAGATCAGCGACCGGCAGCTCAACTCGATCATCGCCTACATCAACGCGTCCAAGCGCCCCGATGACGCGGGCGGCTGGGGCATCGGCCACGTCGGGCCCGTCCCGGAGGGCCTGATCGCATGGTTGATCGCCGGCGTGGCGCTCGTTGGCCTCTGCATGCTCATCGGCGACAGGTTGCGGCGCACATGAGGCGGCTGCGAGTGATCGGCTTCTGGGTGGGCGCGCTCGTGGGCTCCGTCACGCGCCGGGCTCGTCCGCGCCGGATCGTGGCGCCGGGCAGGCCGGAGCCGCGCGCCGAGCTTGTGTTCGTTGCCCTGCTGCTCCTGTCCGCGGTGTTCGCCATCGGCTTCATCGTCGTCTACGCCACCGGCAGCTGGCCCAACCGGACGCAGTACGAGGGCATCGCGCTTGGCGGCGCACTCGGGCTGATCGCGATCGCCCTGATCCTGATGAGCAAGAGGCTCGTGGTGAGCGAGGACCTCGAAGAGGAATACCCCGAGTCCGAGCATCCCGTCGAGCAGGGCCAGATCGCCCAGATCTACCGCGAGAGCGGCAGCCGCTTCACGCGCAGGCGCCTCGTGTACGGCTCGCTCGGCACGGCACTCGGCGCGCTCGGACTCGCGGCGATCGCTCCGGCGGTGTCGCTCGGTCCGGTGTTCGACACCGACGAGTTGCGCAACTCGCCCTGGCGGCGCGGCAAGCGGCTCGTGACGCAGGACGGCACTCCGCTGCGTGCCGACAAGATCGAACAGGGGACGTTCTACACGGCATTCCCCGAGCACTCGTCGCGCAGCGACATCGCCGCGCCGGTCGTGATCGTGCGGCTCGAGCCGAGCGAGCTCAAGCTGCCGCGCTCGCGCCGAGGCTGGGCGCCGCAGGGCATCCTCGCCTACTCGAAGATCTGCACCCACGCCGGCTGCGCGCTCGGGCTCTACCGCAAGCCCACCTTCCCTCCGGTTGAGCCCGGGCCCGCGCTCGTCTGCCCCTGTCACTACTCGACCTTCGACGTGGCCGACGGCGGCAGCGTGGTCTTCGGGCCCGCCGGTCGCAGCCTGCCGCAGCTCCCGCTGATGGTGGATCGCGCCGGGAACCTGCGGGCGGCAGGCAACTTCTCCGGACCGGTCGGGCCGTCGTGGTGGGGCGTCCGGATGTGGAAGGCGCAGCCGTGAGGAGCCGCGGCGCACCCATGACCCGCAGGGCCGTCCGCTGGGTCGACCAGCGGAGCGCGAGCGCGCCGCTCCTGCGCAAGACGCTTCGCTATCTCTTCCCCGACCACTGGTCGTTCCTGCTCGGCGAGGTCGCGCTCTACGCGTTCATGGTCCTCGTCGCCACCGGGATCTACCTGACCTTCTTCTTCGTCGACTCGACGAAGGAGATCGTCTTCCACGGCCACTACTACCCGGCGCTCGAGGGCCAGAAGATGAGCGAGGCGTACGCGTCGGTCGTGCACCTCTCGCTGGCGGTCCGGGCCGGCCTCCTGATCCGGCAGACGCACCACTGGGCGGCGAACGTCTTCATCGCGGCGATCGTCCTTCACCTCTTCCGGATCTTCTTCACGGGCGCATACCGCAAGCCGCGCGAGCTGACGTACTGGCTCGGCGTGACGATGCTCATGCTCTCGCTGCTCGAGGCGTACCTGGGCTACTCGCTCGTCGACGATCTCATGTCCGGAATGGGACTCGTGATCGGCTATTCAGTCGGGCTCTCCCTGCCGTTCGTCGGCCAGAACGTCATGAACTGGCTGTTCGACGGGATCTTCCCGGGCAGTCCCAAGCTGTGGCCGCGGATGTACATCGCCCACGTCCTGATCTTCCCGATCCTGATCGGGCTGCTGCTCGGCGCGCACCTGCTGCTCGTGGCGATGCGGCACCACACGCAGTTCCGCCGCAAGAAGGCCCAGACCGAGCGCACGATCGTCGGCGTGCCCGCGTTCCCCGGCCAGGCGCCGCGGTCGCTGGGACTGATGGTCGGGACGGCAGGGGTCCTCTTCCTGCTCGGCGGACTCGTCCAGATCAACCCGATCTGGCTGTGGGGCCCGTTCCACACGTACTCCTCGACGAACGGCGCCCAGCCGGACTGGTACCTCGGCTGGCTGATCGGCGCCCTCCGCCTCGTGCCGAGCTTCGATTTCACGATCGGGCATTACACGGTCGTCCCGAACCCGTTCTGGGGCGGCGCGGCCTTCCCGCTGGTCGTGTTCGGGTTCCTCTACTTCTGGCCGTGGCTCGAACGGCGCTTCATCGGTGACCAGGCGTTCCACAACCTCCTCGACCGGCCTCGCGACGCACCGGTGCGCACAGCCATCGGCGTCGCGATGGTCAGCTGGGTCTTCCTCGTCTTCATGGCGGGGTCCGCGGACCGCGTCAACGTCACCTTCGGGATCGCCTACACGTCCCAGATCTGGGTCTATCGCGTGATCATCTGGGTGCTGCCGGTGGTGTTCGGCTTCGTCACGTGGTGGGTCTGCAGGGAGCTGCAGGCCAGTGAGGTGGTCGTCCACGAGCGCCACGCCGCGGAGTCGGAGGCGAGGCTAGCGCGCATGCGGCGTGGCGAGGAGCCACCCGGCGACCCGGGCGCGCTCGAGAGCTAAGTCGCCCGCACTCTCCTCTCCAGCTCGGCGAGGTCGACCGGCCGGCCGGTGTCGACGCGGATGGTCTCGCCCGGCAGGTCGAGGGGATCGTGCCGTCCCGTCTCGACGGCCTCGCGCAGCGCCTCGATCCGCTCCGAGTCCACATGGCCGGGATGCCGCGTGCGTCCGGCGTAGCGTTCCGTCAAGACATCGAGGGGAGCGCCGCAATGCACCTGAAAGAAGCGGGCGGGTAACGAGGCGAGCCTCTGCTCGCGACCGCGGATGAAGTTCGCCTCGAGGACGAGACTCGCGCCGAGCCGCACCGACTCCTCGGTCAGAGCAAGCATCGTGAGGTAGGTCGCCTCGCCGAGCCGCTGCGACCAGGCGAGATCGCCGGTGCCGAGCCCGTCGAAGAGCGCCTCCTTGATCGTGTCCTTCGCGATCAGAGGCAGCCGGAGTCGTGCGGCGAGCGCACGTGCGATCGTCGTCTTCCCTGCCGCCGGCGGCCCGGTGACGACGACCACTAACGGCTCCATCGGAGGGTCTACTCCGCGAGAAGCCTGCGCAGCACGTACTGCAGGATGCCGCCGTGCCGGAAGTACTCCCGCTCGCGCGGCGTGTCGAGGCGGAGGCGCGCCCGGAACTCCTTGTCGTCCGCCCGCACCGTCACCTCGTCGGCGTCGCCGCCCTCGAGCCCCGAGATCGAGAACTCCTCGCGGCCGGTCAACCCGAGCGACTCGGCGTTCTCGCCGGGCATGAACTGCAACGGCGCGATTCCCATCATCAGGAGGTTCGAGCGGTGGATGCGCTCGTACGAGTCCGCGATCGCCGCCCGCACGCCCAGCAGGTTCGGCCCCTTCGCAGCCCAGTCGCGGGACGACCCCGAGCCGTACTCCTTGCCCGCGATCACGATTGTCGTCACGCCCTCGGAGCGGTACCGCTCGGCGACCTCGAAGATCGTCCCCTCCTCGCCGTCGGGCAGGTGCACGGTCCACGTCCCCTCGCTGCCCGACACGAGCAGGTTCCTGAGGCGGACGTTCGCGAACGTGCCTCGCACCATCACCTCGTGGTTCCCGCGGCGCGAGCCGTACGAGTTGAAGGCGCGCCGCTCGACGCCGTGGTCGATCAGGTACTTCCCGGCCGGCGAGTCGGGTCGGATCGCGCCCGCCGGCGAGATGTGATCCGTCGTGACGGAGTCTCCGAGCAGAACGAGGCAGCGCGCACCCTCGACGTCCGCGACCGGCTCGGGCTCGCGCGGCATCCCCTCGAAGTACGGGGGGAGGCGAACGTAGGTCGACGCCTCGTCCCACGCGTACAGCTCGCCCTCGGGCGTCTCGAGCTCCCGCCAGCGCTCGTCGCCGGTGAACACGTCGGCGTAGGTGGAGGAGAACATCTCGCCCTTGACCGAGCGTCCGATCACCGCGTCGATCTCGTCGCGGCTAGGCCAGAGATCGCGGAGGAAGACGTCCTCGCCGTCGGAGCTCTGGCCGAGCGGCTCGTTCACGAGGTCGACGTCCATCCGCCCGGCGAGCGCGTATGCGACCACGAGCGGCGGCGATGCGAGGTAGTTCGCCTTCACCTCGCCGTGGATGCGCGCCTCGAAGTTCCGGTTGCCGGAGAGGACGGCGCAGACGACGAGGTCGCCGTCCGCCACCGCGGCGCTGATCGGCTCGGGCAGCGGTCCCGAGTTCCCGATGCAGGTCGTACAGCCGTAGCCGACCGTGTTGAAGCCGAGCTCGTCCAGGTAGCGGTCGAGGCCCGACGCACGGTAGTACTCGCTCACGACCTTCGAGCCCGGCGCGAGCGAGGACTTGACCCACGGCCTCCGCTCGAGGCCGCGCTCGACCGCCTTCTGCGCGAGCAGCCCGGCCGCGATCATCACGGACGGGTTGGACGTGTTCGTGCACGACGTGATCGCCGCGATCACGACCGAGCCGTGCTCGAGCGCGTAGTCCTCGCCGTCGACCGCGACCCGCTTCTTCTCGAGCGTCGCGGTGTGCACAGGAGCCGGCTCGTCGGTGTCGGCGACGCCGTCGCCGGTCGGCGGGTCGCTGGCCGGGAACGAATCCGCTACCTCCTTGTCGTACGTGCCGTTCGTGTACTCCACCCCGAACGTGTCCAGCGAGTCGATGAACGCGTCCTTCGCCTGTTCGAGCGGCACGCGGTCCTGCGGCCGGCGCGGACCTGCGAGCGACGGCTCGACGTCGTCGAGATCGAGCTCCACGACCTGCGAATACTCCGGGTGCTCGTCGGGCTCGTGCCAGAGCCGGTTCTCCTTGCAATAGGCCTCGACGAGCGCAATCCGCTCCTCGCTGCGGCCGGTGAGGCGCAGGTATTCGAGGGTCACCTCGTCGACGGGGAAGAAGCCGCACGTCGCGCCATACTCGGGGCTCATGTTCCCGAGCGTCGCCCGGTCGGCGAGCGCGAGCGAGCCGACGCCGGGGCCGAAGTACTCGACGAACTTCCCCACGACGCCGGTCTTGCGGAGGATCTGGGTCACGGTGAGCACGAGGTCGGTCGCCGTCGCGCCTTCGCGCAGGGCTCCCGTCAGCCGGAAGCCCACGACCTGCGGCACGAGCATGGACAGCGCCTCTCCGAGCATCGCCGCTTCGGCCTCGATGCCGCCCACTCCCCAGCCGAGGACGCCGAGCCCGTTGACCATCGTCGTGTGCGAGTCGGTCCCCACGAGCGTGTCGGGGAACGCGACGCCGTCTCGCACCTCGACGACGCGCGCGAGGTACTCGAGGTTGACCTGGTGCACGATCCCGGTGTTCGGCGGCACCACGCGGAAGTTGTCGAATGCGCCCTGGCCCCAGCGGAGAAAGGCGTAGCGCTCGTGGTTTCGCTCGAACTCGAGCTCGACGTTGCGCTCGATCGCGAGCCGCGACGCGAATTCGTCCACCTGCACCGAGTGGTCGATCACGAGCTCGACCGGGATCAGAGGGTTGATCGCCTTCGGGTCACCGCCCTGGTCGCGCATCGCGTCACGCATCGCCGCGAGGTCGACGACGCACGGGACGCCCGTGAAGTCCTGCAGGAGGACGCGCGCGGGGACGAACGAGATCTCTCGCGAAGGCTCCGCGTCGGCAACCCAGCGCGCGACGGCCTCGGCGCCGTCCTCGAAGCCCTGGCGAAGGACGTTCTCGAGCAGGATCCGAAGCGTGTACGGGAGCCGCGCGGCATCGGCGTCGAGCTTGTGGAACCCGTAGCTCTCGTCGCCGACCCGTAGCTGCTCCATGCTTCGATCTTAGAGGCGGCCCAGCAGCTCCCGGCGCGCGAACTCGGCGAACTCCTCCTGGTTGTCCCCGATCTGGTGGACGTAGACGTGCGTGAAGCCGGCGTCGTCGTACTTCCTGATCAACTCGAGGTAGGGCTCGGGATCCGGCCCGGCGGGAGTCGACTCTGCGACATCGGCGACCGTGACGTTCGCGGCAGACTCCTCGAAGTCGCGCGGCGCCGGCAGCTCCTGACCACCCGAGCCGGCGAGCGCGAGGTTCGGCCAGAGCTTGTGCGCGCGCTCGTGGCCGGCCGCCTCGTCCTCGTCGTAGGCGACGTGGATCATCCCGAGCCTCGGCTTGCCGGTCCCGCCGGCCGACTCGAAGGCCTCGACGATCTCCTCGTCGGGAGCGGTCGAGATCAGCCCATCGCCGATGCGGCCGGCGAGCTCAGCCGCCTGCGGTTTCGCGGCTGCGACGTAGAGCTCCGGACGCTCGTCGGGGAGCGTGTACAGCCGCGCCTGCGCGACGGTGTAGTGCTCGCCGCGATGCGTGATCTCGTCGCCGCTCCAGAGCTTGCGGATGACGTCCACGGCCTCCTCGAGCATCTCGAGCCGCTCCCACGCCAGCGGCCAGCGCGCGCCCGTGACGTGTTCGTTCAGGTTCTCGCCGGTGCCGACCCCGAGGAAGAAGCGGCCAGGCATCATTGCGGCCACCGTGCCTGCGGCCTGGGCGACGATCGCCGGGTGGATGCGGATCAGCGGGCAGGTCACGCCGGTGCCCACCCGGATCGCCTTCGTCGCCTGCGCGATACCGCCGAGCGTCGACCAGACGAACGGACTGTGACCCTGGTCGCTCACCCACGGATGGAAGTGGTCGGAGATCAGGCCGAAGGTGAAGCCGGCCCGTTCGGCGATCTGCGCCTGGCGGACGAGCTCGTTCGGCGGATGGTCTTCGGACGAGAAGGCAAAGCCGAGCTCCATGCGGTTCCACGTACCTGTTTGCCGCGTCGCAAAACGAGCATCGACGGTGGATGGATCTAGCCGGCGTCGCTGAGCTGCAGGTGCTGCTGGAGGGCGTTCCGCTTCCGAACGAGCGGTCGAGTTTGATGAGGTACGCGGTGCACGAGGGCGCGACCGGCTGGCAACTCGCGGCGCTCCAAGGGCTGCCCGAGCGGCGGTACGACAACATCGACGAAGTCGCGGAGGAGCTTCTGTCCGTGCAGCCAGGCTACGAGCACGAGGTACCGGACTCGCCGCACGAGGAGAGCGGCGCGCCGCCGGGCGGCGACGCGTACACGCAGAGGCATCCCGAGAGCGGCGAAGTCCGCGCCTAACGGGTTCGTTCGTCCGGCTTCGGCTTCGTCGTCGCTTTCGTTCCGTCCTGCTCGATCCGCTCACGCTGCGAGTCCACCACGTACTTCGGGTCGCGCGCCGACTGGAAGCCCGCCTTGAACACGGCCCGGCGCAGGCAGAGCTCCCCGGCGCAGACGAGTGCCCCGCCGACCACGGCCGAGGTGCGGCTCTTGCGCCCGCGCGTGGCGAGTAGCGCGGCGCCCACGGCCGCGAGCCCCTTTGCCGCCCTCGAGAGCTTTCCGGCTTCGCCTTCGTGGTAGACCTCGCCGACGTTCCCGAGTCGCAGCTTCATCGCCTGCATCAGTGCGCCCTCGGCGAGCACTCCCGCGACTGCCACTCGCCGCGCCGGCCCGGCGTCCCTGGCCGGGACGAACATCGCGGCGGCTGCACCTGCGCTCGCGGCCGCGCTCGCGCCAAAGATCCACGGCAGCTCGTGGCGGCCCTCGTGCCACACCGGAATCGCGGTGTCCGCGATCAGCACCCCGGTGTAGGTCGCGAGCGGCGGCCCTGCGAGGGCCGAGACGAGCGACGCAGCGATCCGCAGGGGCTTGAGCTTCCCGACGAACTGGAGCACGGCCGCCGTCGTCGATGCCCCGCCGCTGACGAGGAGCACCCAGGAGCCGATGTTCATCGGCGACGTCGGCTTGACGACGCGGAGCATGTGGTGGAAGCGCTCGGGCCGGCCGAGGTCGGAGATCAGCAGCAGCGGAGAGACCATGTCGGCGACGGCGCCGATGTAGAGCGCCCGGCGGGCGAGAGTTTCGTTCCCGGTCACGCGCGCGGCGGAGCTCAGAACTGCCGAGGCGCCGGCGAGCCCACCAGTGAAGAAGTAGGTCGGGATCTCCCACGTCCAGACCGGCTCCTTGATGAT
>DATBKS010000233.1:0-25175 GCA_036555755.1 Thermoleophilaceae bacterium
CTACTACGGGATGCAGAGCTTCGACCAGGCTCTTCGCGAGCACGTCGAGGCCGGCAGCGTCTCGATGGACGACGCGCTGATGTTCGCGAGCCACCCGCACGACTTCAAGCTGCTCGTCGCGTCCGAGGGAACCTCCTCGAACAGCGTCGAGCAGGTCATCTCCTCATAGCGGCTTCCTTCTCGGTGCGCTCGGCAACGAGCGCGAGCGCCGCGCAGGGGACCAGCCAGACCACGTACAGGTAGGACCAGTTGCTCGCGCTGAGCTGGAGCGCTGCGAGCACCGCGCCCGAGACGGCGGCGAGGCGGACGGGATCGGTGGCGATGCGCTTGGCGTTGACGGCGCCCCAGGCCACGAGCGCGATCGTGGCTGCCTGAGCCACCTGCTGGGCGGCACCGAGGTCGAGCAGCGCCCAGGCCGACTGGAGCGTGCCGCGGTCGAGCTGGAACGACATCGCGTGGAGCATGTGCCCGATGCCGGCGGGGCCGCCGAGGACGAGGACCCAGGCGGTGAGCGCCGCGCTGAGGCCCGCCACGGCGCCGAGCGCGCGCAGGAGCGGCCTTCCGCTCAGGCGGGCGAGCCAGATCGGCAGCAGCGCGAGCGGGGCGAGCTTGATCCAGGCGCCGGCGGTGAGCGCCAAGGCCGCGCGACCGCCGCGCGCGTAGACGGCGAGCGCCACGGCGATGGCGGCGGCGAGCAGCAGGTCGTTCGTGCCGCTGGCGACGGCGACCGCCAGCGGCGGGAAGCAAAGCCAGGCGAGCACGGCGCGCGGGCCGCTCTTGCGCAGCGCCACGGCCACCACAAGGGCCGCGGCGAAGGCCACGAGCACGGCGCTCGAGGTGTCGTCGAAGGCGTCGCGCACCGGACGGATCGCGGCGGCCGGGAGGTAGAGGACGTAGTTGAGGAGCGGGTAGGTGTCGCCGTGCACGACATCGGCCGGCATGTGGCCGTAGGGGAGCGTGCCATGGAGGAGCAGCGTGGCCCCGGCGGTGGAGGCGAAGCCCACGTCGATCGCGCCCGGGGAGCTGATTGCCACGATCGCGAGCAGCGCGGCGGAGGTGGCGATCCCGTAGCCGAGCAGCCGCGGAAGGCGGGGGAGGAGCAGCTCGTAGAGAGGGGTGTGCGGCTTGGGTTCGCTCGTGCTGGTCGCCCTGTGGAGGAAGCGTCCGCAGAGGTAGGCGATTGCCACGAAGCCGGAGAGCACGCTCAACTCGAGCAGCTGGTGGTCGCCGGCGATGATCGGCACCGTCAGGCCGAGCAGTGCGAGCACGTCGAGGTTGCGCAGGCTGAGCAGCGGCAGGCCGGCCGTTGAGAGGACGAAGCCGAGCGCCAGGAGTGCGAGCAGCCAGGGAGCGTCGCTGAGCTTCGACCCGTACTGCGGCGCGCCAGGCGCGTAGATCTGGGTGTGCTGCGTGTGTCCGCCGGCATCCACAGCCGCCACGGCGCGGATGCGCGGGCCGTCGAAGAAACTCACGCGCGCGAGCTGCGAATCGAGCGCTGCGACGCTCGCGTGGTCCCAGCCGCGGGTGGCGAGCTGCTTGTGGATCGCCGGGTCGGAGAGCGCGGCGTGGACCGCCTGGGCGCGCGGCAGCGGCAGCTTCGATTCCCCATTTCCGCGGATGAGCAGCACGAAAAGCGCGATCGCGAAGACCGCGATGGGGATGGCGAGGAGGGGTCGCCGGCTCATCCCCCTGGTTATCGGCCGATTACGGCCCTCTGCTGAGCGCCTGGCGCTCGAATTCCCGCTCAGACCGCGGCGTCGGACTCCAGCTTCTGCCGGACGATCTCGTACTCCCGGGTCATCGCCTCCTGCCCGAGCGTCGTGGTGATGCGGTCGTCGTGATGGGTGCGGTAGTAGACCGCCACCGCGGGCAGCTCGACTGGCGTGCTGTCCTTGGCGAGCCGCAGCAGCAGGTCCCAGTCACACAGATACGAGAGCTCCTCGTCGAAGCGCGTCTCACAGCTGCGGTGGGCAAGGACGTTCATGTCGGCGATGTTGTACGAGCGAACCGCCTCGGGATCCCAGCTCACGAAGTGCATGGCCGGCCGGCCGCTGATCGTCTGGTGGAGGGCGCGGCCCTCGTCGTCGAACACGCGCACGCCGTAACACAGCTGCGTCTCCGGGAGGGCGCCGAACGTCCACGTGATTGCCTTGAGCCAGTGGGGATCGAACAGGTTGTCGTCGTCGAGGTAGGTGATCACCTCGCCGTAGGCGGCGTCCAGCGCCACGTTGCGCGCCTTGGCGGGCCCGAGACCGTCCGTCCGGAATGTGCGCACGCGCGGATCTTCCAGGCCCGCGATGAGGTCAGGCGTGTCGTCGGTCGAGCCGTCGTCGACGATCAGCAGCTCCCAGGCCTCGTATGACTGCTCCCGCACCGACCTGACGGCCTCCTCGAGCAACGCCGCACGGTTGCGCGTGGGCATCACCACGCTGATGAGGAGGTCCTCTGGCACGTCCGCGTACGGGAGCCACGCCGACATCGCGGCGATCTGGGCATGGCGTTCGAGCGGTTCGACGCGCCGCTTGAGCCAGGTGGCCTCGCTATGGGCGAAGTCCGCCTGCTGGTAGGCGTCGTCGGCCCGCTCGCGCGCCGCGTGGGCGGCCAGGCCGAGGTCGGCGCGCATCCGCGGAAGCGCCGGGTCCTGGCGGTGGGCCCAGCCCGGAACGCGCCGCTGGGCGCTGCGCTCGAGCGCGCGCCGGGCGTATGCCCGGGCGGCCTGCGCACGGCGCCGCCCTGCTCCAGTTGAGCCCGCCGGAAGGATCGACTCGATCGGCCGCCCGTCCACGTCCGGCAGCGGTACGCTCACCGCGGCGCTGAAAGTCGCGCCGATGTTCTCGGTGTTTTCGATCCGCCGTCGCCGGCCGGGCTTGATCCCGGGGCCGGAGGCGAGCACGAGCCCCGAGCGCACGTGGTCGCCCTGGCGCCAGTGGTCGTACGGCACCGCCACGCTGCCGATCGCCGGCGACCAGACGCGCTCGATCGGGGCGCTGCGGTCCCATTCGACGTACAGGTCCGCGAAGGCGTCCCCGGGCGAGCGCTTGTAGACGTCGTCGGTGACCACGCAGTTTCGGATTACGCGACCGCCGGTGTCCACGTTCACGAGCTCCATCAGGCGCCGGGAGAGCCAGCGCAGCACGTCGCGGCGGTCGGAGGGATGGACGCGACCGCTCGGTTCGCGTCCCGCGAGGTTGAGGCGCACGCCGCCCTCGACGGTGTTGTTGGGCGTGAGGAACCAGCGCCGCTCCTGCGGGTGGGGCAGGGAAGCCAGTTCCGTCTCGCGCGCGCGAGAGCGCAACAGCGGCGCCGTGGCGCGTAGGGCGCGGCCGCGCACGGGTTGGGGGATCAACCGTGCGACCTCGGCCGCGGCGCGCGTCTCTCGCCCGAGCCCGTTGGGGTTGTCGAGGCTCCAGTCGAGCCGGTGCAGGACGTGGTCGAACAGGTGCGTGCCGTCGTTGTGCGCGGTCATCCCGTGCGGGATGAAGATGTAGACGGTGTCCCCGGGGCCGGTGCGCGCCAGGTGATCCCCGACGACGGCGTCGAGGCGCCGATAGACGGAGCGCACCGGATCGCCGTCGAGGCGCGCGGCGAGCTCAGGATCGTGGCGTATGTGCGACGGGTCGTGAAGGTGCCAGAGCTGGTGGCCGACGCAGTGCGATTCGCCCAGCACGTTCAGGAAGAAGTCCCAGCCGCCCTGGTCGAGCAGCTCAGCCGACGCGCCGCGCTTGCGCTCCACGCCCCGGCAAATGTCCTCGAACAGCGCGATGCTCTCCTCGTCGGTGCGTTCCTCGCCGGCGCGGTGGGTGTAGTCGCACGGCGCGAACTGGTCGCGGCCGGGCGGCTCCATCGTGCCGAGATGCTCTCCGTGGCGCTCGGTCAGCTCGCCCGCGAGCGCCGTCGGCCAGGACGTCGTGCCGAAGTGGCGGTCGTGGCAGCCCCACTCGGACACCATCGCTCCGTTGATCGGGCGCACCACCGTGTGCGGGACGTCCATGACCGCCACGCGCCTGCCGGCTTCCGACAGGGTCTCCCAGAAGGGCGTGCCGTGGACGAAGGTGGGATCCGTCTCCCGGTAGTCATACGTGCCGCCGGTGATCTCGTCCCAACATAGGTAGTGGTGCCGGTCGGGCCGCGTCGCGGTGAAGATCGTCGGCCAGTTGGCGCTCACGAAGACGCCCATCGGTGCGCGCGTGTGCACCGCTGCGGCGTTTCTCATGAACTGCGCCATCGCCGGCATCTCACCCGAGCTCGCCAGCGAGCGGATGAGGGTGGGGTCGGCGGCGTCGATCGCGAGGGCGAGTACGCGAGCTTTGGACGGCATCGAGCCGACCCTAACCCAGGTGGGCCTGGCGCGCGACAGGTAGATTCGGCGATTCACGTGCGCGAGATTTCGATCCGTGAGGACACGATCCGGCTCGGTCAGCTGCTCAAGCTGGCCGGAGTCGTGGGCAGCGGGAGCGAGGTGAAGGATCTGCTCGCGTTCGAGCCGGTGCTCGTGAACGGCGAGCCCGAGGAGCGGCGCGGGCGCCAGCTCCACGGCGGCGACGTCGTGCGTGTGGGGGACGAAGAGCTGCTCGTGAAGGCCCCATAAGATGCCCGCCATCAGCAGTCCGGAGCAGATCACCCGCGCTTACGGCATCACGATGAAGCTGTGCTCGCCGATCATCCGGCGCTGGGCGCAGCTCGAGGTCGAGGGGCTCGAGCACATGCCCGCGAGCGGCCCGGTGCTGCTCGCCGGCAACCACGACTCCTACTGGGATCCGATCGCGATCGGCGTGGCCGCCTTCCCGCGGCGCCAGATCCGCGCCCTCGCCAAGTCGTCGCTGTGGAAGATCAGGGGCCTCGACCGCGTGCTCGACGGCATGGGGCAGATCCCGATCGAGCGCGGCAGTGGCGACCAGAACGCGATGGGACGCGCCATCGAGGAGCTGCGCGCGGGGGCGTGCATCGGCATCTTCCCCGAGGGCACGCGCAGCCTCGGCCGTGAGTTGCGCGCGCGCAGCGGCTTCGGGCGCATGGCCTCCGGCGTGCCGGAGGCCGAGGTGGTGTGCGTCGCGGTGTCGGGCACGGTGGACATCCCGCGCTTCCCCAAGCGTCCACATGTGCGCGTGAAGTTCTTCAGCCCGGCGGGTGGCGGACTGGCGCAGGGGGAAGAGGCCGCTGCGCTTGCGGTGCGCCTGCTCACGGAGATCCGCGGCTACGCGCCGATCGCGGTCGCGGGCCGCAAGCGCCGGGAAGCCGTTTCGTAGGAGTCGGATGGAGCGGAGCAGGCTCCGGAGCGTGGGCGCGACGACGCTCGTCGTGGTCGCCTGCGTGCTGCTCCTGGTCGCAACGCTGGCCGGGTACGTGCGGCGCACGCTGCTCGACTCGGACCAGTTCGCCAACCGAGCGGCGGCCACGCTGCAGGATTCGAGTGTCCGCAGCCTGATCGCCGAGAAGGTGACCGACGAGCTCGTGCTGCGCCAGCAGGCGGATCTGATCGCAGCCCGGCCGCTGATCGAGTCCGCGGTGTCGACGCTTGTGGGCGGCAACGCTTTCCGCAGCGTGTTCGTCCGGGGAGTGCGCGACGTTCACCGCGCAGTCTTCAACCGCGACCAGAACACGTTGGCGCTGACGTTGGCGGATGTGGGCACAGTGGCCGGCGCGGCCGTGGAGAAGTTCCAGCCCAAGCTCGCCGCCCAGATGCGAAGACAGGGGCAGGTGACGCTGATCACGCGTGACCTCGGCAGCGCGGTCGGGGATCTCGCGCGCCTGGCCAGCAAGATCCGCGCGCTGGCGATCATCCTCGCGATCCTCACGCTCGTGGCGGCGCTGGCGGCGCTCCTGGTCTCGGAGGACCGCCGCGGCACGAGCTTCCAGCTGGGCGTGGGCGTGGCGATCACCGGCGTGGTCGTCGTGATCGCCTGCACTGTGGCGCGAGCAATCGTGCTCGCTCGCTTCCACGACCCCGAGAGCCGCGCGGCGGCCGCCGCCGTGTGGGGCGTGTTCGTGGACGATCTGCGCACCTGGGGCTGGGTGCTCGCGGGCTCGGGCGCGATCGTCGCGGCGGCCGCGCATTCGGTTCTCAAGCCGATCGCGATCGAGGGCACGCTCCGCGAGGGCTGGCAGTTCATCACCACCGAGCCAAAGGCCACCTGGCTGCGCGTGGCCCGGGCACTCGGGCTGATCGCGCTCGGCATCCTGATCGTCGCCGCCCCGCAGACCGCGTTGCAGGTGGCGGCCACCCTGATCGGCGTCTACATCCTCTACAAGGGCGTCGTGGTGGTCCTCGCGCTGATCTACCACCCGGCGCCCGAGGATCCCGACAAGCCCCGCAAGCGGCCCGTGCACCACACGGCGCGGCGCATGGCGGTGCCGGTGCTCTGCGTGGCGGCGATCGCCGTGGGACTGGTCGTCTTCTTCTCCACGGGCGGCGCGAGTCAGAGCGCGCCTGCCGGCGGGGATACCTGCAACGGCTTCGCGGAGCTGTGCGACAAGAGCCTCGAGGACGTCGTCCTGCCCGCGACGCACAACTCGATGTCCGCGCCACTGCCGGGCTGGTTCTCCTCCGAGCAGGAGCGACCGATCGCGGGACAGCTCGCCGACGGGATCCGCGGCCTGCTGTTCGACACGCACTACGGCGACAAGCTGCCGAACGGCAAGGTGCGGACGTTCTTCGGCAGCGAGTCGAAGGTCCACCAGGTGGCGAGCCAGGACGGCGTGAGCCCGCAGGCGGTCGATGCGGCCCTGCGCATCCGTGAGCGGCTCGGCTTCCAGGGGAAGGGCGTGCGCGGCATGTACCTGTGCCACACCTTCTGCGAGCTCGGCGCGACGCCCCTGTCCGACGGGCTGAACGCGATCCACGACTTCCTGGCCACCCACCCCGATGACATCGTCGTCGTGATCAACCAGGACTACATCACGCCGGCGGACTTCGTGAAGGCGATCGGCGACGCGGGGCTGACGCAGTACGTGTTCAAGGACTTCGACCAGAAGCCGCTGCCCACGCTGCGCGGGATGATCGACTCGAACCAGCGGCTCGTCCTGATGGCCGAGAACCACGCGGGCGCGGCGCCCTGGTACCGGCGCGCCTACATGGGGCTGACGATGGAGACGCCGTACACGTTCCAGCGCAACACGGCGCTGCTGACCTCGCCGACGCACCAGCCGGCGAGCTGCGAGCCCAACCGCGGTCCGGCCACCGGCGCGCCCTTCTTCCTCATCAACCACTGGATCAGCACCGACCCGATCCCGCTGCCGAGCGACGCCGCGACGGTGAACAAGTTCGGGCCGCTCCTGCGGCGCGCGCGGACGTGCGAGCGCATCCGCCACCACGTGGTGAACCTGCTGGCCGTGAACTTCTACAAGGAGGGGGACGTGTTCCGGGTGGTGGACACGTTGAATGGAGTGGGCGGCAAGTGAGGGTTCACCAGGGCACGATCCGGCCGTCGCGGTAGAAGCCGCCGGTGGGGCCGTCGTCCGGCAACTCGACCGCCCACATGACGCTCGCGGCCCCCGCGCTCACCGGCCGGCCGCCGTGCTCGCCCATGTCGGTGGCGGTCCAGCCGGGGCAGATGGCGTTGACGAGGATGCGTTCGCGGCGCAGCTCGGCGGCGAGGGTGAGCGTCAGCGCGTTCAGGGCCGCCTTGCTGGTGTGGTAGGCGGGCGTGCCGCCGCCCATGCTCGCCAGCGAGCCGCCCTCGCTCGACACGTTGACGATGCGCGGGTGCGGGCTCTCGCGGAGCAGCGGCAGGAACGCGAGCGCGGTGCGCCAGGCGCCGAACAGGTTGGTTTCGAAGGCCGTGTGCACGCGCTCGAGATCGGCGGAGCTGGCGCGCGCATCGGTGTCGTAGTCGATGGCGGCGTTGTTGATGAGGACGTCGCAGCGGCCGAGCTCGTCCGCGACGCGCGTGGCGGCCTGCTCGACGCTGGCCGGATCGGAGACGTCGAGCTGGATCGGGTGGACGTTGGGCTTGGCGAGCTCCGCCGCTGCGCGCTCGCCCTTGCCGTCGTCGCGCGAACCGAGCACGGCCGCGTAGCCCGCATCCGACAGCTGGCTGCAGAGCTCGAGGCCGATGCCGCGATTGGCGCCAGTCACGACGGCGACCGGCAGCTCTGAGGGGGTCACGACCGTCACTGTACGCCCGCGCTAAGTTGCGGGCATGTCGCTTCCCGGACTGTCGTACGACGAGTGGCAGCCCACCTGCGACACGCTGCACGCCCACACGCAGGTGCTCGGGAAGCTGGCGGTGGCGCTCGCGCCGCCCGAGCCGCAGCTCCAGCACGCGGCGCTGCGGGTCACCGCGCGCGGCTGGGAGACCCTGCCGCTGCCTGCGCCGAACGGGTCCGGCTCGTTCGGCGTCTGCCTCGACCTGCGGACGCACGAGGCGGTGGTGGACCACAGCAGCGGCGACACGCGCCGCGTTCCGCTCACCCCCGATCGCGCAGTGGGCGACGTGACGGGCGAGCTGCTCGAGGCGATCGGCGCGCTCGCGGGTCCGGTCACGATCGACCCGACGCCACAGGAGGTGGCGTGGACGCTTCCCCTGGACCAGGACGACGAGCACGCGACCTACGACGCGGCGCAGGTCTCCACCTACTTCGAGATGGTCACGCAGGTCGCGCTCGTGCTCGCGGCGTTCCGCGCTCCCTATCGCGGCCGTTCGACGCCGGTGAACGCCTGGTGGGGCTCGTTCGACCTGGCGGTCAACCTCTTCTCGGGCGAGTCCGCGGACCCGCCGTCGCCCGACTTCATCATGCGCAACGCGATGGATGCCCAGGAGGTCGCGGTGGGCTGGTGGCCGGGCGATACCCGCTACGGCAAGGCAGCCTTCTACGCCTACGCGCACCCGGCGCCCGCCGGCTTCGACGCGGGCACTTTGTCGCCCGACGCCGCCCGCTGGGACGGCGAGCTCGGCGAGTACGTGCTCGATTGGGACGACGTGATTGCCCAGTCCGATCCGCACACCTACGCGCTCGAGTTCGCGCTGTCGGCGTTCCAGCACGCGTGCTTCGTGTGCAACTGGGACCCGAAGCTGAGCGCGAGCGCGGCGGGTCAGCCGCCGCCCGTCACCTGAGCCGTCGCGACGTGCTGCTGGAGCTCCGCGAGCGCGCGTGAGATCCCCGCGCGGGCGTCCGCGTCGCTCACGAGGCCGTTCTCGTCGACCATCTGCCGCGACATCGGCACGCGCAGGCAGGCCGCCTCGACGATGTCCGCGCCGGTGTAGTTCAGGACCTTGCGCAGCGAGTCGTGCGCGTCGGCGCCGCCGGTCGGTGCGGCCGCACCCGACACGTTGATCCAGGCAACGGGCTTGCCGTAGGTGCCGCCGTCGCCGACGGTCCACTCGAGCAGGTTCTTGAACGAGCCGGGCAGCGCGCCCGCGTACTCGGGCGTGCACACGAGGATCGCGTCGGCGCCCGCGATCGCCGCGCGCAGCTCGGCCACGGCCGAGTGCGGCTCTGCGCCTTCGGCGTCGTCGTCCGGGTTGAAGTGGGGGAGGGACGCCATGCCGTCGTACGTGACGGTCTCGGCTCCGGCGGGCGCGAGCTCGGCCGCAGTGCGCAGCGCCGCAGAGTTGGTGGAGCCCGCTCGCAGGCTGCCGGAGATCAGGAGGATCGTGATGGCCATGCGCCCAGCTTGGCAGTTAGGGTGCGCCGGGCATGGCCGAGCCGCTGACCCATGAGCTGAAGGCGCCGGACGGCCGGACGCTCGTGGCGCGCGAGGTCGGGGCACCCGACGGTCCGGCGATCGTCGCGCAGCACGGCACGCCGGGATCGGGATACGCGGGGCGCGCTGACGTCGAGAGCGCGGAGGAGCGCGGACTGCGGCTCATCACATACGACCGCGCCGGCTACGGCGGCTCCTCGCCGGATCCCGGGCGCAGTGTGGCCGCCGCGGCGGCTGACGTGGGTGCCGTGCTCGACGCTTTGGGTGTCGAGCGCTTCGCCACCTACGGCGTCTCGGGAGGCGGTCCGCACGCCCTGGCCTGCGCCGCGCTCTTGCCCGATCGCTGCGCGGCGGCCGCGACCGTCGCCGGGATCGGCCCGGCGGACGCGCCCGACCTCGACTTCATCGCCGGGATGGGGGAGGGCAACATCGCCGAGTACGGCGTCGCCTTCGAAGGACGTGAGCCGCTCACCGAGTACGTGGCGGCGGATGCCGAGGGCCTGCTCAGCGTCGAGTCCGAGCAGCTGGTCGACGCGATGCGCCCGCACCTCAGCGACATCGACGCCGCGGCGCTGACCGGCGAGCTGGCCGAGTTTCTCTTGTCGAAGATGAAGGCGGGGCTGGCGCCCGGGATCGACGGCTGGGTCGACGACGACCTCGCGTTCGTCGAGCCCTGGGGCTTCGATCTCGACTCGATCCGCGTGCCTGTGCTGGTGTGGCAGGGCAGGCAGGACAACATGGTGCCGCCCGAGCACGGCGTCTGGTTGAAGGCGCACGTCCCGGGAGCAGAGGGCGACGTGTTCCCGGACGAGGGCCACCTGACACTCTCGGTCAATCGCATCGGCGACGTGCACGCGTGGCTGCTGCACAAGCTTGTCAACGCGGCTTGAGCCTCAGGCGGGCTGCGTCGAGGCGCGCGCCGCGAGCACCGGCGCGATCACCTCGCGCAGCGTGGCCTGCGGCCCGTCTGCCTCGATGGCGGTGACCAGGAAGCCGGTCGCCTTCTCCGCCACGCGCTCGACGTCCCACACCGTGGAGGTGAGCGGCGGCGCGAGGAGCTTGGAGATCGGGTGGTCGCCGAAGCCGGCGACTGCGAGGTCGCCCGGAATCGACAGGCCCAGCTCGGCGCAGGCCGCGTAGACGCCGTAGGCGATCGAGTCGGAGAGGCAGAGGACGGCCGTGGGGCGGTCCTCGCCCGCGAGCAGCTCGAGCGCGAGCGGGCGCGAGCCGTTGAGGGAATACGCGCAGGCCACGAGGCGGCAATCGAGCCCGAGGGCGCCAACCGACGCGGCGACCGCCCGCTCGGCCTCGCGGTCGGGCGAGGTCTCGACGGCCCATGACAGCACCGTGATGCGCTTGTGGCCGAGCTCGCTGAGGTGCTGGAGGCTTTCTCTCACGCCCCGCTCGTTGTCGAAGACGACCTCCCCGGCCGGGCTGACACCGGGAAGCGCGTCGCCGATCGTGACCGTGGGGATCTGCCGCGCGATCGACTCCCAACCGCCGCTCGCGGGGCCGATGGGGAGGACCACGAGGCCGTCCACGCGCTGGTCCACGAGCCGCTGCGCCATCTCGAGCTCCCGCGCGGGCTCGCCGTCGGCGTCGGCGACGAGCGTGCTGCGGTCGACGCTGTACAGCTCGCGCTGGACCGCGCGCACGAGCTCCTGGTTCCAGAAGTCGGCCATGCTGCCCACGAGCAGGCCCACCACCGCGGTGGCGCCGCCGGCGAGGGCGCGCGCGATCGGATCCGCCTCGTAGCCGAGCTTCTCCGCCGCGGCGCGGACGCGCTCCTCCGTCTCGGCCGAGACCTGCATGCCGCGCAGCGCGTAGCTCACAGCGGCCGGTGAGAGCCCCGTGTATTCCGCCAGTTCGCGAATCGTGGTGCGATGCCGGGGGCGATCGGCCACGGGCGCAGCGTACCCGGGTTGGGGCTTTCCGACGACTTTCCCTTGACTCCGTCCGACGCTGGGTGGATACTTGCTTAAGCGGTTCACTGAACCGCTTAAGTTAGCGCCGGTACTGAACCGGTTCACCAAATCGGCCCCGCGGAGGTATGAATGAGCACACCGTCTGTCCGCCGGACGCCGCGTCACGACCTCGATCGCAGCGAGCTGCGCGACCTCGTCGGGCGCATCGCCGCAGATCCGTCTCAGTGGAGGCCCCGCGTCCTGCGCGACGCCGGCGAGCGCCACTTCGAGCAGCTCTGGCGCGACGAACACGTCGACGTCTGGGTCATCTCGTGGGCGAACGGGAGCGACACCGGCTTCCACGACCACGACACCTCTCACGGCGCGGTGGCCGTCGTGGAGGGCGAGATCGTCGAGGAGCGCCTGGTCGTGGGTGGTATGCCGCTGCAACTACACCACCGCGCCGGCGACGCCTTCGACTTCGACGCCTCCCACGTGCACCGCATGCGCCAGGAGACCGACACGCCCGCCGTCTCGATCCACGCCTACTCGCCGCCGCTAGAGCGGATGGGCGCGTACGCCGTGGGGGCGGACGGGACGCTGAGGCGCGAGTCGATTCCTTATACGGACGAGCTGCGTCCGGTCGAAGCGCCGGTGTAGGGCGCCGCCCCGCGCCGCCGGGGCAATACTTGGCGGCGAGCATGGATCCGAAAGTGCTGATCCTCTCGGCCGGCCCGATGAGCCTCTTCTTAGGGGTTTTCGACTTGTTCCAAACCCGTCGCGATTTCGGTGCAAACAGGTATGGAAGTCGTCCGATCCCGTCCTTAGATTGGTGCTCTCTCGAAGAACTGCGAGGAGCACCGACATGGATACGGATAAGGAAGCCGAGAAGGCGGCAAAGGCCCGCGACTCTGCGCTTAACAGCGCACTGACTCAGATCGAGCGTCAGTTCGGCAAGGGCTCGATCATGCGCATGGGCGACGAGGAGGCGGCCGTCAAGGTGTCCGCGATCCCGTCAGGAGCCCTGTCACTCGATTTGGCGCTCGGCGTGGGGGGCTTCCCGCGCGGGCGCATCGTGGAGATCTTCGGCCCGGAGTCATCGGGCAAGACGACGCTCGTCTACCACGTGCTCGCCCAGGCCCAGCAGGCCGGCGGCATCTGCGCCTTCGTGGACGCGGAACACGCGATGGACCCCGCCTATGCCAAGCGCATCGGCGTGGACGTCGACGAGCTGCTGGTGTCTCAGCCGGACCACGGCGAGCAGGCACTCGAGATCGCCGACCTCCTGATCCGCTCCGGCGCGATCGACGTGGTGGCGATCGACTCGGTCGCGGCGCTCACGCCGAAGGCCGAGCTCGAGGGCGCGATGGGCGACCAGACCGTCGGCCTGCAGGCGCGCATGATGAGCCAGGCGATGCGCAAGCTGGCCGGCAATCTCAACCGCACCGGCACGCTCTGCATGTTCACCAACCAGATCCGCGAGAAGGTGGGCGTGATGTTCGGCTCACCGGAGACCCAGCCGGGCGGCCGCGCGCTCAAGTTCTACTCCTCGCAGAGGCTCGACATCCGCCGCATCGAGACGCTCAAGGAAGGCGTCGAGGCGGTCGGCAACCGGGTGCGCGTGAAGGTCGTCAAGAACAAGGTGGCGGCGCCCTTCCGCCAGGCCGAGTTCGATATCGAGTATGGCCAGGGCATCTCCGCCGAGGGCTGCCTGATCGACTTGGGACTCGAGCACGACATCGTCCAGAAGTCCGGTTCGTTCTTCTCGTACGGCGACGACCGTCTGGGCCAGGGCCGCAACAACGCCAAGGCCTTCCTCCGCGAGAACCCCGCGATTGCGAAGGAGATCTCGGACAAGGTGTACGAGGCGGTCGGCATGACGCCGGCCAATACGGGCGCCAACGTCGCGGAGCTGGACCCCAAGGCGTCGAAGGAAGCTGCCGAGGAAGCGGTGGAGGCCGCCGCCGAGACTGAGCAGCCTGCCGAGCAGGCCGCCTAGAAGTCTCCACTCCCCGAGGTGCGGGCGGCGACTGCTCGCCGCCCGCCGTCCGGGTGTTGCATACCGTCGCGTGGCGGCGTCCTCGGGTCTCCGCGTATTGACATACGCCATCGACCCTGCGTCCTTGCCACGCTCGGTCTGCAGCACCCGGGATGTCGCGGTTCACTATCCGTGTGGCCTCCTACGACGAGATCGGTCGTACTTACACGGCTACGCGGCGTGAGGATCCGCGGCTGGCCGCGGCTATCTGGGCGGGGCTTGGGGACGCGCGGAGCGTGCTCAATGTGGGTGCGGGCGCCGGTGCGTATGAGCCGCGCGACCGCGAGGTGCTCGCGCTGGAGCCATCTGAGGTGATGATCGCCCAGCGGCCCGAGGGCGCGGCGCCGCTGATGCGCGGTAGCGCGGAGGCGATCCCCTTGCGGGACGACAGCGTCGACGCCGCGATGGCGGTCCTCAGCGACCACCACTGGAGCGAGCGGCGGACGGGCATCAGCGAGATGCGGCGAGTGGCGCGCGAGCGGGTCGTGCTCTTCAACTGTGATCCGGCGGAGTTCGCGCGCTTCTGGTTCACGGTGGAGTACCTGCCGGGCTTTGTGGGGCTGATCGCAGCCGCGTATCAGCGCCCCGGCTACTGGGAGCAGGAGCTGCGGATGCTGCTCGGGCCGATCCGGGTCGAGCCCGTGCCCATCCCGCACGACTGCGTGGACGGCTTCTTCGGGGCCTACTGGCGGCGGCCCGAGGCGTTCCTCGACGAGAAGGTCCGGGACGGCATCTCCGTCTTCGCGCGGGTTGCGGCCGACGAGGTCGAGCACGCGATCACTGCCCTCCGCGGTGACCTCGACAGCGGCCTCTGGCACGAGCGGCACAAGGACCTGCTGGAGCTCGAGGAGCTCGACCTCGGCTACAAGCTGGTCATCGCTGAGCTGTGATCGCTTCTGTGACGCGGCACGAACGGCGGCAATAAGGGGTGGACTTCATGCGATCCATCTTTGCCACAGCATGGGTGGAAAAGGTGGATCGCATGCCACTTTGTCCCTGCATACCGGGGACAAGATGGATCGCAACGGATCACTCCCTCATCGCTGCCGTTGGTATCGCGCCAAGACCGCGCGGCAATGCACGCAAACCCCGGGTTCGCCCAGCGCACAGGCGTCCGAAAACCTTGCGAACCGACTTCACCGGGTTTAGTCTTCAAGGCAAGCGGCCGGTCCGGTCGCCGTGAGACGAATAGCCAGCAAATTTGAAGTTTTTGACGCGGGCACAGGAAATTTCAGACTTGACATTCATCTTCAACTTCCGGCCAGGGGACGAGCTCGAAAGGAGAGGCTGAGCGCGTCGCTAGCCGTACTGTGAGCGCGCGATGAGGCGCGCGCCCCGCTGTTAGAGCACGACTGGTGTCTTGCGGAGCCGAGACGCACCGCTCGACCATGACATGTGACGCCGGCGCACGGTTGCGCCGGATTGGAGACAGCGGAGATGGAGATCGTGCTGGCGGCAGTGGTTGCGGCGATGGTTGCCGCGGCCGTGGTCGCGCTGATGACCCGAAGAACGCGCCCTGGGGCGGTGGCGCTCGGACCGGCGCCCCCGCGACCCGTCGAGGCCGCGTCGCGCGGTACCTCGGTGCGCACGCGGGAGATCGAAGAGGTCCCAGAGCCTGAGCTCGACGTACGCAGGGCTGAGCTGGCCCGCATCGAGGAGCGGCTGCTCAGCAAGCAGGAGGCGCTCGACCTGCGCCTCGCGGAGGTTGCGCGCAAGGAGCAGACCCTCGAGGACCGCGCCCGCAACCTCGACCGTGACGCCGAGAAGCTCAAGGAGTCGAAGCACGAGCACGTCCGGGAGCTCGAGCGCGTGGCGGGACTCAGCGCCGGCCAGGCGCGGCAGATCCTGCTGAAGGAGCTGGAAGACGCCCTCAGGCACGACAGCGCGCGCCTCATCAGGCAGGTCGAGGATGAAGCGCGAAGAGAAGCCGAGAAGCGCGCCCGCAACATCCTCGCCACCTGCCTCCAGCGCATGGCGGCGGGCCATGCGGTGGAGACAACCGTGTCCGTGGTCGAGCTCCAGTCGGACGACCTGAAGGGCCGGATCATCGGCAGGGAGGGCCGCAACATTCGCGCCCTCGAGACCCTTACCGGGATCGACTTCATCATCGACGACACACCCGGCGCGGTGATCCTGTCCGGCTTCGACGGCGTGCGCCGCGAGATCGCCCGCCTCACGCTCGAGAAGCTCCTCCAGGACGGCCGCATCCATCCAGCGCGCATCGAGGAGGCGTACTTGCAGGCGCGCTCGGAGATCGACCAGCACATCGCTGAGGTGGGGGAGCAGGCGATCTTCGAGGCCGGCGTCGGGGCGATGCACCCCGAGCTGACGAAGCTCCTGGGCCGCCTTCACTACCGCACGAGCTACGGCCAGAACGTGCTCGCCCACTCGATCGAGTGCGCGCACCTGGCGGCGCTGATCGCCGCCGAGATGGGCGCCAGCGCCAAGACCGCCCGCCGTGCCGCCCTGCTGCACGACATCGGCAAGGCCGTAACGCACGAGGTCGAAGGCCCGCACGCCCTCGTGGGCGGCGAGATCGCGCGCAAGTACAAGGAGTCCGAGGCGGTCGCGCACGCGATGGAGGCGCACCACAACGAGGTGGAGATGCAGACCGTGGAGGCGGTGGTTGTGCAGGTGGCCGACGCGCTCTCGGGCGCGCGGCCCGGCGCGCGCGGCGAATCGCTCGAGCAGTACGTCACGCGCCTGCGCAACCTCGAGGAGATCGCAATGCGCCATCCGGGCGTCGAGAAGGTGCACGCGATGCAGGCAGGCCGCGAGGTGCGGGTGATCGTCTGCCCCGCCGACATCGACGACGACGGCGCCGCGCTGCTCTCACATCAGATCGCGAGGGACGTGGAGAAAGAGCTCGAGTACCCGGGTCAGATCAAAGTCACGGTGATCCGGGAAAGCAGAGCCACGGACTATGCGAAATAGGGCCCTGGTGACAGCCGCGCTGACGGCTGCCGCTCTCGGCGTATTTGCCAGCACCACTGGAGCGGCCGCGCAGACCAAGGTCCCGCGCGATTGCATCCACGAGGCCTTCAAGCCGCACCACATCACCATCACCTGCGCCGATGGCAACTTCTTCCTCAGCGGCCTCAAGTGGTCGCACTGGGGCCGGAAGATGGCGGCGGGCAAGGGCACGGCGAACATCAACGACTGCATGCCCTTCTGCGCGCAGGGCCACTTTCACAAGTACCCCGTCAAGGTCAAGCTCTCGAGCGCGCACTTCTGCCGCAACGCAGGGCAAACACAGTTCCGGCGGATCCGGGTGACCTTCACCCGGTCGATGCCGACCGGCTTCAAGCAGACCAGCTCGCAGCCCATAGCGTGCCCGCTCAAGTAGCTATCTTCAGACCGTCGTGAAGACGTACCACGTCACCACCTTCGGGTGCCAGATGAACGAGCACGACTCCGAGCGGATGAAGGGAATGCTCGAGTCGCTCGGCTACCGCGAGGTGCCGGAGCGCGCCGACGCCGACGTGATCCTCTTCAACACCTGCTCAATCCGCGAGTCGGCGGACAGCCGCTTCGTTGGGCACCTGGGGGAGGCCAAGCGGCTCAAGTCCGAGGACCCGGAGAAGGTGATCGGGGTAGGCGGCTGCTGGGCGCAGTCCGTGAAGGACGACGTCTTTCGCCAGTTCCCCTTCGTCGACGTGGCGTTCGGTCCCGGGCAGATCCCCAAGCTGGCCGAGTTCCTGACCTCCGACAGCATCACCGCCCAGGGCTACTTCGAGTTCGAGAGCTTCTCCGGCCACCTGCCGATGAAGCGCGAGCGCGACTTCCAGGCGTGGGTGCAGATCAGCGTCGGCTGCAACTGCAAGTGCTCCTACTGCATCGTGCCCTCCACGCGCGGGCGCGAGGTGAGCCGGGATCCGCGCGAGCTGGTGCAGGAGATCGAGAAGCTCGCCGCCGACGGCGTCCGCGAGGTGACCCTGCTCGGCCAGAACGTGAACTCCTACGGCCGCGACCTGCCGAAGGACGACAAGCTCCGCTTCAGCGACCTGCTGCGCCAGGTCGACGCCATCGACGGCATCGACCGCATCCGCTACACGAGCCCGCACCCCAAGGACATGCG
Source organism: Thermoleophilaceae bacterium (assembly GCA_036555755.1). Lineage (GTDB taxonomy): Bacteria > Actinomycetota > Thermoleophilia > Solirubrobacterales > Thermoleophilaceae > JAICJR01. The sequence goes on from DATBKS010000233.1 coordinate 17,664, forward strand.
CGAGGACGTGATCGCCGCGCACGCCGAGCTGCGGGCCCTCTGCGAGCACATCCACCTGCCGCTCCAGTCGGGCTCGAGCCCCATCCTCAAGGCGATGCGCCGCACCTACAACCGCGAGCGCTACCTCGACCGCGTCGCGATGATCCGCGAGCACGTGCCCGACTGCGCGCTCACGACGGACATCATCGTCGGCTTCCCGGGCGAGACGGACGAGGACTTCGAGCAGACGATGGAGGTGGTCGAGGAGGTGCGCTACGACGGCGCCTTCACGTTCATCTACTCGCCGCGCCGCGGCACCGAGGCGGCCGAGCTCGAGAACCAGGTGCCGCACGAGGTCAAGCGCGAGCGCATGGAGCGCCTCGTCGACGCCGTGCAGCGGATCCAGCGTGAGCGCGCGCAGCGCTTCGTCGGCCGCACGATCGAGGTGCTCGTAGAGGGCCCGTCGCGCACCGACGCCTCCAAGCTCCGCGGCCGCACCCGCCACAACAAGACCGTGAACTTCCCCGGCCTCGCCCAGCCCGGCGAGATGGCCCAGGTGGAGATCACGGCCGCAACGAGCACCACGCTCGCGGGTGAAGAGCAGCTGCTCTCCCGCGCGCTCGCTTGAACCAGAAACCCCAGGTAATCGCCATATTCGGTCCCACCGGGATCGGCAAGACCGCGGTGGCGATCGAACTCGCCCACCTGCTCCGCCATCACGGCGAGGACCCGATTGCGATCTCCGCCGACGCGCTCCAGGTCTACCGCGGGCTCGAGATCCTCAGCGGCGCGCCGACTGAGCAGGAGCAGGCGCACCTCGAGCATCGGCTGATCGGGATCGTGCCCGCCACCGAGGCCTTCTCGGTGGGCGAGTTCATGCCGCTCGCCCACGCGGAGATCGACGCCGCACTCGCTGAGCGCCGCAAGCCGATCGTGGTCGGCGGCACCGGCCTGTACCTGCGCGCCGCCCTCACCGAGCTCGACCTCTACCCGCCGCCACCCGCCTCGGTGCGGGCGCGCTGGATCGAGGAGGTGGAACGCCGAGGCCCCGAGGAGCTGCACAAGGAGCTGAGCGAACGAGCGCCCTGGGCCGTCGAGGAAGTCGAGCCGACCGACCGCAGCCGGATCGTCCGCACGCTCGAGCTGCTCGAGATGGGGGAGCTCGAGCCAAGGGAGGGCGAGTCGCAGCTGTGGACCGAACACACGCGCCACCCGACGCTGCTCGCCGGCCTCACGATGGATCGCGAGGAGCTCTACCGCCGGATCGACGAGCGTGTCGACGCCATGGTGGCCGCGGGCGCGGCCGAAGAGGTGGAACGCGTGGAAGACGCGGGCGCCTCACGCACGGCGCGCAAGGCGCTCGGCTACGAGGAGCTGCTCGCAGGCGACATCGAAGCCATGAAACGCCGCACCCGCCAGTACGCCAAGCGCCAGCTCACCTGGATGCGCAAGCTCGCGGGCGTGCAGACGATCGACGTGACCGGCCGCACGCCCGCAGAGGTTGCGAAGGAAATAGCCGCCGCGCTCTAGGCGCCGCCGCCGTTCGTCATCTGCATCACTTGGATCGCTGCGCCCTGCGGATCGATCAGGCCCGCGAAGCGGCCGATCGGCATGTCCATCGGCTCGTAGATGATGGTCGCGCCGAGGTCGCGCGCCTTGTTCACGACAGCGTCAACGTCCTTCACTGCGAAGCAAACCTGCCAGTGAGGAGGCACGTCCGCCGGGAAGGCCTCGTTCATCTCCATCATGCCGCCGACCGGCCTGCCGTCCAGCTCCCAGACGACGTAGGTGTCGGGCGCGCCTTCGAACTGAGGTCGGCCGGCGTCCCAGCCGAACACGGCGGGGTAGAACTGCTTGTCTGTCTCGGAGTCGCGCGTGAGGCACTCGTTCCAACAGAGCGAATTCGGCTCGTTGACGAGGTCGGCCCCGGGGAACGACTTCGGCTGCCAGATGCCGAACACAGCGCCGGTCGGATCGGCGAAGAAGGCCATGCGGCCCAGGTCCATCACGTCCATCGGCTCAACCACGACGCTGCCGCCGGCCTCCTTGACCTTGGCGGCGGTCTCGTCGGCGTCGGTCACGCTCACGTAGGTGGACCACGCGGTGGGCTGGCCCTCCTGCATGGCGGGCATCAGGCCGCCGATGTTCTTGCCGTCCTGCTGGAACATTCGGTAGCCGCCGGTCTCTTCGACCGGGCCTGGCTCGGTGGCCTGCCAGCCCATCAGCTCGCCGTAGAACGCCGCGGAGGCGTCGGCATCGGATGAGGAAAGATCGACCCAGGATGGGGTTCCGGGTGCGTACTCGGCCATGGGTTCTCCTCTCGGGGGATGGGGGATTGCGCCCCATGGTGGCAGGTCTACGCGGCAGCTTCGGCTCGCCGCGCAACCGCCCGCAGGAGGTCCATCCGCACGAAGCGCATGAAGGGTGCGACGAGCACCCACACGGAGCGAAAGCGCACCTCGGCGCGGCGGTCCGTGCACCACACGCGAATCTCGGTGAGGATCTCCGAGCCCTGGTCGTGCTCGCGCACCTGCGTCAGCACCGCCGCCTTGGCCCGTCCGGGCTTCTCGTATTGCCTATAGTCCGCCGCCGACTCGAAGCGGGCGTACTCCCCTCGCGGAGCCCACAGGCAGCCCGCCACACCGGAGATCGAGTAGCGGTCTCCTTCCTCGAGCAGAGTGAAGATGTCTGTCCTGAACAGCTCCCTGAAGGTTGTCTCCGCCGGCGGTGCGTGCGGGCCGAGCCGCGCGCCGATCAGCGGCCGCAGGACGCGCGTGTCGCGGATGCGCGTGTCCTCGGCGGCGCTCCACAGCTCCTCCGGCGTCGCGCGCGAGGAGCGCCTCTGCACGGCGCGAACTTGGTAATCGGGAAGCCAGTTATCGAGTGAGGCGGCCAAGTGCGCTTTGAAAAATGGCAGGCCCTCGGCAACGACTACATCATCGTCGAGCAACGGAACCTGCCTTTTGAGCTGACTGAGGAGCGCGTTCGCATTCTGTGTTCGCCGCACACCGGGGTCGGGTCGGACGGCGTTCTGCTCTTGTCAGACGCGAGCGAGGCCGGATTTGTTGCGAGCCTGCGCATCTTCAATCCCGACGGCTCTGAGGCCGAGCTGTCCGGCAACGGCGCTCGCGAGGCGATCATGTACCTGCGCCGCAACGGCTGGACCGACGAGGACGAGTTCTCGATCGAGACCGCCGCCGGCCCAATCAGCCCACGCATCACCGGCGAGCGCACCTGCACGGTGGACATGGGCCGGGCGACCACGAGGTCGAAGGACTTCCCCAGCGGCGGCGAGGACGGCAAGGGCACGCTCGAGTCGGGCGGGCGGGAGTTCGCCTTCCAGCACGTGTCGATCGGCAACCCGCAGTGCGTGATCGAGGCGGGCGACGAGCTGCTCGATCTCGACCTTTCGCTCTACGGGCCAGGGATCGAGCACAACAAGCTGTTCCCCAACCGCACGAACGTGTCGTTCTGGCGGCGCGACTCAGACCACGAGATCACGGCGCGGATCTTCGAGCGCGGGGTGGGGGAGACGATGTCCTCGGGTACCGGAGCGAGCGGGGCCGCGGTGGCCGCGGTGCTGAGTGGCGCGAGCAGCCCCGTGACCGTCCGCCTCGACGGAGGTGACCTCGACGTCGAGGTGAATGAGGATCTGCAAGTGAATCTGACCGGCTGGGCGGTGCCCGTGTACGTGGGAGTGCTCAGCGACGAACTTCTGGAGGACCTGCGTGAGGCACAGTAAGCGGCTCGACGCCATTCCGCCGTATCTGTTCGCGGAGCTGGAGCGGAAGATCCAGGCGAAGAAGGCCGAGGGCGTGGACGTGATCAGCCTCGGCATCGGCGATCCCGACACGCCGACGCCCGGCTTCGTGGTCGACGCGCTTGCGAACGCCGCGCGTGACCCGGGGACGCACCAGTACCCGTCCAACCGCGGGCGGCCCGAGTTCCGTCAGGGCGTGGCCGACTTCTACGAGCGCCGCTTCGGCGTCGCGCTTGACCCGGACAACGAGATCATCCCGGCGCTCGGCGCGAAGGAGTGCATTTTCAACCTCAACCTCGCTTTCCTCGACCCGGGCGACACCGCGCTCGCCTCCGACCCCGGTTACCCGGTCTACACCGGCGGACCGCTGTTGAGCGGCGCGCAGCCAGTCCTGATGCCCCTGAAGCCCGAGCTCGGCTTCGCGCCCGACTTCGACGCAATCGAGGACCCGGCAAGCGCCAAGCTGATGTTCCTCAACTACCCGAACAACCCCACCGGCGCGATCGTGCCGGACGGGCTGTTCGAGCGCGCGATCGAGTTCGCGCGGGAGCACGACATCCTGGTCGTGCACGACGCGTCCTACACGGAGATCTCCTTCGACGGCTACAAGCCGCCGAGCTTCCTTGAGACGCCGGGGGCGAAGGAGGTCGGCGTCGAGGTCTTCTCGCTCTCCAAGGGCTACAACATGACCGGCTGGCGGACGGCGGCGATCGTGGGCAACGCCGAGGCGATCGCGGCCTACTGGAAGCTCAAGACGAACATCGACAGCGGCATGTTCGAGGCCGTGCAGCTCGCCGCGGTGGCGGCCTTGCGCGACGGCGACGAGACCGCGCGCGAGATGAGCGCGATCTACCAGCGCCGCCGCGACCTCGTCTGCGGCGCGCTCAAGGAGATCGGCGTGGACGTGACGCCGCCCGGCGGCACGATCTACGTGTGGGCGCCCGTGCCCGACGGCCACACTTCGGCCTCTTACTGCGAGCTCGTGCTCGAGGAGTCGGGCGTCGTTGTCTCGCCCGGCGGCTCATACGGGCAGAGCGGCGAAGGCTGGTTCCGGATCTCACTCACCGTGCCCGACGAGCGGCTCGCCGAGGCCGTCGAGCGGATGCGGACGAGCCTCGGGGGCTGAGCGGCCGTGCGCTACTGCGGCATAGCGCTGGGCCCGGGCTTCCTGCAGCTCGCGGCGCTCGAGGAGGTGCTGGTGGAGGAGCCGCCGGTGCGCCTGCGCGCGAGCTTCTACGAGCCGGGCGACGCCGAGCAGATCGTTGCCGAGCTGCGCGACCTCGGTGAAGTGGTGGTGGGAGTCGGCGCACCCGCGGGCGAGGAGCGCACCTGCGACCACGAGCTTGCCGAGCGCGGCATCACGCCGATGCCGTACTCGGGGGTGGCTGCCCGCCTCTACTCGAAGCTGGCTGGCCTCGGCGACCTCTACTCGCCCGCGCAGGCGAACGGTCAGCGCAGCGGACCGGTGGGCGAGGGTGCTTTCCGCGCCGCCTCCGTGTTCGAGACGCGGCCCGATGGCGTGTTCGCCGCACTCCAGGGCCGGCGCGTTCCCGCCCGCAGGCACCCGCTCGGCATCCGCCGGCGCATCGAGGAGCTGGAGCAGGACCATGTGCAGGATCCGGGCAGCGACCTGTGGAGCCGGCGGATCGAGGAGATCGAGGCGGTCGGAGTCGCGCTCGCGGCGCACCGCTACGCCGTCGGCCACGCCTCCTGGCTGGGCGATCCCGCCGAGGGCGTGATCGTGCTGCCGGGATCGCGGATCCCGGACCGCTTCAGCAGCGAGGGCGTCGTGCCCGACGTTCACCGCGAGTTCCTGCCGGACGCCGACTGAGCCCATAGGCTCGCCCTGAACGATGAATCAGGGCTCACAAAACATCGCGCTCGTGCAGCGGATGTTCGACGCGTTCGTCAAGCGCGACATCGAGAGGCTGCTCGGGATGGTCGACGACGACATCGAGGTCCGCTCGCTGATGACGGAGGCCGAGCGGGTCCACTACCAGCGCCACGACGGCGTGCGTGAGTGGCTCGCTGCGGTGTTCGAGATCTTCCCCGACTGGACGCCGCAGCCGACCGACATGCGCGACCTCGGCGGCGCAGTGGTCGTGACGATGGACGTGACGGCCACGGCCGCTCGCAGCGGCGCGCGGATCGACCAGCGTTTCTGGGCGGCCGCAACCCTGGCGGGTGGCAAGGCCACGTGGTTCGGCTTCTTCCGCACCGAGGCGGACGCACTCGCGGCCGTCGACGAGCGCCGCGCCGCCTAGCTAACGCCGAGCGTCTGCCGCAGACCCGTGTCGAGGTCGCGCGGCGCGAAGCCAAGCTCGCTGCGCGCCTTCTCGTCCGTCATCCAGAAGGTCACGCCGTCCGAGGTCTTGATCAGCTCGCCGAGGTTGGGCGGGAAGCCCATCATCTTGCCCACCAGCGGGCCGATCGGGATCGCCAGCTTCATCATCGCCGCGGGCATCGGCACGCGCGGCGGCTTGCGCCCCGTCAGCTCGCAGGTCTTGTCCACGAGCTGGCCCATCGTGCCCTTCTCCGCCGCGAGGTTGTAGGCCTCGCCGATGCGGCCCTTGTCGTGGGCGAGCAGGATGCCGTCGGCCACGTCCTCGACGTAGACGAAGTTGAAGCCGGCCTCCGGGAAGAGGCGCAGGAAGAGCTTGCCGGTGCGCGCCTGGTCGATCATGTTGCCGAGCTCCGAGGGGTCGTCGGGTCCGTACACGCCGCCCGGCTGGACGATCACCACGGGCGCGCCCGCCTTGATGCGCTCGAGCGCAGCCTGGTGCGCGAGGTACTTCGTCTCGTCGTAGTAGGAGAGGAAGTCCGGCGGCTGCGGGCGCACGTAGCTCTCGTCCACCACCTGGCCCTTGGTGTTGCCGTAGACGTTGCCCGTCGAGACGTAGATGATGCGGCTCGCGCCGGCCTCGACCGCGTTGTCGATCACGAGCTCCGTGCCGCGCACGTTTGCGTCGTACATCGCGGCGTGCTCGGTCTTCGGGATGCCGACCTTGTAGGTCGCACCCACGTGGAAGACGGAATCGCAGCCCTGCACGCCCTGACGGATGGCCGCATCGTTCGAGAGGTCGCCCTCCACGATCTCGACTCCGAGCGCCTTCAGGTCATTGGCCTTGGAGGGAGTGCGCACGAGCGCCACCACCTCGTCGCCGCGCTCGCGCAGCTTGCGCGCCAGGTGTCCGCCGATAAAGCCCGTTCCGCCGGTGAGGAAAGCCTTCATCGGCGCCACTGTAACGAGTCCGCCTGGGCCTACACTGGACAGTCGTGGAGAGAGGACGAAACGGCCGCGCGGCAGAAAGTCGCTACGGCGAGGGCATTACGAACCCTCGTGCGCGTCAGCGTGCGCTATGCATCGCGGTCGGGCCGGAGGAGCCGGACCTGGCCGAGTTGCGCGAGCTGTTGCGTACGGCAGGCGTGGCGGTGGCCGGCGAGCTGACGCAGCGCCGCGCCGCGCCAGACCCCGACCGCTACTTCGGCAAGGGCAAGCTGTCCGAGCTGAAGGCGGCGATCAAGGCGAGCGACGCCAATTTGGTCGCCTGCGACGACGAGCTGTTGCCGCGCCAGGAGCGCAACCTCGAGGAGCAGATCGGCGTGCCGGTGATCGACCGCACGGCGATCATCCTCGACATCTTCGCCGACCACGCTCAGTCCGCCGAGGGCAAGCTCCAGGTGGAGCTCGCGCAGCTCGAGTACAACCTCGCGCGCATGCGCGGCCTGTGGACGCACCTCGAGCGCCTCGGCGCGGGACGCATCGACGGCGG
>DATBKS010000234.1:0-2950 GCA_036555755.1 Thermoleophilaceae bacterium
AGTGACAGCGGAGGCGAGATAGAGCCAGCCCGTCGCTGCCGCCGCTTCCGCTAGCCTGATTCCGCTCTCTCTCGATGAAGCTCATCATCCAGATTCCGTGCTGGGACGAGGAAGACCAGCTGCCGGCGACGCTTGCCGACCTCCCGCGCGAGGTGGCGGGCGTGGACGTCGTGGAGTGGCTGGTCATCGACGACGGCTCCACCGACCGCACCGTTGAGGTTGCGCGCGAGGCCGGCGTCGACCACATCGTCCGGCTGACCAACAACAAGGGTCTCGCGGCCGCTTTCCAGGCCGGGATCGACGCCGCGCTCAAGCTCGGCGCCGACATCATCGTCAACACCGACGCCGACAACCAGTACAACGCCGCCGACATCCCCAAGCTGATCGCGCCGATCGTCAAGGGCGAGGCCGACATGGTCGTGGGCGCCCGGCCGATCGCCAACATCGAGCACTTCTCCCCCATCAAGAAGCGGCTCCAGCGCCTCGGGAGCGCGGTGGTGCGGCGCGCCTCACAGACCACCGTCGAGGACACCACCTCCGGCTTCCGCGCTTACAACCGCGAGGCCGCGCTGCAGGTGAACGTGGTGTCGAAGTTCACCTACACGCTCGAGACGATCATCCAGGCGGGCAAGATGACTGTCGCGATCGACCACGTCCCGATCGCCACCAACCCGAAGACGCGTGAGTCGCGCCTGTTCCCGTCGATGTGGGCGTACGTGCGCCGCAACGGCGTCGCGATCTTCCGTGTCTACGCGATGTACGAGCCGCTGCGCGTGTTCATGGCGGCGGCGCTCGTGCTCGGCGTCGGCGCGATCGCGCTGTTCACGCGCTTCCTCGTCAGCTACATCGACGGCAACGGCGGCGGCCACGTCCAGTCGCTGATCCTCGGCGCCGTGCTGTTCATCGCCGCGGTGCAGCTCGCCGCTCTCGGCGTGATGGGCGACATCCTCGCGGGCAACCGGGTGATCAACCAGCGCATCCTCGAGCGCGTTCGGCGCGTGGAGCTCAAGCTCGGCATCGAGCCCTCGCACTACGAGCCCGGGACCGGCCGCAGCGGCCAGCAGCCCACCACCGGCGCCGACGCCGGACCTGCGCCGGAGGACGAGCCGACGGCCGAGCGGGAGGCCGTCAAGCTGTGACTCAGGCGCCGCCGGAGGCAGTCCCTACCGGCAATACCTTCGACAAGTACGGCTCCACCAACCCGGTGGTGCGCCGCCTGATGACCGGCTTCCACTCGACGCTCGACGAGCTGTGGGAAAAGGCGGCGCCGGAGTCGATCCTCGACGTCGGCTGCGGCGAGGGCGTGCTCACCTACGAGTGGGCCGAGAAGCTGGGCGACAAGCGGATCGTGGGGATCGACCTCGACGATCCCAAGCTGCGCGCCGAGTGGGAGACGCGCCAGCGCCCCAACCTCCAGTACCGCGCCGAGGAGGCCACCTCGCTGTCGTTCGGCGACGACGAGTTCGACATGGCAACGGCGATCGAGGTGCTCGAACACGTGCCGGACCCGGATGCGACGCTCGCCGAGATGGCGCGGGTGGCCCGCCGCTGGCTGCTCGTGTCGGTGCCGCGCGAGCCGCTCTGGCGGATGCTCAACATGGCGCGCGGGGCGTATTGGGGCTCCCTCGGGAACACCCCGGGCCACGTGAATCACTGGTCGCGGGTGGGGTTCGTCTCGCTGCTGACCCGCCACGGGAAGGTCGAGGAGATCCGCTCGCCGTTCCCCTGGTCGATGCTGCTTGTCCGCGTCGACTGAGTCACCTCCCCCGCCGCCGACCGCGTCGGCCGAGTCCGACGAGCGCGTAAAGAGCTACGGGCGCGGGGCCGCGATCCTGTCGGTGGGGATCGGCGTCACCGGGCTCGTCACCTACGCCTACTTCGCGCTCGCGAGCCACTCACTCTCGAGCCACGACTACGGCGAGATCACGCTGCTGTGGTCGACGATCTTCATCATCGTCTCGGTGCTCTACCGGCCGGTGGAGCAGATGCTCTCGCGGACGATCTCGGACCGCGACGTGCGCGGGCAAGCCGGTCACGAGCACCTGCGCGTGGCGATCACGATCCAGCTCTCGCTCGCGGCGCTGTTCCTGGTGGCGGCGCTCGCGTTCAACCACCTGCTGAAGGACAAGCTGCTGAACGGCTCGTCCACCTTGTACTGGGTGCTGATCGGCGCGGTGCTCGGCTACGCGGCGAGCTACTTCGCGCGCGGCTTCCTCGCCGGGCACAGGCGCTTCGGGCTCTACGGCGGGCTCGTGTTCATGGAGGCGATCTCGCGCTTCATGTTCGCCTTCGTGGTGGCGGTGGGCATCGCCTCCGGCCAGTCGGTGGTGGCGCTCGGCATGGTGGCCGCGCCGCTGTTCTCCCTGTCCGTGGTCCCGTGGGCGGTCCGGCGCAGCATCAAGCGGGAGGCGGACCCCGCCGCGCAGGACACGGACTCCTACTACGTCGCGGAGCTCGACTCCGCGTCCTCGAGCGAGCCGGCCGAGGCGGCCGAGTTCACGCTCTCGCACGGCACGGGCTTCGCGGCCGCGGTGCTGCTGATCATGATCAGCGAGCAGACGTTTCTCAACGCCGGCCCGCTGCTTGTGAAGGCCACCGAGGGACCGTCGGGCGCCGCCGTGGCCGGCTTCGTGTTCAACGTGCTCCTGATCGCGCGCGCGCCGCTCCAGCTCTTCCAGGCGATCCAGACTTCGATCCTCCCCTCGCTCACCCGGATGGCAGTGGGTGGCGAGGACGATCCATTCCGGCGTAGCGTGCGCCTCACCCTACGGGCCGTGGCGCTGTTCGCCGCCTGCGTGACGCTCGCGTTCCTCGTCCTCGGCCCGTGGCTGATGCACATCCTGTTCGGCGGCGCCCACCACTACGCGCGCGGCGGGCTCGTGATCGTCGCGATCGGCATGGGCGTCTACCTGTCGGCGGCCACGCTCAACCAGGCCGCGCTCGCGCAGGC
>DATBKS010000235.1:0-1518 GCA_036555755.1 Thermoleophilaceae bacterium
CAAGCCGCTGCGGCTCCACGAGGTGAGCGACCACCCGATGTCCTACGGCTTCCCGCCGGGGCACCCGCAGATGCACAGCTTCCTCGGCGTGCCGGTGACGGTCACCGGCGAGGTGTGGGGCAACCTCTACCTGACGGAGAAAGCGGGCGGCGACTTCGACGAAGCCGACGAGCAGGCAATCACGCTCCTGGCTCAATGGGCAGGACTCGCGATCGGGCAGGCCCGGGTCCACGAACGTACAGAGGCCCAGCGCGACGAGCTCGCGTACGCCGTGCGAGCGCTCGAGGCCACCACCCTCATCTCGCGAGCGCTTGGCGCCGAGGTCGAGCTCGAGCCGACCCTCGAGCTGGTCGTGAAGCGCGGCCGCGCGCTCGCGGAGGCACGCTCGATGCTGATCCTGCTCGTCGACGGGGACGAGCTGGTCATCACCGCGATGGCCGGCGAGGCATCAAGCGACCTGAAGGGCGCGAGGCTCCCGATCGAGGGGAGCGCGTCGGGGCGGGCCTTCCTCACGGGACAGACGCAGAGCGTCCCGGACTTCGCGAAGCAGATCGCGATGACCTCGCGCCGCGGCGGTCTCGGACTGTCGGGAGAGCAGTTCGTAAGCCCGGGCGAGCAACCGGCGCTGTTCGTTCCGATGATCTACCGGGGCCAGCCGGTGGGAGTGCTCAACACGATCGGGCGCCTCGCGGAGGGCGACCAGTTCAGCCAAGCCGAGCAGGAGCTGATCACGACTTTTGCCGCGAGTGCCGCCACGGCGGTCGCGACCGCTCAGTCGGTTCAGTCCGACCGGCTGAGCCGCAGCCTGCGGGCAATGGAGGAAGAGCGTTCGCACTGGGCCCGCGAGCTGCACGACGAGACGCTCCAGGGGCTTGGTGCACTGCGGGTGCTGCTCTCGTCGGCGCGTCGCGCCGATGATCCCGGCGCCCTGGACAAGGCGCTCCAGCACGCGATCGACCAAGTGACGGCCGAAGTTCAGAACCTGCGCGCGCTGATCACGGACCTCCGGCCCGCCGCGCTCGATGAGATCGGTCTCCAGGCCGCCCTGGAGGGGCTGTTCGAACAGCGTCGTGGCCAGACCTCGCTCGAGATCACCAGCCGGATCGAGCTGCGCTACGAAGCCGGCGAGGAGCCAGAGCGCCTGGCGCTGGATATCGAGACCGCCATCTACCGGCTCGTGCAGGAGGCGCTCACCAACGTCGCCAAGCATGCCCAGGCGAACCGGGTCAACATCGCCGTGGTCGAGGACGATCGGCGCGTCAGCGTGAGCGTGGAGGATGACGGCACCGGATTCGACCTCACCGGCGACAGCTCGGGTTTCGGCCTCACGGGCATGCGCGAACGCATCGGCCTCGCCGGAGGCGAGCTCACCCTCGAGAGCGAGCCCGGGACGGGCACCTTGGTGACGGCTTGGCTTCCCATCACCCGCGCGGGCGAGAAGCCCCTGTTGCGGGTTGCTACGGAGCCCAAAGCGGGTTGAACACGGATGGCGGCCGCGTGGCCGTCGACTTTGCTTGA
>DATBKS010000236.1:0-32191 GCA_036555755.1 Thermoleophilaceae bacterium
GTGGCCTCGTCGAGCACGGTGCGCAGCTGGTTGTTGACGTTGTCGCGCGAGGTCAGCGTCTCCTCGAGCGTCAGGCCGCCGATCACGTTTCGCAGCGTCGTGACCGTGAGCTGCTCGATCGCCTGGATGTAGTTGGCGATCTCGTAGGTCGCGGCCTTGGCGTCGGTCACCTGGTAGTAGATGACCGAGTCGATGTTCACCGTGAGGTTGTCCTCGGTGATCACGGGCTGCGGCGGGAACGACACCACCTGCTCGCGCATGTCGATCAGCGGCCGCATGCGGTCGACGAACGGGACGATCATCGTGAGCCCCGGCTGCAGCGTTCGGTGGTAACGGCCCAGGCGCTCGACCACTCCGGCCTTGGCCTGGGGAATGATGCGAATCGTTCGGGCGATCGTGATGATCACGACCACCACCACGACGATCGCGACGATTGGGCCAGCGGACATGCAGTCTCCTTACCTCGTAACGAGCGCCGTGGCGCCCCTGATCTCGACCACGACAACGCGCGTGCCCGGCTCGATCACCTCATCCTCGGTGTATGAGCGGGCGGTCCACTCCTCGCCGCCGATCTTCACGCGTCCGCCGTCGGCATCCACGCGCGCGAGGGCGACGGCCGGCTCGCCCACTAGTGCGGCGGCGCCGGTGCGAAGCACCGGGCCGCGGTGAAGGCGGCGCAGCACGGCCGGCCGCAGCAGACCCAGCGCTGCAATCGAGCCCACCACGAAGACGATGAACTGGAGCGCCACGCCCCCGCCGACGCCGGCGACGACGGCGGCCCCGCCCGCAGCCAGAGCCAGCGGGCCGAGGAAGATCGACATCGTCGCGACCTCGCCGCCAAGCAGCACGGCCGCGACTATGAGCCAGACCAGCCACGCGGGCATAGCTGCAATTTATCCCGAGTGCGGGAAAGTGTGGAGAAGTCGAGCAAAAACTCCGCGCAGCGTTTCCTTGCCGTACTCGTGATTCGGGTTGGCGGTGGTCAGAACTGCGACTGACACGCGTTGCGTACCGCGCGTGAACAGCGCCACCTGATGGTCCACGAGCCCGGTGCCTGAGCCCCAGCCGCCCTTGAAATAGAGGTGCCAGCCGTGGTGCTTGATGCGCCCGACTCCCCAGCGCTGCTCGGGGGTCACAGACGCCAGCAGGTGCAGCGCGGCCCAGCGGTGCTTCGGCACCACAAGCTTGTCGATATGGAGGAAGAAGCCCGCCTGGTCGTCGGCGTCGATCTGGCTGCCACCCCAGTAGACGGGGTTGAGCGTGAAGCGCCGCATGTGCGCGCGGTGGGCGACCGTGCGCACGCGGGCGGGCCCCACGAATGCCAGCACGCGGCTGGCGGCACCGTTGTCGGAGCGCTCGATCATCGGGTCGATCAGCTCGCTGTCCTCCTCGCGCAGCCGCCGGTGCCGCACGCGCGGGTCATCGAGATAGGCCACGAGTAGCATCGCCTTGACCACACTCGCCGAGCGGACGATGCGGGTGGCGTGGTAGCCCCACCTGCGATCCCCGTAGCGGACCTGGAAGCGGATGTCGCCGGCGCGGTGGTGGATGTAGCTGATCGCCGAGCGGATGTGCGGGTGCCACTGAGCACCGAGCGCGGGGGCCGGCAGCAGCAGCGCCGCTCCCAGGACCAGTAGCAGGAGCGGGCGAGTTGGCGATCGACCCGCCATGGGCGGGCGGAATCTTACGCCGCGCGCTGGGTGATGCCGTGCCGTTCGCGCTTGACCGCGATCGCCTCGGCGTCCGCGATCTCGAGCAGCTCCGGACCGCCCTCGGCATCGTCCGGGAAAATCGCGAGCCCGACGCTCGCACTCAACGTCGAGATGCCGGTTGTGACGCCCGCCACCGCCTCCTCGACGCGGTCCGCGAGACACTCGCCGCCCTCGCGGTCGGTCTCGGGCGCGAGCACGGTGAACTCATCGCCGCCGACGCGCGCCACCGTGTCCTGCTCGCGCAGGATCGCGTTGATCGCCGACGCCACCTCGCGCAGCAGCTCGTCTCCCGCCTGGTGCCCAAAGCGGTCGTTCACCGCCTTGAAGCCGTCGAGGTCGAGCGCGATCACGGCGAACCTGCGCTGCTGGCGCGTGTGTCGCGCGATCTCGTAGCGCAGGCGCTCGCCGAAGGCGCGGCGGTTGGCGACTCCGGTGAGCGGGTCGCGCATCGCGGTGGCGCGCAGCGCGTGGCGCTCGCGCTGGAACTCGGCCTCGAGCATGCGCACGACCGCCACGCAGCCCCCGACCACCACCAGGATCGCGAGCAGCGACGGCGTGTTCCCGCGCGAGGCGGCAATCGCCAGGATCGTGATCACCGACGCGGGCAGCGCGGCGCGCGCGTGGTTAGGTGCCCATGAGGCGGCCAGAAGGGTGAACGGAAGGGACAGCCAGAAACCCTCGCCACCGCCCGTGACGAGCACGAGCAGCGTCGAGCAAACACAAACCGCCACCCCACGGATGAGAGGGTGACTTCTTGCCACTTGCAGGAGTGTTGCGCCCCTGTCGGACGGCTCTAGGAGTAGCTCACGACGCGCGGCCACACCTGAGCGAGCGAGCCTGCCAGAGTGCAGCGCGCGATCGGCAGGCCGCGCTCCTCGTTGTCGACCGGCATGTGGATGTGCGCGACGATGCGGTAGTCGGGTTCGCAGAAGGTCGGTCGCGCGCCGTTGAAGCCCACGACAACGGCGTTGCGCCCGGTCACGTCGGGCCGCCAGTAGCGCATCGTCACGTGCCCGCTCCCGACGGGCGGCAGCCCGTGGCCGAGCACGATCAGCGCGCCGGCCTCGCCGTAGTTCTCGGTGAGAACCACGTTCGCGCCGCGGTCGACGCTCTCCACCTGACGCGCGAAGTGGTGCCAGCCGAGCTCGTCCTGGTAGTCGGTGCGGGCGTCGATGATCCCCAGCTTGTCGGCCGTCTTCTCCGGCAGCACGGGCAGCCCGATCGGGAGCAGCAGAACAAGGAGCACGACGAACGCCGTGCCCGCGATGCGCAGGCGCCTCGTGGTGAGCCAGCCGTCGAGCGGCAGCGAGCCGGTCGAGAGCGCGAACAGCGAGACCGGCAGCGCGTAGTAGGACTTGCCGCCGAGCACGAAGTAGACGAGCACGACGGCGATCACCATCCAGCCGAACGGCCGCAGCAGCCGGTCGCGGATCAGCATCCGGATACCCGCGTACGCCACCGGCAGCGACACGAGCCCGGTGAGCAGCAGCACGTTGGCGATGAACTCGGGACGCGACTCGTCGCTCGCGCTCGGCGGCGGGTTGACGAAGAAGCGCACGCTCGCCCAGTTGTGGTCGAGCTGCCAGAGCAGGTTGGGAATCATCACGACGAACGCGATGGCGGCCGCGATTGCGACGCCGCGCGGCTCGAGCGCGTCGCGCCGGAGCAGCAGGAAGGCGATCAGCAGCACGCCCACGACGACCGCGAGCGTGTACTTGGTCTCGAGCCCGACCCCGATCGCGAGCCCGAGCAGCGGCCAGCTCCCACGCCCGAGCGCGATCCGCAGCGCGAGAAACAGCACGACCATCGTCGCGAGCTGGTCGAACGAGACCGGCTGAAACAGTCCGTTGGTGGCAACGAGGATGGGG
Source organism: Thermoleophilaceae bacterium (assembly GCA_036555755.1). Classification (GTDB taxonomy): domain Bacteria; phylum Actinomycetota; class Thermoleophilia; order Solirubrobacterales; family Thermoleophilaceae; genus JAICJR01. The sequence continues at coordinate 3,581 of DATBKS010000236.1, forward strand.
GAGAAGCCGACGAGCACAGCTGCCAGCACCTGCGCGCGCCTGCCACCGCCGAGCTCGCGCGAGATCGCCGCGGCGAGGACGACGACAGCGGCGCCCGCGAGGATCGCGAACACGCGCAGGCCGTAGAGCGAGTCTCCCCACAACAGGCGACCGAACGCTGCGAGCAGCGCGGTGACCGGCGGGAAGTCGACGTAGCCGCCCTGGAGGTGATGCCCGGCGACCGCGTAGTACAGCTCGTCGCGGTGCCAGCCGTAGCGGCCCGCGACGGCCAGGTTGAGCGCGCTCTTGCCAAGCGCCACGAGGAGCACCGGCCGGAGCGCGAGGGGCCTCACCCGGGCGCCTCGCTCGGCATGGGCGTGTCGAGCTCGGGCGTGGCGCGCTCGATCGCCTCCCAGCCGCTGTCGCGCTCGCGCTGCTCGTGCTCCGCCGCGGCGCCGCCCCGCAGGCCAAACAGCCGCTTGGCCACGAGCAGGTAGATCACGACGGCGAGGTTGATGATCAGCGTCAGGACCTTCAGCGCCGAGAAGCGGCGGGTGAGCTCATAGATCTCGAGCGGCATCAGCGCGGTGGTGGCGATGAACGCCAGGTACTCCGCCCAGCGCTTCATTAGCCACAGGCCGACGGCCTCAAGGCCCTCGAGCACGGCGTACGCCGCCACCAGAAAGCCGATCTTCGTGAGCGTGCCCGAGTCGATCGAGAACAGGTGGTGTAGCTCGTAGATGATCCCGTGGTGGCGGCTCGCGGCCGGGCTGCCAAGGCCGCTCTGCAGATCCTCGAGCGCCTTATAGACCGGCTCGCGCAGCCGGTCCGAGTTGGCGGCGAAGAAGAAGATCACCACCGCGAGCGCGGCCAGCACGACGAAGTGGATCGCGCGGTCGACGGCGATGGCGCGCAGCACGATCTTGTCGCGGAGCGGGCGGCCGCGGAGCGGCAGCTCGATCTCGGCGCGGTCGGGCGGGTGCTGGCGAGTGGAGTCTTTCGGCTGCTCGAGCGGCAGCCAGCTGTCGCAGCGCAGGCAGCGGTACCAGCGCAGCCCGCCGGGCCCCTCGCGCGCGTACAACGAGTCCTGCGGCCTCAGCTCGTCGGCGTCGAGCCCAACCAGCTCGTGCCCCGACAGTCCGCAGACGATCAGCTCGTAATGGAGCTTCGGCCGGAAGCGCTTGGGCTTCTCGATTCCCGGAAGAGAGCTGCCCATCCGCGTAGGATCTTCCCAGTGCCCGAAGCGGACACGCAAGCAGACATCCGCCACTCCACCAGCCAGCGCGCCGGGGCCGAGGTGTTGGTGGAGAACGTCTCGAAGAGCTACGACAGCCGCATCGTCGCCGTCCGCGAGGTGTCGCTGCGGCTCGAGCCAGGGGAGTTCGTCTCGCTCACTGGTCCGTCCGGCTGCGGTAAGAGCACCCTGCTCAACCTCGTCGGCAGCCTGCTCCGGCCCGATTCCGGCTCGATCACCGTCGACGGCGTGGCCGTGCAGGAGCTGGAGAAGCCCGCCGACTACCGCCGCTCGGAAGTCGGCTTCGTCTTCCAGCTCCATCACCTGCTGCCGATGCTCAGCGCCGGCAGCAACGTCGAGGTGCCGCTGATCGGCGCGGGAATCGGCCGTCGCGAGCGGCGCGAGCGGGCGCGTGAGCTGCTCGGCGAGGTCGGCCTCGCGGAGCGCGTCGACCATCTTCCCTCGCAGCTCTCGGGTGGTGAGCGCCAGCGGGTGGCCGTGGCGCGCGCCCTGGCCAACCGGCCGCGGCTGCTGCTGGCCGACGAGCCCACCGGCGCGCTCGACTCGGACTCGAGCAAGCGCGTGCTGGACCTGCTCGCGACGCTGAGCGAGCGCTACGGGATGACGATGCTCGTGGTGAGCTACGACCCCGAGGTGGGCCACCACGCCGACCGCACCCTGCGGATGGCGGACGGCCGCATCCTGGGCGAGTAGCTACGCGCGCGCGAGCGATTCAGCCGGCATCAACCGCGTGACCCGCCAGGCGGGATAGAGCCCGCCCAGCACCCCGATGGCCACGCCGACGAGGCAGCCGCGGCCGAGTCCCCAGGCGGTGATGTGCGGCGTGACGAACGCCTGAGCCGACAGCGCCTTCACGGCCACCGAACTCAACGCCAATCCCAGCGCGAGTCCGAAGCCCGCGCCCAGGAGGCTCACGCCGACGCCCTCTCCGAGGATCAGGCCCGCCACCCGCGAGCGGCTCCAGCCGACGGCGGACAGCAGCGCCAGCTCGCTCTCGCGCTCGAGCACCGCCATCACCATCGTGTTCGTCACCGCGATCCCGCCGAGCGCCAGCGCCAGCACCACGATCACGAGCACCGCCTTGCTCACGAGCAGGCTGTTGGCGTCGGCCCGCGCGGCGGCGCCGGGATCGCTGATCACCACCGTGCCGGGGAAAAGGCGCTCGAGCCGCTTGCCTGCCGGCCCGGCGCGCGTGCCGCGATCCAGGGCGACCGCGATGGTCGTCGCGCCACCCGGGTGTCCCGCCATTCGCTGAGCGACGGCAAGCGGGATCACGACGCCGGAATCCTGGAAGGTCGTGCCCGAGTGGAAGACGCCGGTAACAACGAAAGGCCGCTTCTTCACCAGCAATTTCGAGCCCGGCCCGAGGTGAGTCTGCTTGGCGAACTGATCGCCGATCATCGCCTCCCCGGGCCCAAGCGAATGACGCCCGCGCAGCACAACCAATCGCTGCGCATCGAAGCCCGCAGGGTCGAGCCCGAAGGCGATGGCAGCTCCCTGTCCGGGGATCGCCTCCGTCAAGAGCTGCACCGGCGTCGCCCGCGCGACCCCCGGCTGAGCCTCGAGGCGCGGCACCATCGAGACCGGCAGTACCGAAGCCGTCGGGTCCGAGATCCCCTTTTGGAAGAGGCCGAGATCCGCCTTGCCGAGGTGGATGAAGCCGGCGGCTGTCTGCTTGAGCCCGTCGCCGAGCGAGATCAGCGCGACCACTGCCGCCACTCCCACGCCGATGCCCATCGCCGTGAGCAGCGTGCGCGCGAGCCGCCGCCGCAGGCTTGCCACAACCAGTCCGGTCATCGCCTCCGATCCTACGGCGTGTATAAGACCGCCCATGAGCGAACCGCCTCCCAACTACGGCAACTACCAGTTCGAGATCTACCTCCCCGGCCTCGCCGGGCAGGTGCCCGCGCTGGCCACGAGCTACGCCGGCCTCGAGGGGGCCGCCGCCCAGGCGCTCACCGCCGAGGCATTCGGCTACGTGGCGGGCGGCGCCGGCGAGGAGACCACGATGCGCGCCAACCGCACCGGCTTCGACCGCTGGCGGATCGTGCCGCGCATGCTCGTCGACGTGGTGCAGCGCGACCTGCGCACAACGGTGCTCGGCACCGAGCTGCCGGCGCCGCTGATGCTCGCGCCGGTGGGCGTGATGTCGATCGTGCACGAGGAGGCCGAGCGGGCCGTGGCGCGCGCGGCCGCCGAGTTGGGCGTGCCGATGGTGCTGAGCAATGCGGCCTCGACGACGATGGAGGATGTCGCGATCGAGCTGGGGGATACGCCGCGCTGGTTTCAGCTCTACTGGCCGACGGACAACGAGGTGGCGGCGAGCTTCGTGGCGCGCGCGAAGGACGCGGGATACAGCGCGATCGTGCTGACGGTCGACACCCGCATCCTCGCCTGGCGCCCGCGCGACCTCTCGCGCGCGTATCTCCCGTTCCTGAAGGGCGAGGGCGTGGCCAACTACTTCCACGACCGGGCGTTCCGCGAGCGGCTCGAGAAGGCGCCCGAGGAGGACCCGCAGGCGGCAATCGGCCTGTGGGCCGGGATGTTCTCCAACCCGGGACTGACCTGGGACGACATCGCGTTCCTCCAAGACCACACCGACCTCCCGATCCTGTTGAAGGGCGTGCTGCACCCGGAGGACGCGCGCCGCGCGGTGGACGCGGGGATCGACGGCTTGATCGTGTCGAACCACGGCGGCCGCCAGGTGGATGGCTCGATCGCCGCGATCGAGGCGCTGCCCGACGTCGTCGAGGCCGTGCCGGAGGACTACCCCGTCCTGTTCGACAGCGGCATCCGCACCGGCGCCGACATGGTGAAGGCGATCGCGCTCGGTGCGCGGGCGGTGCTGGTGGGCCGTCCCTACGTCTGGGGGCTCGGGCTCGGCGGCACCGACGGCGTCAAGCAGGTGCTCCGCAGCCTGCTCGCGGACTTCGACCTCACGCTGGCGCTGAGCGGCTACACCACGCCGTCAGAGCTGGGGCTGCAGGCTCTCCGCCGAACCGACGCGCTCTAGGTTCAGCGTCGGGACGCCGGGCGCGGGACCGCCGAGCGCGACCAGCTCGTCAAGCAGCCGCAGCACGCTGCGGTGCGTGCGCATACTCGAGCGCGAGGCGCGCGCCGCGGCGCGGCCCACGGAGCCGAGCGTCCAGCCCGCGAGGATGAGCGACGCCCTGGAGGGGGCGTCGGCGCCCTGCACCTCGCTGGCGTACCAGGTGAGACAGCGGCGCGCCCGGGCGCGGCGGATGCGCCGGCCCGATGCCGAGCCCACCACCTTCGAGGCGTAGGCGTAGAGCTCCTGGCGGCGGTCGTCCGGCAGCCCGTCGTTGTACGCGCGCAGGAAGGTGGCGATGACGGGGCAGACGGATCGCGGGTGGTCGCTGAAGGGCTCGCAGGCGAGCATCGACGCGAGCTCCATTACACAGGCGCCCTGGTCGGGTGATTGATGACGGCCGCGGGCCAGGCGGACTGTCTGGAAGCTTGGGGGCGACATGGCTTGCTCCTCCGTGACGGTGGGGATCCCTGCCTCTGGGATTCCCCTTTTTCGCCCATCGGAATCTCGAAGTCAGTCGCCGAACATGCCTCTGAAGGCGCCTGAGGAGAGCACTTCGGCGCCAAGCTCTCTTACCCGCCGCCCGAGGTCGTGGTCCGAGGTGACCACGCGCAGCCCGCTCGGATCCTGGGACGCCTCGACGAGGCGCACGATGTCGTCGTCGGCAGCGTTCGGTCCGCGACGAGTCGCGAACTCCACGCGCACGCCGTCGACGGATACCTCGAACGGGCGACCGTCGAAGACGACTGTCACGTCGCGGCCCTCAGCCCACTCGCCGAGCTGCTCGGCGAAGGCCCTCATCGCCGCCGGCCGGTCGCGCCACCAGCCGTCCGGCTTCGAGCCGATCACGTTCATCCCGTCGACGATCCAGCGCTCGGAGGTCTCCATACTCCGCAGTATCATTACTTACGGAACATAAGCACCTTTAGGGAGTGAAGCTTTGGAAACCTTGATACTCGTGCCGCTGGAAGACACCGTCGTCTTCCCGCACATGAACCTGACGTTGGCCGTGGATGTCGGCGACGCAGAACGCGTGCTGCTCGTCCCGCGCCACGAGAACGATTTTGCGAGCGTCGGCACCGTTGCCGAGGTGTCTGATCGCGTGCGCCTGCCCGGTGGCGGGCGTGCCGTGACGCTTGCCGGCTTGCACCGCGCCGTGATCGGCGCCGCTCAGAGCGGCCCCGACGGGCGGCTGCGCGTGGACGCCGACCCGCGCCCCGACGACACGCCTGTGGACGGTCGCACGCGTGAGCTCGAGCGTGAGTACCGCGCCGTTGTCGAGGAGATCCTCGACATGCGTGGCGACGACGGCCGCATCGCGTCGTTCCTGCGCTCGATCGCCGAGCCGGGTGCGCTGGCCGACAGCGCCGGCTACTCGCCGGAGATCAGCTTCGAGCAGAAGGTCGAACTGCTGGAGACCATCGACGTGACCGAGCGGCTCGAGCTTGCCGTGCGCCTTCAGCGTGAGCGGCTGGCGGAGCTCCAGGTGCGTCAGCGCATCCGCGACGACGTGCAGTCGGGCGCCGAGCAGCAGCAGCGTGAGTACTTCCTGCGCAAGCAGATGGACTCGATCCGCAAGGAGCTCGGCGAGGACGACGGCTCGATCGTCGACGAGTACCGCACCAAGATCGAGGAAGCCGGCATGCCGGAGGCCGTGCGCGAGCAGGCCGACCGCGAGCTGGACCGCCTCGAGCGCATGGGCGAGCAGTCGGGCGAGGCGTCGATGATTCGCACCTACCTCGACTGGCTCATCTCCGTGCCGTGGTCGGAGCGCTCGGACGAGCGGCTCGACCCCGTTTACGCGCGCGAGGTGCTCGACTCAGACCATGCCGGTCTCGAGGACGTGAAGGACCGCATCACCGAGTATCTGGCCGTGCGCAAGCTGCGCAAGGAGCGCGGCGTGCCCGAGGACAAGCGCTCCGGCGCGATCCTCACGCTGATCGGACCGCCCGGCACCGGCAAGACGTCCGTGGGCGAGTCGATCGCGCGCGCGACCGATCGCGAGTTCGTCCGCATCTCACTCGGCGGCGTCCGCGATGAGGCGGAGATCCGCGGCCACCGGCGCACCTACATCGGCGCGCTGCCCGGCCGTCTGGTCCGTGCCCTGCGCGACGCCGGGACGATGAACCCGGTGATCATGCTCGACGAGGTCGACAAGGTCGGCGCCGACTGGCGCGGCGACCCCTCGGCTGCGCTGCTCGAGGTCCTCGACCCGGCACAGAACCACTCGTTCCGCGACCACTACCTGGACGTGGAGCTCGACCTGTCGCAGGTGCTGTTCATCGCGACGGCCAACGTGGCCGACACGATCCCGGCGCCGCTGCTCGACCGCATGGAGGTGATCCGTTTCGACGGCTACACCACCGCGGAGAAGGTGGCGATTGCGCGCGGGTACCTGTGGCCGCGTCAGCTGGAGCGCAACGGCCTGCGCGAGGACGAGGTGACGGTGGAGGACGACGTCCTGCGCCTGATCGTCACCGACTACACGCGCGAGGCGGGCGTGCGCCAGCTCGAGCGCGAGCTCGGCACGGTGCTGCGCAAGATCGCCACACGGATCGCAAGCGATGAGGCGTCGGCCCCAGTGGCCGTCGACATCGACGCGGTGCGCGACGCACTCGGGCGCCAGAAGGTGTTCCACGAGGCGGCCGAGCGCACGGCGCTCCCCGGCGTCGCCACCGGACTGTCGGTGACGAACACCGGCGGTGAGGTGCTGTTCGTAGAGGCGAGCGCGATGCCAGGCAGCGAGTCCGGGCTGACGCTCACCGGCCAGCTCGGCGACGTGATGAAGGAGTCGGCGCAGATCGCGCTCACCTGGGTGCGAGCCCACGTCGACGAGCTCGGCATCGAGCGCGATGAGCTCGACGGCCGGCGCTTCCACGTGCACGTGCCCGCGGGCGCGATCCCGAAGGACGGACCGAGTGCCGGGGTGACGATGGTCACCGCGCTCTCGTCGCTCCTGTCGGGGCGCCCGGTTCGCCACACCGTTGGCATGACCGGCGAGGTGACGCTCCAGGGCCGCGTGCTCCCGATCGGCGGCCTCAAGCAGAAGGTTCTTGCGGCCCACGCGGCAGGACTCACCGACGTGATCCTGCCCGAACGAAATCGTGCGGACCTCGACGATGTTCCCGAGGACGTGCGCGAGCAGCTCAGCTTCCACCCGGTAATGACGGTGGACGAGGTGCTCGACTTGGCGCTGGAGCCAAATCCCGCGCCAACCCTCTCCTAAAGGGCCAGACGTGGCGCCCCGGCCGAATCGGCGGCCGGGGCGCCCGCCATTTACTTGAGGCTCAGGCTCTTCGACGCTCTGGTCTTGTTGCCAAGCCCGTCGGTCGCGACCACGGTGAGCTTCGCCTTGAGCTTGCGGTGACGCTTCGCGAGTGCCTTGACCTTCTTCTTGCCGGTGCGGTTGAGCTTCACGGTCAGCGTCTTCTTGCCCGCGGCGGCGAGCTTCGTCTTCGCGCCGCCGAGCTTCACCGTCTTCGCCACCGTGAGCGCCTTCGATGACGCGGTCAGAGTCGCCACGATCGAGCAGTCCTCGCTGCAGCCGACCTTGATCTTGAGGCCCTTCGACGCCTTCGAGAGCCGCAGCTTGGGGATCGAGATCGTCACGCGCGGGCCCTCCGAGTCCGGCAGCACGGTGAGCGTGCCCACGGCGTTGCGCGTCTGGCCGTTCGCGAGCGTCGCGCTGAACGGCACGCTGTAGGTCCCGGGCTTGGCGCCCGCCGGCACCTTCACCACGGCGTTCTGCACCGTGGAGCTGCTGGACGGCGGGTTGAACGTCGGATTCGCGGGCGCAGCCGTCGCCCCGGTCAGGCCGCTGATGCTCGAGGCGAGCGTGAACACGAGCGACAGGTCGGACGGCCCGACGTAGTTGAGCGTGAACGGCACGTTCACCGTGCTGTTGCGGCTGGCTACCGCTGTGCCCGGCGCGATCGCGAGGTCGCGCGTGAGCAGCACCCCGTCGTCGGGGAGCGCAGTGGCGTCGGCGGCCACCGCGGGGGAGTCGACGCAGGTCGTGAGGTCCGTCGGGAGCGGGCTGGTCATCGGGTCGAGCGGGACCCCGTGCAGCTCCTTGAAGGTCGTCCCGCAGTCGAGTGCCCGGCTCGGGAGGAGGTTGTCCATCGGATCGCTGCTCGTCTCGCGCGCACCCGTAACCGTCAGGTACTTGAACGGAGCGCCGGATGGCACCCCGCCCTGCGGCGGTGGGCGCGTGAAGCGCGTGTCGAACGTGTACTGGGCGTTGTTTGCCGGATCAAAAGCCGCGGACATGTAGCCCACCCAGTGCTCCCCGCTGGGAGGCGGAGAAAGGGACGTCAGCTGGGTCACGTAGCTCGGGTTCGCGTTCATCACGAGCTGCGGACTGCCAGACGTCGAGGCGATCTGCGTCGGCGCGCCGTAGCCGTCGGGAACGCGGTAGGCGAGCAGAAGCTGGCCCTCGGGGTCTGTCGAGGTGAAGTTCGCGTCGGAGTTGCCCGTGTCGGGGCAGGAGGCGCCCATGGTGGAATCGCTGACGCACGTGATCGTGTGGACGATCACATCGCCGATCACGTTCTCCTGCAGCGGGGTGTCGCTGACGATGACAAAGCAGCCGCTGAGCGTCAGGGCCATTGCGCCCGCGGCAACCAAGACGAGAAGACCGCGCCTCAGCTTCATATGTCTCCTTCTCGCGAGTCCTGGGGGTGGATTCGAACCTAACCGATTGCGCTTAGGCACGCCAGCCAGCGGGTAATCGCGAGGCGAATGCTTCCGCTGGTCAAGCAGCTTCGCGATCCACTCGGCACCGGCCGGGCCGCGCGGTCGAAGCGCTCAGCCAAGCTCGAGCCTCGCACCAAGACCGCCGACCGGGTGGTGCAGTCGGTGTGCCCCTACTGCGCCGTCGGCTGCGGGCAGAAGGTCTTCGTCAAGGACGAGAAGGTGATCCAGATCGAGGGCGATCCGGACAGCCCGATCTCGCGCGGGCGGCTCTGCCCGAAGGGCGCCGCGAGCGAGCAGTACGTGAACAACCCGCTGCGCGAGATGAAAGTCAAGTACCGCCGGCCGTACGCCACCGACTGGGAGCACCTCGACCTCGACACAGCCACCGACATGATCGCCGACCGCGTGATCGCCGCCCGCGCGGACACGTGGGAGGCCAAGAACGACCAGGGCCTCGCACTCAACCGCACACGCGGCTTCGCCTTCCTCGGCGGCGCGACGCTCGACACCGAGGAGAACTACCTGATCAAGAAGCTCTTCACGGCGCTCGGCGCGATCCAGATCGAGAACCAGGCACGCATATGACACAGCGCCACGGTTCCCGGTCTGGGGGCCTCGTTCGGTAGAGGCGGCGCGACGACGTTCCAGCAGGATCTGCAGAACTCGGACTGCATCGTGATCATGGGGTCCAACATGGCCGAGTGCCACCCCGTGGGCTTCCAGTGGGTGGTCGAGGCTAAGGAGCGCGGCGCGAAGGTGATCCACATCGATCCGCGCTTCACGCGCACGAGCGCGATCGCGGACCTGCACGTGCCGCTGCGCGCGGGCAGCGACATCGCGTTCCTCGGCGGGGTGGTCAACTACATCCTCGAGAGCGGGCGCGAGTTCCGCGAGTACGTCGAGGAGTACACGAACGCGCGCGCGATCATCGACGAGCGCTTCCAGGACACCGAGGACCTCGATGGGTTCTTCTCCGGCTGGGATCCCGAGAAGCGGGAGTACGACAACGAGACCTGGGCCTACGCCGAGGCCGAGGACACGGGCGGCGGGGTGTCCGGCGAGCAGGCCCACGGCGCCCACGGCATCGAGCTCGAGCGCGGCGAGCTGCCGCGCGAGGATGAGACGCTCGAGGATCCGAACTGCGTCTTCCAGATCCTGAAGCGGCACTTCCATCGCTACACGCCGGAGGTCGTCGAGCAGCTGTGCGGCGTGCCGCGCGAGACCTTCCTCAAGGTGGCCGAGACGCTCTGCGAGAACTCGGGCCGCGAGCGCACCTCCGCGTTCGTCTACTCGGTGGGCTGGACGCAGCACACCGTGGGTGTCCAGTACATCCGCAGCGCCTCGATCGTCCAGCTCCTGCTCGGCAACCAGGGGCGGCCGGGCGGCGGCATCCTGGCCCTGCGCGGCCACGCGAACATCCAGGGCTCGACGGACATCCCGACGCTCTACAACATCCTGCCGAGCTACATCCCGATGCCGGAGCCGCGTGAGGAGCCGACGCTCGCGACCTTCGCGGAGATCAAGGGGCCGAGCACGGGCGCGTGGGCGGAGCTGCGCTCGTACATGACGAGCCTGCTGAAGGCGTGGTGGGGCGACGCCGCCACGCCCGAGAACGACTTCTGCTTCGACCGCGTGCCGAAGATCGACGGCGACCACTCACACTACGCCACCACCCTGCGGATGCTCGACGACGAGGTGAAGGGTTTCTTCGTCGTCGGCGAGAACCCGGCGGTGGGCTCGGCCAACGGCAAGCTCCAGAGGCTCGCCCTATCCCACCTCGACTGGCTCGTGGTGCGCGACACCAACATGATCGAGACGGCGACCTTCTGGTGCGACTCGCCGGAGATCGACACGGGTGAGCTCGCGACGGAGTCGATCGCCACCGAGGTGTTCTTCATGCCGGCCGCCGCGCACACGGAGAAGGACGGCACGTTCACCAACACGCAGCGGCTGCTCCAGTGGCACCACAAGGCGGTCGACCCGCCGGAGGAGTGCCGCTCGGAGCTGCACTTCTTCTACCACCTGGGTCGCAAGATCCGGGAGAAGCTCGCGGCGTCCAGCGAACGGCGCGACCGCGGGGTGCTCGACCTCACGTGGGACTACCCGACCGTGGGCGCGCACGCCGAGCCCGACGCCGAGGTGATCCTCCAGGAGATCAACGGCAGGAACCTCGAGACGGGCGAGTTCATCAAGGCCTACGACGAGCTGAAGGACGACGGCTCGACGTCATCCGGCTCCTGGCTGCACACCGGCATCTACACCGACGGCGTGAACCAGTCGGCGCGCAAGAAGCCGGGGCGGGAGCAGACCTGGGTCGCGCCAGAGTGGGCCTGGTCGTGGCCGAAGAACCAGCGGATCATGTACAACCGCGCGTCCGCCGATCCGCAGGGCAGGCCGTGGTCCGAGCGCAAGAAGTACATGTGGTGGGACGCGGAGAAGGAATCCTGGACGGGCTACGACTCGCCCGACTTCACGCGTGACAAGGCGCCCGACTATGTGCCGCCCGAGGACGCCACCGGGCTCGCCGCGCTCACCGGCCGCGAGCCGTTCATCGTGCACCCGGACGGGCTCGGCTGGTTGTACGCGCCGTCCGGGGTGATCGACGGTCCGCTGCCGACGCACTACGAGCCGCAGGAGTCGCCGTTCGAGAACCCGCTCTATACGCAGCAATGGAACCCCACGCGGCAGCTCTACGACCTCGACCAGAACCGCTACAACCCGCACCGCAGCAGCGTCTTCCCGTACGTCCTCACGAGTTACCGGCTCACCGAGCACCACACCGCGGGAGGGATGTCGCGCACGCTGCGCTACCTGTCGGAGCTCCAGCCCGAGCTGTTCTGCGAGGTGAGCCCCGAGCTCGCCGAGGAGCGCGGCCTCGAGCACGGCGACTGGGCGACGGTGATCACGGCGCGGACCGCGATCGAGGCGCGCGTGATGGTCACCGACCGTGTGCGCCCGATCGAGGTGCAAGGGCAGAGGCTGCAGCAGGTCGGGCTGCCGTACCACTGGGGCTCGCGCGGCCTCGTGACCGGCGACAGCGTGAACGACCTGTTCTCTTTGGCGCTCGACGCGAACGTGCACATCCAGGAGGTCAAGGCGGCGACGTGCGATGTGCGCCCCGGGCGCCGGCCGCGGGGCAAGGCACTACTGGACTTCGTTGACGAGTACCGCAGCAGAGCTGGGGTCAAAGGGCATAGGGCATAGGGCATAGGGCATGGGCACTGACACGAAACGGATGGGCTTCTTCACGGACACGTCGATCTGCATCGGTTGCAAGGCGTGCGAGGTGGCGTGCAAGGAGTGGAACCAGGTTCCCGACGACATGAGCGGGTTCAGCGGCCACTCCTACGACAACACGCTCTCCCTCGGCGCGAACACGTGGCGGCACGTGGCGTTCATCGAGCAGAGCAAGCCGGTGGGCGCCGAGGCCGCGGCCGACGACCTCGTGACCGCCGCCGAGCGCGCGAACGCCAGCGACGGCTGGGGCCTCCAGACCTACCAGGACGGCGACGGCGTGCGCTGGCTGATGTCGTCCGACGTCTGCAAGCACTGCACCTCCGCCGCCTGTCTCGACGTCTGCCCGACGGGCGCGCTGTTCCGCACCGAGTTCGGCACCGTGGTGGTGCAGGAGGACATCTGCAACGGCTGCGGCTACTGCATTCCCGCCTGCCCGTTCGGCGTGATCGACCGCCGCGAGGACGACGGCCGCGTGTGGAAGTGCACCCTCTGCTACGACCGCCTGCGCGACGACATGGAGCCGGCCTGCGCGCACGCGTGCCCGACCAACTCGATCCAGTTCGGCGAGCTCGACGAGCTGCGCGAGCGCGCCGAGAAGCGGCTCGAGCGCATGGTCGACGCGGGCCAGACGAAGGCCCGGCTCTACGGCGCCGACTCCGATGACGGCGTGAAGGGCTTCGGCGCCTTCTTCCTCCTGCTCGACGAGCCGGAGGTCTACGGCCTGCCACCGGATCCGGTGTCGACCACGCGCGACGTCGGCCAGGTGTGGACCGGCGTGTTCGCCGGCGCCCTGGCGCTGGGCGCGGGCATTGCCGCGGCTGTGTTCGGGGGCCGCCGGTGACGCGCGAGCGCGCAATGGTGCCGCGGGCCGAGCCGCAGTCCTACTACGGGCAGCCGGTGCTGAAGCAACCGGTGTGGAAGCCCGAGGTGCCGTTCTACTTCTTCGCGGGCGGCTTGGCCGGCGCGTCTGCCGGCCTCGCGTTCGCGGCGGGCCTGCGGGGCAACCGCGAGCTCGAGCGCCGCGCCTGGATCAACTCGCTGGTCGCCCTCTCGGCGAGCCCACCGCTCCTGATCTCGGACCTCGGGCGCCCCGAGCGCTTCCTCAACATGCTGCGGCTGTTCAAGGTCACGTCGCCGATGAGCGTGGGGTCGTGGATCCTCGCGGCGTTCGGCGCCGCCACGAGCGTGGCCGCCGGCGCCGAGCTCACCGACCTCGTGCCCGCGGAGGCCGGCGGGACCGCCAAGGCGGCGTCCGCGGCGCTCGGGCTGCCGCTCGCCACCTACACCGCGGGCCTGCTCGCCAACACCTCGGTGCCGGCCTGGCACGGCGCCCGCTTCACCCTGCCGTTCGTGTTCGCGGGCGGCTCGGCGGCGAGCGCGGGCGCGGCGGCCACGATCACCACGCCGCTGCGTCACGCTGCGCCCGCTAGGCGCCTCGCCATTGGCGGCGCCGCCCTTGCCGTCGGCGCTGCGCTGACGATGGAGCGCGCGCTGGGCCAGCTCGGCGAGCCGTATCGCAAGGGCGCGGCGGGCAAGCTCTCGCGCCTGGCCGGTGCGCTCAACATCGCGGGAGCCGGGCTGATCGCGGCACGCGGTGGCCACTCCCGCGCCGCGGCCATCGCAGGCGGCGCGGTGCTCACCGCCGGTGTCATCACCGAGCGCTGGGCGGTCTTCCGCGCGGGGTTCCAGTCCGCGGCCGATCCGCGCTACACGGTCGGTCCGCAACGGGCCCGGGTCGAGAGCGGCGAGGCGCGCGGGGCGGCCCGCGCAAATGGGGCTGGCTCCTAGGCGCCAAGTTCCCGGCCAAGTGCCCAAGGAATGGTTCGGTTTCACTCGAATAGCGGGTAAAACGGCGCCTAGGGGAGGGGGTCGAAAGCGTGCCGCAGGAGGCAGGGGCGAGAGTTGCAAGGGGGCATGGCATCCGCAGTCCGGAGGAGCTCGTCCGGCTCGCCTACAAAGCGTTCGCGAAGAACGAGCCCGACATCCTGCGCGGCTTCTGTCACCAGTCACTGGAGGTCCGGCCTGTCGACGAACTAGGGCTGGTGGGCGACACGCTGCGCGGCTTCGACGCCGCCTGGGATTGGGTGCAGCGCCGCAGCGGCATGACGGTGAGCGTCTGGGTCCGCACGCTCGAGCAGGTGAGTGACAACCGCGTGCTGGGCGTTGGCGTCGTGTCCGAGCGCGGCCGCGGTTGCGCGGCCACCGTGGCGTGGGTGTGGCACTTCCGCGACGGGCTGATCGACTCGGTCTGCGGCTACCCCAACGAGGCGGCCGCGAGACGCGCGCTCGGCGAAGCCGCGTAGCGGTTAGGCTGCGCGCCTCATGGCCGGCTCGCGATCGATCGTGTTGGTGCACGGCGCCTGGCATGGGCCCTGGGCCTGGTCCAAGGTTGAGGGTCCGCTGCGCGAGCGCGGCTTCGACGTGCACACGGTCGCGAACCCGAGCAGCGGCCCCGACCCGAGCGCGCTCGCGGACTCCTACGGCGACGTCGAGCACCTGCGCGGGATCCTCGCCGGGATCGACAACGAGGTGCTGCTGGTCGCGCATTCGTACGGCGGCATCCCGGTCACGCAGGCCGCCGTGGGCACGGACAACGTCGCTCACCTGCTCTACGTGACGTCGTTCATGCTCGACGAGGGCGAGTCGCTGTTGTCGGTCGTCGGTGGCGTCGAGCCGGACTGGTGGATCAAGGACGGCGAGCGCAGTACGACGGTGACCCGCGCGGAGGAGATCTTCTTCAACGACTGCTCGCCCGAGGACGCGGAGTTCGCGGCCAGCAGGCTCGAGCCGCAGTCGCTCCCGTCGTTCCAACAGCCGGTCCGAGAGGTGGCCTGGCGCGGCGGCGTGCAGAGCACCTACGTGATCTGCGACAACGACAACGCGATCCCCGTCTTCGCCCAGGAACACCTGTCGCAGCGAGCGGGCGACGTGCGGCGCCTCCCGGCGAGCCACTCACCGTTCCTCTCGATGCCTGACAAGGTGATCGAGATCATCGCCGAGCTGGCTGGCTGATCACTCGTTTTGCCGCTCGGCACCCGGGCAACCCCGGGCTATGAGTTCTGGAACAAGACTGATGATCGGCTTCACGTTCGCGGTGGTGCTGGTGGTCGGCGCGATTGTGTCGCTTGCCACGGGCAGCTGGTGGTTTTTGATCCTCGCGATCGGCATCCACGCGATCGCCTCGACTGCCGTGCTGCTGACGATCGGGAGCCGCCTGAAGCAGGAGGACAAGCCCGATCCGGTGACGGAGGCGCGCATGGCGGAAGATCGCAAGGGCCTGGCAAGCTGACCACGAGTCTGCGGACTGTGGACTCCCGACTGCAGACCGCCGTTTAGACTGCCCCGCCGTGCCAGGCGGCCTCATCTTTTTCACCGGCTTCCCCGGGTTCATCGGGAAGCGCCTCGTGCGCGACCTGCTGGAGCGCGATTCCAAGGCGCAGGTGGCCGCGCTCGTCGAGCCGCGCTTCGCGGAGATCGCCCGGCAGGAGGCTGTCGCGATCGCGGACGGGCGCATCGAGATCGTGGAGGGCGACATCGCCGATCGCCGCCTGGGGCTCGACGACGACACCTACGAGCGCCTGACCTCGAAGGTCAAGCACGCCTACCACCTGGCCGCGATCTACAACCTCGCAGTGCCGCTCGAGGTGGCCCAGCGGGTGAACGTGGACGGCACGGGCAACGTGCTCGAGCTGTGCGCGCGCTGCGAGAAGCTCGAGCGCCTCAACTACGTGAGCACCGCCTACGTGGCGGGCGACCGCACGGGCGTTGTCTACGAGCACGAGCTGTCGCTAGGCCAGGGGTTCAAGAACCACTACGAGTCGACCAAGTTCCAGGCCGAGCTGTGGGTGCACGAGGCGATGGACAAGGTGCCGACGACGATCTACCGGCCGGCGATCGTGGTCGGCGACTCGAAGACGGGGGAGACGCAGAAGTTCGACGGCCCGTACTACTTCCTGCGCACGATCTCGCGCTCGCAGAAGCAGGGGCTGCCGATCCCGCAGTTCGGGCGCGCGGAAGCGCCGTTCAACTGCGTGCCTGTGGACTTCATCGTCGACGCGATGGTGGTTGCCGCCGACGATCCGAAGGCTGTGGGAGCGACGCTCCACCTGGTTGATCCCGACCCCGTGACGGCCGCCGAGGTGGGCCGCATCTTCAGCCGCGAGTACGCGGGCAAGGACCCCGGCATGCGGGTGTCGCCGAAGCTGATCGAGAACGCGCTGCGCTTCAAGCCGGTGCGCGACCTCTACGGCGGCGTCCCGCACGAAGCGATCCGCTACCTCAACCACCCGGTGCGCTTCGACACCCGCGAGGCAGACGAGATCCTCGCCCGCAACGGCCTGCGCTGCCCGCGGCTCGAGGAGTACGTGGGACCGATCGTGAGCTTCTTCAAGGAGCACGAGGAGGATCCCGCGCTGAGGCCGGCGGTCGTCTAACCCTCCGCCGTCTTCTGGAACAGCACGTGATCCGACCACGCGCCGGCGATCTGCAGATAGCGCGGCGCGATCCCGATGCGGGTGAAGCCGTTCTTCTCGATCACCCGCTGCGAGGCGAGGTTGTGGAGCAGTGTGCCGGCCTCGATGCGATGTAGGCCGAGGTCGCCGAACGCGCGCTCGCACACGAGCCCGAGCGCGGCGGTGGCGTAGCCGCGGCCGTTGTACTCCTCGGCCACCCAGTAGCCGACGTTGCAGCTCTGGAACGCGCCGCGCACGACGTTCGACAGGTTGATCGCGCCGGCGAGCTTGCCGCTCGCGATGATCAAGAACGGGTACGCCGTGCCGGATGAGCGGCGGTCCGTGAGCTGCGCGATGTGCCGGCGCTGGCCTTCGAACGTGTAGAAGGCGTCCGGGCGCAGCGGCTCGAGCGGCGCCAGGAACTCGCGGTTCTCGGCGTAGAGCTGCGCGAGCGAACGAGCGTCGGTGACCGCAAGCGGGCGGATGTCCACCGAAGCCATGGCCGTCCTAGCCCATTACCGCCCGAACAGCTTCTGCATCCGCCACAGGGCGATCGGATTTCCCTTGGGCCGCAGCCTCCCCTTCAGCATCTGAAGCCGCGGGTCGGCACGGCCGCCCATCACGTCGACCCAGTCCTCGTAGCGGCAGCGGAGCGTGATGTCGGTGCGGGTCGCGTGACCCTGCGCCACGCGCGTGTCGCCGTTCTCCACGTGCAGGTACCAGGGCTCGGCGTCGCTGAAGTCCCACTGGATCGTCGTCGGCCGCCCGTGCGAGTGGCGCGGATCGACCGACGTCCGCACCGAGTCGAACAGCAGCTCGAGCACCTCCGGCTCACGGGAGACAGGGCCGTTCTTCTCCCCGAGCACGCCGGCCTGGAGCAGCACGAGCGCGCGCCGGACGCGCTCCTCCACCGGGAGGTCGAAGCGCACCGGCATGCCCGGAAGCTGCTCGAGCGGCATGCCGGCGGTGCGCATCTTCGTCTCGATGGACATCATCCCCTCGGCGAAGATCTCCTCGATCGTGAAGCCGAAGACCTCGCTGTAACGGCGGTCCCAGTTCGGCGGGACGAACACCGCGGCGGTATAGGGGAACATCTCGCGCAGCAGCTCGGCCACCGCGTCGCGGCACTCCGGGTCCTCCTCGACCAGGTCCGACAGCAGCTTCACTCCGAAGCCGATGTGGCGCTGCTCGTCGAGCGACACGTTGGCCATGCCGGAGCGGAAGCCGGGGAGGATGTCGCGCTCCTCGAGATAGCTCTCGATGAAGTGCTGGCCGGGCTGCGCGAGCGAGGCCTCGATCAGGATGTGGTAGAGCGCGATGCCCTGCGCGAGCTTCGTCCGCGAGCGGTCGCGGCGCAGCTCGGCGGCCATCTTGTCGAGCCGCTCGAACACCTTGCGGAAGCCCCACGTGAGCTGTGGGCGCGTGGATTCCAACGAGGCCGCGTAGCTCTCGCCGTTACCCACCACCTCGCGCATGAAGCGGCCGAAGAACACCGCGTGGCGCGCCTCGTCCACCTGCTGGGTGGCGAGGAAGTACTTCTGCTCCTCGCGTGGCGCGGCCTCGATGAACGGCGACAGGTTGTCCGCCACGGAGTCCTCGCCGTGAAGGAACATCGCGTAGTTCCACAGCGCTGCCTTGCGCTCGAGGTCGCTGAAGACCTCATGCCACTGGCGGCGGTCCTCCGTGAAATCGATCTCGGTCGCGCTCCAGTTGCCCTTCTCCCAGCGCCGGTAGAGATCGTCGTAGGAGACGCGCTGGAGCATCTTCAGCTGCTGCGCCATGCCGGGCCCAGATTACCGGCGTGCCACCTGCCCGGGACGTCCGCGCGGGCTTCGCACTAGATTGCACCGCCATGCCCACGAACGGTGAACCGCTAGCGGGCCGCCGCGCCCTCGTCACGGGCGCGGCCACGGGGATCGGGCGCTCGACCGCCGCTCGGCTCGCCGCCGACGGCGCAGCGGTGGTGGTGAACTACGTCGGGCCGTCCGACCAGGCGGACAGTGCGGTGAAGGAGATCGCCGACGCCGGGGGCAGCGCCGTGGCCATTGCGGCCGACGTCTCGGACGAGGACCACGTGGTGGCGATGTTCGCGCAGGCGCGCGAGGAGCTCGGCGGCCCGGTCGACCTGCTCGTGAACAACGCGGGCGTCGAGAAGCCGTTCAGGTTGGTCGACATGCCGCTCGACGAGTGGAACAGGGTGCTCGGCGTGAACCTCACCGGCGCCTTCCTCTGCACGCGCGAGGCGGCGCGCGGGATGCTCGACGCCGGCATCAAGGGCGCGATCGTGAACGTGTCGAGCGTGCACGAGGTGATCCCGTGGCCGCAGTTCGGCCACTACTGCGCGTCGAAGGGCGGGATGAAGCTGTTCGCGCAGACGGTTGCGCGCGAGCTCGCGCCCTCCGGGATCCGCGTGGTGAACGTCGCGCCGGGCGCGATTCTCACCCCGATCAACCAGGAGCTGATCGACGATCCCAAGAAGCGGGCCGCGGTGGAGGACGAGATCCCGCTCGGTCGCACGGGCAAGCCCGAGGAGATCGCGGCGGCGATCGCGTGGGTCGCCGGGCCGGAGGCCGAGTACGTCGTCGGGTCTACCTTGTTCGTCGACGGCGGCATGACGCTTTACCCGAAGTTCGTCTGAGCGGAAGGAACTTTCGCCCCGCGGTGGAATCAGTGCCGCGTGACCCGTGCAGGCACCAGTGCCCTGACCCTCAGCGAGGAGATCAGGCAACGCTTCGACGAGTTTTCCCGCTCGCAGAAGGACGTCGGCCAGTACATCGTCGACCACCTCGACGAGGCCGCGTTCCAAACGGCTGAGGAGCTCGCCCGCCGCGCTTCAACCTCGAGCTCGACCGTGGTGCGCTTCGCGCAGGCACTCGGGTTCGAGGGCTTCCCCGAGCTGCAGGCCGCCGCGCGCGACGA
The DNA here is from genome assembly GCA_036555755.1 of Thermoleophilaceae bacterium. GTDB lineage: Bacteria > Actinomycetota > Thermoleophilia > Solirubrobacterales > Thermoleophilaceae > JAICJR01. Next base: position 23,166 of record DATBKS010000236.1, read on the forward strand.
GTACCGGCGCGCGCGCGAGTCGTCGAACGGCACAGCGCCCGAGCTGAACGCCCCGCCGCTGTTCCCGATCGACCAGACCGACTTCGAGGCGTCGCTCGCCGCCGACCACACGAACCTCGAGGACACCGCGCGCAAGGTGGACCGTGACGAGGTGGCGGCGTCGATCGAGCTGATCTCGCGCGCGGAGCGGATTGTGCTCTGCGGCACGGACCAGATGGCCTTCTTCGCGAGCTACCTGCGGCACCTGCTGATGCTGCTCGACCTCCGCTGCGAGGTTGTTGCCAGCCCGTCGCAGGAAGGCCTCGCCCGCCTCGGCCGCATCGACGAGAACACGCTCGTGATCGGCTTTTCCGCCGGCCGCCCGCACCCGCTGGTCGTGCGCGCGATGAAGCTCGCCCGCCACCGCAAGGCGGACACGATCGCCATCGCCGACGCCACGCTCTCCGAAGTCGCCAAGCTTGCCGATCAGCGCCTGTACTACTCGTCGAACGGACCCGCGTACGTCCGCTCGCACACGGCGCTACTCAGTCTCATCCAGTCGCTGGCCTACGGCGTATACGCGCTCGACGAGCCCGCCTACGCCGATCGCATCAAAGCTTTCCGGCTCAAATAGCCGGTCAGAAGGGATCGGGCCGCGAGGCCGCCGGGGAGAAACTGAGCGGCCGCTGGCCCGCCCCTGCATGTCAGGCGGCGATAAGCGTCAACTCGAGTGGCTCTACGTGGCCGTTCTCGCTCATGAACTCCGGCCAGCCGACGACGGCCAGGCCGCAGCCGCACTCGCATGCGAGCGTGTCGATCTCCTCGATCGAGCCGATCGCCTCGAAAACCGCCGCGCAGCCGTCGTCGGAGCAGATGAGAAGTGCCCGAACCATGGCCAAAAAGGGTGGGAGCCCGGGCGGACGGAAGGACCGCAAACTTGCATGGAGAAAGGAAGAACCGGGGAAAACCACCTCTCATGGACAGACCGCGCATCAAGATCCGCTGGGCTCAGCTGAGGCTGATGGGAATCTGTGCGCTGCTGTTCGGCATAGCCACGGGGCTCCTGCTCCCGGGCGTGTGGCCGCTGATGCCGTTCCCCGCCCTTGCGCCGGTGGAGATCACCGCGCTGCTCGGCTTCCTGTTCGGGTTCCTGGTCCGCAAGCCCTGGGTGCTGGCGCTGCCGCTGACCGTGCTCGTCTCGCTCAACCCGCCGCAGGCGGGCTTCTCGGGCACTCTGATCGCGCTGCTCGTGCTGTGGCCATTCGCAGCAGCGGCGTCGATCCTCGGGATCCTCGCGGGCAAGGCACTTCAGCGCCGCATGCTTCGCCGCACGCTCAAGGCAGCGCGCAAGCGGGAGCGGGCGCGCAAGCAGGGTCGCCCTGTCGCCGCGTCCGTGTAGCTCATTTGCGCCTTGTGTTACCTGAACCGGCCTCTGCCGCCGGATAACATGCACGTCCGATGAGGGAAGCCGCGACATTCCGCGTCAAGTCCGGTCTCGCCGAGATGCTCAAGGGCGGCGTGATCATGGATGTGGTCACCGCCGAGCAGGCCCGCATCGCCGAGTCGGCCGGCGCGGCCGCCGTCATGGCGCTCGAGCGCGTGCCGGCGGACATCCGCGCGCACGGTGGCGTGGCGCGCATGTCGGACCCCACCAAGATCGAGGAGATCCAGGAGGCGGTCACGATCCCGGTGATGGCCAAGGCCCGCATCGGCCACCTGGTCGAGGCGCAGGTGCTCGAGGCGCTCGAGGTCGACTACATCGACGAGTCCGAGGTGCTCACCCCGGCCGACGAGTCGAACCACATCGACAAGTGGAACTTCAAGGTGCCGTTCGTCTGCGGCGCCACCAACCTCGGCGAGGCTCTGCGTCGCATCGCGGAGGGCGCGGCGATGATCCGCACCAAGGGCGAGGCCGGCACCGGCAACGTGGTCGAGGCCGTCCGCCACATGCGGACGATCACGGGCACCATGCGCCGGCTCAGCTCGATGGACGAGGCCGAGCTCCCCACGGCGGCGAAGGAGCTGCAGGCGCCGCTCGATCTGGTCCGGATGGTCGCCGAGAAGGGCAGCCTGCCCGTTGTCAACTTCTCGGCCGGCGGCATCGCCACCCCGGCCGACGCCGCGCTGATGATGCAGCTCGGCGCCGAGGGCGTGTTCGTGGGTTCCGGCATCTTCAAGTCGGAGGATCCCGAGCGCACCGCGAGCGCCATCGTTGAGGCCACGACGCATTTCGACGACCCCGAGCGAATCGCCGCAGCGTCCCGCAACCTTGGGGCGGCCATGACCGGCATCGAGATCTCGGAGCTCGGCGAGCAGGGCCTCATCCAGCACCGCGGCTGGTAGACGAACCTTGGTAATCGGAGTCCTCGCCATCCAGGGCGACTTCGAGGCCCACGCAGGCGTGCTCGTGCGGCTCGGAGCCGAGGCGCGCGTCGTGCGCACGCCCGCTGACCTCGAAGGCCTCGACGCGCTCGTGATCCCGGGCGGGGAGTCCACGACCATGACGCTCGGCATCGAGCGCGAGGGGCTGGCGGAGCCGCTGCAGCAGCTGGTCCGGTCCGGTATTCCTACACTCGGCACCTGCGCCGGCCTGATCATGCTCGACCGCGAACACCTGGGTCTGCTGGACGTCAGAGCTCGACGCAATGCGTTCGGACGTCAGGTGCAAAGCTTTGAAGCCGATATTGAGCTCGCCGGTCTGAATGGCCAGGGACCTTTGCGCGCAGTGTTCATCCGGGCGCCCTGGGTAGACGAATATGGGGAGGACGTGGAAGTGCTGGCTGAGATCGAAGGACATCCTGTGGCGGTACGCCAGGGCAACATCCTGGGAGTCGCCTTCCACCCGGAGCTCACCGACGACGAGCGCATCCATGCGTGGCTCGTCGACAAGGTGAGGGAGAACGCATGAGGGACCAGCGCGCGGACGCTCTCGCCCAGATCCTCGTCCGCTACTCGACCAAGGTGAAGAAGGGGGAGACCTGCGTCGTGCAGTCCTCCTCGACCGCCGAGCCGCTGGCCCAGGCCGTCTACGAGGAGATCCTGCGCGTTGGCGGGTTCCCGGTGGTTCAGCTCTCGCCCGAGGGTGCGGCCGCGGCTTTCTACGAGCTCGCTAGTGACGAGCAGCTCGAGTGGGTGCCGCCGACGGCCGCCTGGGCGGTCGAGCAGGCCGACGTTCGCATCGCCATCCTCGGCGACGCCAACACGCGCGACCTCTCCCAGGTCGACCCGAAGAAGCAGGCGAAGGTCCAGCGGGCGCGCAAGGACCTGATGGACACCTCCATGAAGCGCAGCGCCTCGGGCGAGTACCGCTGGGCGCTCACGCTCTTCCCGACGCACGCCTACGCGAGCGAGGCCGGCATGTCGCTTGCCGCCTACGAGGACTTCTACTACGCGGCCTGCCTCGCCACCGACCCCGAGCCCGTCACCGCCTGGCAGCGCCAGTCGGACCTCGTGCTCAAGCTCGCGGAGTGGATCGGCGGCAAGGAAGAGGTCCACATCAAGGCGCCCGGCACCGACATCACGCTCGGCGTTGCCGGCCGCACCTGGATCCCCTGCGTGGGCGACCGCAACATGCCGGACGGCGAGTTCTTCACCGGCCCCGTCGAGGACTCGGTGGAGGGCGAGATCAGCTTCTCGTTTCCCGCCGTGTACGGCGGCCGCGAGGTGTCAGGCGTCAAGCTCAGGTTCGAGGGCGGCAAGGTCGTTGATGCCTCGGCAGACCGCGGCGAGGAGTTCCTCCACGAGATGCTCGACACCGACGAGGGCGCCCGCCGCCTGGGCGAGCTCGGCATCGGCACGAACTACGGCATCACCGACGCCACGCGCGAGATCCTGCTCGACGAGAAGATCGGCGGCAGCGTGCACATGGCGATCGGCATGTCGTACCCCGAGTCAGGCGGGACGAACGACTCGGCGGTGCACTGGGACATGGTGTGCGATCTACGCCAGGGCGGCTCCATCACGGTCGACGGTGAAGAGCTGCAGCGCGACGGCAAGTTCGTCGTCGCCTGACTGACTGTCTGACTGATCCGCGCCAACTGCGTGTAAAGGCCCTGACGCCCGGGGCTCCCTCGCGTCTCCGGAATAGCAACCAGTTCCGAACGCGACGCTAGGGAGGCACACAGAATGCTCAAGACAAAGGCGGCGATAGCCATCGGCGTGCTCGCGCTCAGCGCGGCGCCGGCGCTGGCGTCGAACGGCAACGGGAACGGCAACGCCAACGGGCACGCTCCCGACAACCCGGGCAAGGCGCACCAGCAGCAGCCGGCCACACCGGGGCCGAACGCGAGCCCGGGAGCCAAGGCGAAGGCCTACGGCAAGTACTGCCAAGGTGAGAGCAAGAAGCACGTGGCGGGCACGCCCGGCACGCCGTTCAGCAAGTGCGTGACCGCTATGGCGAAGCTCGCAAACGGATCCGCGAGCAACCCGACGTCGGCGTGCCGGGGCGAGAGCAAGAAGCACGTCAAGGGCGAGAAGGGGACGCCGTTCAGCCGCTGCGTCTCGGCCGCGGCCAAGATGCAGCAGGACCAGGAGCAGCAGACCAGCTAGCGGAGCCGGAAGCTGGCCACGTTTCGACCGGAGCGGAAGCGCTCGGCCAGCCCTGTGTCATCGATGGCCTGCGATCGGACGACCCAGGTGCCGCGGGGGAGGAGATGCGGCACCCGGAGCGTCCAGCGCAGGCTGTCGGTGACGCGCGCGTTCAGGTAGAAGGGGCGGCTGCACGACCGCCGCAGCAGGTGCGCGCCGCGCGTGAGCCACAGGCATCTGCCCCGGCCGATCGAGCGCGACGCCGCCACGCGCACATGCGCCACGCCACTGTTGTCCTCCACCGTGCCGGCGATCAGGTGCACCTTGCGCCGCAGGTTCACGCCAAAGGGCTCGCCGATCAGCGAGTCCGGCCGCAGGTTGATGCCCGTCGTCACCTCCACCAGGGCCCCGGTGGCGAGGTCGCGCCGGTAGATCCTGGAGCGGGTGCTTGGCGCCTCCGCGGCCACCACGCCGCTCGCCTGCGAGGCGAAGGCCACGTAGCGGCCATCGCCGCTGACGGCCCCCTGCGTGCTCGGGCCCGGCAGGCCGCTGCCATCGGGATGGGTCGACACCATCGTCGTGACGCCAGTGTTGAGGTTCCGCGCGAACACGTCGGAGGTGTTGTTCGAATCGCCGAGCACGAGGTTCGAGGCGTTTGAGGTGTAGACGGCGACGCTGCCGTCGGCCGAGATCGAGTTCGCGGTGGAGTCGCCGTTGGCGCCCGATCCGTCGCGGCCCTGGGTCACCAGCGTCACCGCGCCGGTGGCGATGTCCTTGCGGAACACGTCGACCGTGCGGCCGTTCAGCGCGCCGCCTGGCAGGTCGAGTGCGTCGGAGTCGAACAGCACGTAGCGGCCGTCGGCGGAGATCTTCGGATCCATACCGCTGCCGTCCGAGCCGAGCGCGCCCGGCGGCACGTCCACCAATCGGATGTCGCCCGTCTGCATGTCGCGCCAGTAGACCCCGGCCCGGGTCCCGTCGCCGGGAACCAGCCCGCCAGCGTCGCTCGTGAATGCCACGTAACGCCCGTCCGCCGAGATCGAGGGCGAGCCCGAGCTGCCCACCGAGTTGACGTTGTCGGACAGCGGCACCGACACGCGCGCGATCGCGCCGGTGGCCGTGTCGCACTCGTACACGTCGGGCTGGAGGTCGTGATCGCCGCCCGCGAGGTTGGTGGCGCGTGACTCGTACGCGACGAAGCGCCCGTCGGCGCTGATCACCGGGTTGCCCGAGTCGGCGTTGCCGGCGCGGCAGGCGCGGGAATGAGCGCCGGTCACGAGGTCGCGCCTGAAGATCGCGTACGCGGGGACGTGCCCGTTCAGATCCGGCGTGTTGCTGGTGAAGACGAGATAGCGCCCATCCGCACTGAGCGCCCCCGCTGGCCCCCGCCGCAACCGCCCACCGCGCGCGGCCGTCTTGCCCGACCGCCGCGCGTCGCCGGCCACGGTCTTGCCCGCGGCGAGATCCCGAACAAACGGATCCGTACGCGCCCCGTTGTCATCGCCCGCAATCAGATTCCCGGCATCCGAGGAGAAAGCCACCCGAGATCCGTCAAACGAGACCGACGGAGCACTGGCACCACCATCAGGCGCCGCAGGCGACAACGCCTGAGCCCGCCGCCCTGCGGACGGCGGACGGCGGACGGCGGACCCTGCCCGTGCGGACAGCGCGACCGCAGGCACCTGGTTCGCGACATTCGGCGGCCACAGCTCGGATGAAGGCCTAAAGAAATGCCCGAAATCCGCCTGGTGGAACTGCGCCGTGAACGCCTCGCAATTTCGGTACACCGCCCGCCGCGCCGGGTTGATCGCCACCACGTCGAAGCCGCGCCCGCAGTCCACGAACGCGCGCGCGTTCGGGTCGCTCGTGTCGCCGCCGAGCAGGTTGATGATGTCGTTGCCCGCGCCGGCGCGGATCGTGTCGCCGTCGTAGGCGCCGGCAATCAGGTCGTCGCCCGGGCCGCCCACCATCAGGTCGCGCCCCGACCCGCCCTGCAGTTCGTCGTTCCCCGGCGAGCCCGCGTTCGGCGAGCGGGCGTCTCCATACAGCCGGTCGTTGCCCGAGCGCCCGGCAAGGCGGTCGCTCCCGGAGCCGCCCATCAGCAGGTCGTCGCCCGGGGTCGAGCCGTCGCCCTCGAGCTCGTCGTTGCCGCCGCCGCCAAACAGCCGGTCGTTTCCGCCCTTGCCCTCGATGAAGTCGTTGCCGGACCCGCCCGCGAGAGTGTTGTTGGCACCGTTCCCGAGGATCTGGCGCAACGGGAAGCTCGCTGTCGGGTCGCTGTTGATGATGTGTTCGCAGCCCGCTGATGCCGGGATCGAGCCGTCGGCCCGACCCGTGGAGAGGTGGTCGGGCGAGGAATGCCGCACGCGGTAGACCGTGTCGTCGCCGGGACCGCAGTCGAACGTGTCGCGGTTCGGCCCGCCATAGAGGACGTCGTCGCCCGGACCGCCGTACAGATGGTCGCTGCCGGAGCCGCCGATCAGCGCGTCGTTGCCCGTGCCGCCGAAGAGGTTGTCGCCGCCGCGGCCGCCGGCAACGATGTCGTTCCCTGGGCCGCCGTACAGGTGCTCGTTCACGCCGAAGCGCAGCTCGCGCAGCGTGTCGTCGCCGAGCCCGCCGAACAGCGTGTCGGAGTCGTCCCCGCCGTCGAGGTAGTCGGCGCCGCGCTCGCCGAACAGCTCGTCGTTGCCGGGACCGCCGACGAACACGTCGCCGAACTCCGAGCCCTCGACCGTGTCGTGGCCGTTCTCGCCGAAGAACGTGACCGCGGTCGGGTTGCCGGCGAACACCGCGTCGTCGCCCTCGTCCGTGCCGCAGGTGGGGCCGCCGGGAGTGCTCGGAACGTCGCTCGAGAGCTCGATGCCGCAGGCCGAGTGGTAGCCGGTGGCGGCGTTCGCGGCGGCGGGCGAAACAGCGGCCGCTGCAAGCAGAATCGGGATGAGCTGGCGCATTCGTACTCGCAACCCACTACGTGGCCCCGAGGATCGGTCCTTTTAAACTCTGTGTTCGTGGCGGGACATTCAAAGTGGGCGCAGATCAAGCGCAAGAAGGGGGCGACCGACGCCAAGCGCGGCAACCTCTTCACCAAGCTGGCGCGCGCGATCCAGGTGGCCGCGCGCGAGGGCGGTGGCGACCCCGCGGGCAACGCGGCGCTCGCCAATGCGATCCAGAAGGCCAAGGACGCGCGCATGCCCAAGGACAACATCGAGCGCGCGATCGCCAAGGGCACGGGCGCCGACTCGAGCGGCGACGCGATCGAGGAGGTGCTCTACGAGGGCTACGGCCCGGGCGGCGTGGCGATCCTCGTGGAGGCGCTCACCGACAACCGCAACCGCACCGGCTCCGAGGTGCGGCACGCGTTCTCGAGCCACGGCGGCAGCCTCGGCGAGCCGGGCTCGGTGGCATGGAACTTCGAGAAGAAGGGCGTGGCGGTGGTCGACGCCGACCAGTACTCCGAGGACGACCTGATGCCCGCCATCGACGCCGGCGCCGAGGACGTGCGGATCGACGAGAACGTCTACGAGGTGATCGCCGAGCCGGCCGACTTCACCGCCGTGCGCGAGGCGCTCGAGAACGCGGGCGTCGAGATCCAGAGCGCCGACCTCACCATGCTCGCGTCGAACCGCGTGCCGGTGGACGAGGACCAGGTCGGCACGCTGATGCGTCTGATCGAGGCGCTCGAGGACCACGACGACGTGAACGCAGTCCACGCGAACTTCGACGTGGACGCCGCCGTGCTCGAACGCGTTCTGGCCTAAGGATTTCCCCGGCGGCGTTGTACGTCGTACGACTGCCAGACGGTCATGTACAGCTCATCGGCCGCGATGAAGTCGGATAGCTCGTCGAGGCGTGGGCCTCCGTAGGCGTCGAGCATCTCTTCGACAAACGCATCATCCGCTCCGCGTATCCGCGCGCTCGTCACGAGCCCGGCGACGTCCCACGCGACCGGTCCGCTGCACACGTCCTCGAGGTCGTTCCAGAGCAGCCCGTGGTCGGTGCGGAGAAGGTTGCTGATCGACGTGTCGCCGTGGATTGCCTGCGTGGGTTGTGGGGAGTCGAACACCCGCGGGGTCAGCCCATGCAGGCGCGCGCGCAGCGACTCGATGTCGGCGGACGACAGCGACGGGGCAGGCCGCAGCTCGTCGAGGAGGCGCCCGATCCACTGCTGGATGCTCATGAGCTGCTCGAGTTCGCCCGTGAACTCCGCGAGTGCCGCGTGCAGGCGGCGCAGGGAATCACCGAGCTCGTTCGCGCCCGGCAAGCCGCCGGACGTGTCGTGCGGAACGTAGTCCCAGAGCGTCATCCACAGCCCATCGTGCTGATGCGGTCCGGGCGGCGCCAAGCGAGTCGGGGCGACGGCCACAGCGCGTTCGGCGAGGAACACCCCAACAGTGACCTCCCGGGTGAGCCAACTCTCCAGGTCGTCGTGAAGGACGTTCGTCGAGGTCATCACGCGGGCTACGACCGGTGCCGGCTTCAGGTGCACCAGCACGTTGCTGCCGCCGGCCAGGACGACCGCG
>DATBKS010000237.1:0-2072 GCA_036555755.1 Thermoleophilaceae bacterium
TGTTGCCCGCAAAGGCCCCCCGCCTTGGACCAAGCGCGGCCTGCGGCCGTTCGGCCACAAGAGTCGCCTAGAGAGCTTCTGGGACGAGCAGGCCGACATCGCCCAGCGCGACCGGCTGGCTCGCTGACTCACCCCGGCAACGCGTCCGTCTCGCGCTTCTTCAAATCCAGGTCGAAGTAGTAGAGCGTCAGCGCCAGCGCGGCGTACGGCACCGTGATCGTGTAGATCAGCGCGCCCACGAGGTTGATGAAGTTCAGCGAGTTGTCGGTGAGCAGGAGCAGCAGCACGCCGATCAACGGCCCGGACAGGGCGGCAAGCACGTCGATGAGCACCGTGATCCCGAAGGTCCGCCACCAGTGGCCGTCGACCAACTCCGCGCTGCGCCGCAGGGCGCCGCGGGCCGACTCGCCCTCGAGCATGGTCGTCTGGGCGAAGAGCGACCAGCGGATGAAGCGCCGGATCGCGAACGGGATGCCCACGATGACCAGCGTGAGGACGAGAGCGGCTCCGAACTGCCGCGCGAGAGCGCCGGCCAGCGCGCGCCAGCGATGCAGGGCCATGCGGAACGCGTCGGCCGCGCTGATCTGCCGCCCGTGCTCGAGCTCCCCGAGCGCCGCGGCCACCGCTGCCGTCGTGCAGGTGGATGCGATGGCGGCGCCCACGCCGCCGATGAGCAGAGCGATGAACGCCGTCACCGCTCCGTCGCGGCCGTCGAGCGCAATCAGCGGAGCGATCCGGGTGAGATGGAAGAGGACCCACTGGATGCTCGCCGCGACCACGCTGATCGGGATGAAGATCGCTCCCATGCCCAGGAACGTCCGTAGGTCGCTCCAGTAGACGCGCCGGGCGGTGCGCAGGATCTGACCGCCACGGCGCTCCATCCGCAGCGGCTCCCGCTCGACCGGCCGCCACGCCGTACGGCGCACCGCCGCTCCCGACCCGACCACGAGCAGCCCGAGGAGCGCGACGAACGGAACGGGGTGGACGAGCGCCCAGTTGAGGATGATCGACCCCTGCGTCACGGCGCCGCAAAAGAAGTCGGTCACGCTGATTCCGAAGCCGCTCGCCTCCGGCACCGGCAGGCTGGTGTCGCGCAGGCCGCCCAACCAGTCGATCGGCTGCGACCACGACGACTTCGCCGCGGGCCCGGTCGGCCCGTTGTTGATGCCCTTCTCCTTCTGTCCCCAGCGGCCCTGGAAGGCGAGCCACGAGAAGGGGGCGTCCGCGTGGTCGGGCACCTCGGGCAGCAGCTGCGTCTGTGGATGGATCTGGAGCGTGGCGTCGCTCGTGTCGTCGCAGCCGAAGCCCTCGGAGGCGCCGCGGCCCAGGTAGGTCGCCTGGCCGAAGTAGGTGGCGTGCGAGCCGGTGGCCACGAACAGCACCGGGTGCGTGCCGTCCTTCTTGACCTCCGAGCCGTTCCAGTCCGCCCGCTCGCCGCCGGCGTGCTGCGCCAGGCCGACCGCATACGGACCCCTCTGCAGCGCACCCTCGGGAGTGGGGGCGTCGAAGGCGACCTCGGCCATCTCCCAGTCGCCCTCGTGCTTGTCCGTGAAGTCGTTGAACGTGTAGAAGAACCAGTACTGGACCGCGATCTGGTCGCGGTACGCGGGGTCGCCGGCCACGTGCGCGTAGACGAGCGGCTTGCGCCCGGCGTTCCAGCTCTGGAAGTTTTTCTCGTAGTCGCAGCCTGGATTGAGCGGATCGCCCGGCTGGTCGAGGTAGTAGCCCTCGCCGAGCCCGAACAGGTCGGGGCCGGTCGGCGCGTGCTTCGCGATCTTGCCGTCGGGGTCGACCAGCACGACATCGGGCTTGCCGAGCAGGACGTCGACGCTCGTGGGCCGGTAGGCCTCGCCGCCGCCGCACCCGACCTCCTGCGGCTCGAGCGTGAGCACGGGCATGTAGCGCTCGGCGAGCTGCTGCTCCACGGATGGCGCGGCCAGCGCCGCGCTCGGCATGAGGCCGAAAGCGATCAGGACGATGGCCAGAGCGAGGCGGACGCGCATCGCCCGCCCATCATCTCCAACGGGCGAGACCTGGCGGCTACTGTTCCGCCGGATGGATCTCGGGCTGAC
>DATBKS010000238.1:0-2145 GCA_036555755.1 Thermoleophilaceae bacterium
ACGCGGCCGTCGGTGAAGGCCACCGCGGCAGGGCCGTCCCAGGGCTCGAGCAGACACGAGTGGTACGCGTAGAAGTCGCGCACGTCCTCGGGCATGTCGTCGCGCTCCTCCCAGGCCTCCGGGATCATCATCATGAGCGCGTGCGGGAGTGAACGCCCGCTCAGCACGAGCAGCTCGAGCACGTTGTCGAAGTTCGCCGAGTCGCTGCCGCCGGGGGTGACGACCGGGGTGACCTTCCCCAGGTCGTCGCCGAACAGCTCGCTCTGGAGCTGCGACTCGCGCGCGGCCATCCAGTTGACGTTGCCGCGCACGGTGTTGATCTCGCCGTTGTGCGCGATGTAGCGGTACGGGTGCGCGAGCTCCCAGCTCGGGAAGGTGTTGGTGGAGAAGCGCGAGTGGACGAGCGCGAGCGCGGTGGCGATGCGCGGGTCGCGCAGGTCGGGGAAGTACTGCGGGAGCTGCGGCGAGGTGAGCATCCCCTTGTAGACGAGGGTGCGGGTGGAGAAGGACGGGACCGCGATGTCGCTGCCCGCGTGCTTCTCGACGATGCGGCGGAGCACGTAGACCTTGCGCTCGAAGGCGTCCTGGTCGGCCAGGTCGTCGCCGGCTGCGACGAACACCTGGCGGATCAGCGGCTCCACGGCCGCGGCGCTCGGACCCGGGACGCTCGAGTCGACCGGCACGTCGCGCCAGCCGAGCAGCTCGAGGTCCTCGCAATGCGCGGTGCGCTCGATCAGCTTCTCCAGCTCGCGCCGGCGGACGGGCTCCTTCGGCAGGAAGCACATGCCGACCGCGTAGCCGCCCGCCGCGGGCAGCTCGAAGTCGGTGACTTCGCGCAGGAACGCGTCGGGGACCTGGAGGAGGATGCCGGCGCCGTCGCCCGTGTCGATCTCGGCGCCGCTCGCCCCGCGGTGCTCGAGCGCGTCGAGCACCTCAAGCGCCTTCGTCACGGTGGCGTGACTAGCCGCTCCGGACAAATCTGCGACCGCGCCTACTCCACAGGCGTCGTGCTCGAAAGTTGGGTCGTAGAGGCCGACGGCCTCAGGTCGCTGCTCGTTCATACAACCTCTCGGGGAGCGGCCTTCGGCCGATATCGGGGGCCGGCGGACGCGGAATCCTAGCGAGATAAGGCGCGTGAACCACACACTCGCTTAACGGAGGGAGCCCTTTTGAGCGAACGAATTCCCGCTATTAGCGGGCTTCTGGGGTCGTCCGCAACTTATTTCGAGAGATCAGGTTCCATGCACCCAATGAGCCGCGCGCGTACCCGTGGAGCTCGGCTTGAGAGCACCCCGCTGACGTTCGCTTGACATCGCTTTCGGTAAGCGTAGACTTACCGTTAGTGTCGACTTACCAAGCCAACGGGTTGAACGCTCTCGGGGACCCCACCCGGCGAGCGATCTTCGAGCGGCTCGCCGAGGGCCCGAGCCCAGTGGGCGAGCTGGCGAAGGATCTGCCCGTGTCAAGGCCGGCCGTCTCTCAGCATCTGAAGGTGCTTAAGGAGGCGGGCCTCGTCACGGACAGGCAGGAGGGCAACCGCCGCCTGTACCAGCTCGACCCCGCCGGCATCGGCGCCCTGCGCGCGTATCTCGACCAGTTCTGGAACCAGGCGCTGGCCGCCTTCAAGGAGGCGGCTGAGCAGAAAGATGAGGAGGTCAGATGACCATGCAGACGACGGACTTGGTTGTGCGCAAGACGGTCACGGTCGAGGCGCCGCAGGAGCACGCGTTCGACGTGTTCACCGCCGGCTTCGACAAGTGGTGGCCGCGCTCGCACCACATCGGCGAGGCGGAGATGGCCGAGGCGATCATCGAGTGCCGCGAGGGCGGGCGCGCGTACGAGCGCGGCGTGGATGGGTCGGAGTGCGAGTGGGGCCGCGTGCTGGTGTTCGATCGCCCGAACCGAGTCGTCGTCTCCTGGCACCTGCAGGGCGACTGGAGCTACGACCCCGACCCTTCGAAGGCGAGCGAGTACGAAGCCCGCTTCATCCCCGAGACCGACTCGCGCACCCGCGTGGAGTTCGAGCACCGCCACCTCGAGCGCCACGGCGAGGCCGCGCAGCACATCTACGACCAGGTGAGCCAGGAAGGCGGCTGGGGTGGGCTGCTGGCGATGTACGCGAAGGAGGCGGCGGTTTCCGGGAGC
>DATBKS010000239.1:0-2737 GCA_036555755.1 Thermoleophilaceae bacterium
AGGTTGAACGCAACCCCGCGTGGAGGATCTGCGCCGAATGGCAGATCCAACGCTGCGGAAAGGAACCAACTTGCACCGCAAAAGGTTCGTAGGGCTCGCCCTTGCGGCGGTCTTTGCAGCCGTGGCCACGGGGTTGACGTCTAGTGCGTCCGCCTCCGATGCCAATGGCTCAATCACTGGAGCCGGGTCAAGTCTGATGGCACCGCTGATGGCGAAGTGGCAGGCGGACTTCGAGCTCAAGAACAACATCAAGGTGACGTACGGATCCGTCGGTTCGGGTGCTGGCATTGCCCAGATCACCGCCCGGACGGTGGACTTCGGTGCGTCGGACGCCCCGCTGACAGGTCCTCAGCGCGGCGCCTGTAACCGCTGCTACCAGATCCCGTGGGCACTGACGGCCACGGGTATTGCATTCCACCTCGACGGGATCCGCAAGCTCAAGCTCACGGGTCCGATCGTCGCGGGGATCTACCTGGGTCAGATCACCAACTGGAGCGACCCCAAGATCAAGAAGATCAACCCTGGGGTGAACCTGCCCAACCTGAAGATCACGCCGGCGTACCGCAGCGACGGTTCGGGCGACACCTACGCGTTCACCGACTACCTCTCACGGGTCTCGAAGACCTGGAAGCGGAAGGTCGGCTTCTCGACGCAGGTGAGCTTCCCGACCGGAGTCGGCGGTAAGGGCAACGATGGTCTGACCGCCATCGTCACCTCGACCAACGGCGCCATCAGCTACATCTCGGCCTCGTACATCATCGCTCACAACCTGGGAGCCGCTGCTCTCCAGAACCGGGCGGGACGTTTCGAGTATCCGAACCTGAAGAACATCGCCGCGGCGGCCAAGGGCGTGAAGATCGGCCGGTTCAACGAGATGCACATCGTTAACCCGCCGAAGTCCAAGAAGTCGGCCTACCCGCTGTCGACGTTCAGCTACGTGATCGTGCCGAAGACGACCCCCAAGAAGGACTTGCTCAGCAAGTTCATCCTGTACGCGATGGGCGCGGGCCAGAAGTTCGGCGCGGCGCTCGACTTCGCACCGATCCCGAAGGTAGTGCTCAACGCTGGAAAGGCGACTGTCAAGCAGTTCCAGCAGGGCTAGATCAACAGCAACGCTTGTCACGGCCCGGGCAGGGGCCAAGACAGGAAACGACCGGCGGCGTCCGATTGCCTCTCCTGGGGCGGACGCCGCCGGTTAGCTTTCCGGACATGACTACCGATTTGCCTTCCACCCCCGCGGAGGCCGTCGAGGAGGCGCGCATCCGCTTCCCCACCCGCGGCAACCGCAAGCTCGAGCGGCTGCTCGAGGCGGCCAACGCCGACATCCAGCTCAAGAGCTGGTGGCACGTGGCGCAGGTCAATGCGCACCGGCTGGGGATGTCGGACCACTCCTGGGTCCACATCCAGATCGTGGCCAACATCGGGCTGCGGCTCCTGCGCCTGCTGGTGCGGCGCGGGGTGGAGCCGAGCCTCGTGCGCGACTACGGGATGGACGCGCGCGACTCCGAGGTCGTGGTCGCGGCGGCCTCGCTGCTCCACTGCGTGGGCATGTCGATCCACCGCACCGACCACGAGACCTACAGCCTCTTCCTGGCGGCCGACAAGCTCGACTCGCTGCTCGGCGAGGTCTATGAAGAGCCGGAGCGCTCGGTGGTCGCGGCCGAGTCGATGCACGCAATCATCGCCCACCGCCGGCGCGGCGACCCGCTCACGATGGAGGCCGGCATCGTGCGCGTGGCGGACGCACTGGACATGGCGAAGGGGCGCTCCCGCGTGCCGTTCGAGGCGGGGCGGATGAACATCCACTCACTGTCGGCGGCGGCCATCGACGAGGTGAACATTGCCGGCGGCAAGGACAAGGCGGTGCGCATCGAGATCGAGATGAACAACTCGGCCGGGATCTTCCAGATCGACGAGCTGCTCGCCACCAAGCTTCGCGGCTCGGGCCTCGAGGACCACGTGGAAGTCGTGGCCCGTATCGAGGCCGAGCACGAGAAGCGGCTGGTGCCTTTGTTCAGGCTGTGAGGCCTTCGAGGCTCAGGCTGTTCACGCCTGACTCGAGGTCGAGCAGGTAGCGCTTGCGGTCGAGCCCGCCGCCGTAGCCGGTGAGGCTGCCGTCCGCGCCGATCACGCGGTGGCACGGAACGATCAGCGAGACGGGGTTGCTGCCGTTGGCGGCACCGACCGCGCGGGCGCGGTCCGGGCGGCCGATCTGCCTCGCGATCTCGCCGTAGCTGCGGGTCTCGCCGTACGGGATCGTCAACAGCGCGTTCCAGACGTCCTTCTGGAAGTCCGTCCCGCGCGTGTCGAGCTCGACGTCGAACTCAGTGCGCTCGCCCGCGAAGTACTGGTCGAGCTGCTCGATCGACTTCGCGAACGGCTCGCGCGCTTCCACCCACTCCGGGTGGATGCGGTGCGGGCTCATGTGGAGCTGCTGGAGGTGGCCTTGCTCGTCGCCGACGAGGAGGAGCGGGCCGATGGGGCTTGGGATCTGTGTGTAGTAAGTGGTGTTCATGCTGCTATCTGAACGCTCGCGGTGGTGGGTTTTGTGAGCACGCTCCACAGATGCTGGCTTGCGGCGGCGCGGTAGGGGCGCCAGCGCTCGGCGAGCTTGAGCGCGCCGCCCGGACTCGCGTCCTGGCCGAGATACTCGAGGGCGCGGCGGATGCCGAGGTCGGAGGGGAGGAAGGCGTCGGGGTCGCGCAGGGCGCGCATCGCGATGTAGGAGACGGTCCAC
>DATBKS010000240.1:0-22848 GCA_036555755.1 Thermoleophilaceae bacterium
GCTGATCCTGATCTGGGTGTCGAAGCCGCAGACCGAGCACCGCCCGGCGCGCATCGACTACCGCGGACTCGTGCTGATCGCCTCGGGCGTCGCACTCAGCGTGTTCGGGTTCCAGGAGGCGTCGATCTGGGGCTGGGGCAACCCGGGCACCTGGCTCTGCATCATCGGTGGCGGGCTGCTCATCGTGGTCTTCTACTTCGTCGAGCTGCGCACCGAGGAGCCGCTGATCGAGGTGCGGATCTTCAACGTCAAGCCGTTCCGGGTGGAGAACCTCGTGCTGTTCATCGCGATGATGGCCTTCATCCCGGTGTTCTTCTTCGCGAGCGTGTACGCGCAGGTCGCGCTCGGGAAGAACGCGTCGCAGGCCGGCCTCTACCTCCTGTACTTCTTCCTGGGCTTTGTCACCGCTGCGCAGATCGGCGGGCGGATGCTCGACCGCATCGGCGCGAAGCGCCCGGTGGTGGTCGGCTGCCTGATCGCGGCGCTCGGCTTCTGGCTGTGGGGGAGGAAGGTCACGGGCCTCGACTTCAGCAAGCAGATCTGGTTCGTGATCCTCGCCGGCTTCGGGCTCGGCATGATGCTCGGTCAGGCGAACACCGACGCGATCAACCGGGCGTCGCGCCTCTCCTACGGCGAGGCCACCGGCATCACCCAGACGATCCGCAACTACTCCGCGAGCCTCGGGCTCGCGATCCTCGGCACCATCCTCGTGACAGAGATGCGCGACAGGGTCACCTCGTCGCTCGTCGCCCAGGGCCTGCCGCGCGCCCGGGCGCACAGCATGGCGTCAGACATCGCCCAGCTCCGAGGCGGGAGCGGCGGCAGTGGCGACCGGATCCCGCACTTCATCCGCCTCGACTTCGCATACGCCACGCGTTCCGTCCTGTTCGTGATGGCCGGCGTGATGCTCGCGGCCGCGGTGGTGGCCCTGGTGGGGCTCCGGGCCGGGGTGCAGCAGGAAGTCGTGGAGCCCGAAGCCGCCACCTCCTGATTCTCATGTTCACCCGGGATCGCGTCGGGTACCGAACTCAGTAAGACGCGATCGGAAGGAGCGGGGGCCATGAGTGGATCCCTCGGGCGCCGATTGCTAGCGGAGATGGTCGGTACTACGCTGCTGGTCGTCTTCGGTGCAGGGGCAGTGGTCGCTGCTCTCCAAACGGGAAACGGCAAGCTCGACTACGCCGCGTTGGGCATCGTCAGCTTCTCGTTCGCCCTCGCAGTAGCTGCCGCGATCTACATGTTCGGCAGCACGTCGGGGGCGCACATCAACCCAGCGGTAACCGTGTCGCTCGCCGCGGTGCGCCGCTTTCCGTGGGGCGAAGTCGTGCCCTACATCGTCGCGCAGCTGATCGCGTGGCCCGGAAGTTCGTCCTGGATCCGCACGACATGCTCGGCGACAAGGAGCGGATCGCCGCGTAGCAAATCAGTCGATGGAGGAGGACGGCTGCGCGTGCTCAGCGATGATCGCGCGCAGGTCGTCCACCTCGCGGCGTACCTCCTCGAAGCGCGGGTCGCCGCCGATCGAGCAGCCGTGCCCCATCGCGAACGCGTAGTCCCAGGAGGCCTGTAACTCGGCCAGCCGCGCTCGCGCCTGCACGAGTCTGTCCTCGGGTAAGGAGCTCATCTGGAGCCAGCATCGCCCGCGGGCGGACGGCTTGCCCTAGGAGCGAGTTTCCACGAGTGCCTTCGCCGGCCCGGCGAGCGTCCCCTCGAGACGCCGAGCGGCATCGAGATGGTCGCCGGTCCAGATCATCCTGACCGCCGTGCCGGTGGCCTGGCCGTCGTCACCGAGCAGATCGCGGCTCACCGCTTCGACCAGCCGCGAGTCGGCCGCCGTGTCGTGCATCTGCGTCTCAGGCACGGCCGCCGACCCCGTCAGGCTGGCGGCGAGGCTCGCGTACCACGCGGTCACGAACTGGGCGTTCGCGGTCAGCTCCTTCTTTGCCTTGGCGCGGTCGCCGTCGCCCTGACCGGCGCCCTGCCACAAGTCGAGCACGGCATCGCCCGCGAGGCGCAGGCCCGCGACGCCGGTGAGCAGGCTCGTCACCTCGGCCATCGGAACGGGCTTCGCTCCGCGTTCGGCGAGGTAGGTCCGGAAGGTGTCGTCGAGGCGGCGGGACGCGGCGGCTGCCTCAAGCCCCTCGGCCGTGGGCGCGGGCGCGCCCGGGGTGCCCGAGTCGCAGCGCCCCATGCCGAACTCGACCGCGCGCGCCAGGTAGTTCGCGCAGGCCGTGTAGGCGTCGCCGAGCGCGCGCCCGAGCGCCGTCGAGGCGCCGCGCGGCCAGAACAGCACGCCCACCGCGAGGCTCACGGCGCAGCCGAGAGCGACGTCCTCGATGCGAACGAGGCCGACCTTGTAGCCCTCCGGCGCGAGGATGTTGAACAGGATCAGCAGTGTGAGGGTGAAGCCTGCCTGGCCAGCGGCGAACGACACCGCTGCCGGAGCGAGCCCGGCGAGCAGGATCACCGGCGGGAGCAGGAACCAGAGCACCGTGGCGTTTGTCCCGATGACAGCGACGATCGCTGCTCCGATGACGAAGCCGGCCGCTGTGCCGGCGATCGCGCTGAGCACGTTCTGACCGGTGCTGAGGGCGTTCGAGCGCAGCACCGAGAGGGTTCCAAGCACCACCCAGAAGCTGTGCTGGACGCCCGTGAGCTGGGCCACAAGGACGGCGAGGGCGAGCGCCACTGCGCCGCGCACGCTGTTCTGAAGCCAGAGGGAATTGAGTCTTACGTGGGCGCCGGCTCGCTCCTGCACGGCAATCAGCGGGCCAGGCAGCCCAGCGGGTTGGCGCCCGAGCACCTGGTCCAGCCAGCCGCGCCTTTCGGCCGCCGCGGCGAAGTCGACGTTCCGCGCCACCTGCGACACGACGAAGCTGAGCTCCTGAGCTCGGAAGCTTGGGTCGAGCGATGAGATGACGTCGCCGGCGGAGCCGGGGAGGCCGCGCGTGGTGCTCTCCTCGAGCTCGCTCAGCCGCGCCTTGAGCTCCGCGAGCGCCTCGTGGAGCGCCTGGGGCGACTGCGTCGGAATCTCCAGCAGGTCACCGCACCTCTCGAGCAGCAACGCCGCCGCCGATTTCACCTGGCACACCTGCAGACCGAGCGGCTCCTCGTCCCCTCGCCGCGCTGACCCGGCGACGATCGTGTCGAGCCAGCCGAGCTCGTCGACGAGCCGGACCGTGGAGCGCGCCGCGGTGCTCAGGCCGGTCGGCCGGTACGGAGTAGCGAAGA
Source organism: Thermoleophilaceae bacterium (assembly GCA_036555755.1). GTDB lineage: Bacteria > Actinomycetota > Thermoleophilia > Solirubrobacterales > Thermoleophilaceae > JAICJR01. Next base: position 3,232 of record DATBKS010000240.1, read on the forward strand.
ACACATGGCGCAGCGACTGCAGCGCCGCGTCGGACTCGGTGGCGCGCGCCCCGTATCCGGCCTCGGTCTCCTTCGACGGGCCGCGCGCGAACGCGACCTCGGCGCGGAGCCGCGCGGCGTAGGCGCGGCATGCCGCGATCGCCTCGGCACGCAGCGGGTTGCGCACCGGTGCCGGCCATAGGAACGCGATTGCGAGCAGTGCGGCGCCAGCCGCCAGCCCCCAGCCAAGCAGGCGGTCCGGGATCGAGGAAGCCGTGCCGGGGAGGGAGACGGGCAGGATGAATGCGAGCAGCAGCGCGGTGGTGGCTCCCGCGAGGGTGGAGCTGACCACGCCGGCGAAGATCACCCCGAACGCCACGACGCCCATGGCGATGGTGGCTAGCGCGGTCGAGCGCGACGCCAGCGTGCCGAGGCAGACGAACGCCGCGCCGGTCAGCGCGAGCGCGAACTGCGCCCGCAGCCGCGCCCGCATCGGCCCCGCGAAGTCGACGAGCAGCAGCATCGCGAATGACCCGAACGCGGAAAAGGTCGCGGTGTTGACGTTGGCGATCACCTTGTCGCCGATTGCGAACATCGCGGGCATGACGATCGCCGTCCGCCCCGCACGGCGCAGCGCGGCAAATCCCGGGTCATGTTCGCGCAGCCAGTTCACCGGCTAGATGTTTCCCGAACGCGAGCGCCGCTGGCACACTGACGCGAATGGGTCAGGCCGAACTTCTGATCGCGGGCCTCTTGGTGGCCGTCGCCGGCCTCAGCGCGTTCGCGCGCCTGGTCTCGGTCCCGTACCCGATCGTGCTCGTGATCGGAGGCGCGCTGTTCGGCTTCATCCCCGGCATGCCGGAGGTCAAGCTCAACCCAGACGTCGTGCTCGTCGTGTTCCTCCCGCCGCTGCTGTACGCGGCCGCGTTCTTCGCCAACCTCGGCGACATCCGCCAGATGACGCGCGCAGTCGCGCTCTCCTCGGTGCTGCTCGTGCTGGTCACCATGTGCGCGGTGGCGGTGGCCGCGCACGAGTTGGTCGAGGGGATGTCGTGGGCGGCAGCCTTCACGCTCGGCGCAATCGTGTCGCCCACGGATCCGCTCGCCGCCGCGGCGATCATGCGGCGCCTCTCGGTACCGCGTCGGATGGTGAGCATCGTGGAGGGCGAGGGCCTCTTCAACGACGCGACCGCGCTCGTCGCCTACCGCGTCGCCATTGCGGCGGCCGTCGGCGGCAGCTTCTCGCTGGCCAACGCGAGCCTGAAGTTCGTGGTTGGCGCCGCCGGTGGAGTTGCGATCGGCCTGGTCACGGGCTGGGTGATTGCCAAGATCCGCGAACGCGTGCAGGACACGCAGACGAGCGTCACGATCTCGCTGCTGAGCGGCTATGCGGCCTTCATCCCGGCCGACCTCGCGGGCGTATCGGGGGTGCTCGCGGCGGTCACCACCGGCATCTACATGGGCATCCGCGGACCCAGCATCATCGGCCCGCGGACCCGGCTCCAGGGCTTCATGGTCTGGGACCTGCTCGACTTCATCATCAACGCCGCGCTGTTCGTCCTGATCGGGCTGCAGCTGCGAACGATCGTGGACGGGCTGTCCGGCCACGACGCCGCGTCGCTGGCCGGCTACGCGCTCGTGATCAGCGTCGTGGTGATCGTCGTGCGGGTGGCATGGTCGCTCGGGGTCGCCTTCATCATCAGGGCCATCGACCGCCGGCCGAGTCAGCGCGCGCGGCGCTCGACCTGGCAGACGCGACTTGTGATCGGCTGGAGCGGGATGCGTGGCGCGGTCTCGCTCGCTGCGGCACTCGCGATCCCGCTCACCACCGACGCGGGCGGCCCGTTCCCCGACCGCGACCTGATCCTGTTCCTCACGTTTGCGGTGATCTTCGCGACGCTCGTTGTCCAGGGCCTGACGCTGCCGTGGGTGATCCACAAGCTCGGCGTGACCGACGACGGCGACGGCGAGTCCGAGGAGCTGAAGGCACGCATCGTCGCCACCCGCGCCGCGCTCGATCGGCTCGACGTCCTCGCGGAGGAGGACTGGACCCGCGACGAGACCATTGAGCGCATGCGCGCGCTGTACGACTACCGCCAGCGCCGCTTCTACGCCCGCGCGGGCAAGATCGAGGACGACGGGTACGAGGACCGCTCGCTCGCGTACCAGCAGATGGTGGTGTCGGTGTTGGCGGCCGAGCGCGACGCGCTCGTGCAGCTGCGCAACGAGGGCATGATCTCCAACGAGGTCATGAACCGCCTGCTCTACGACTTCGACCTCGAAGAAGAGCGGCTCGAGATCTAGCGGGCGTGAAGGACCTCGCAGCCGCAGAGGACTGGATCGGCCGACACGTAACGCCCTCCGGGCCGCTCGAGTTGCTGCGCGAGCGGCCGTGGTCGACCGTCTACCGCGTGCCGCTCGACGGCGGCGTGGCGTGGTTCAAGGCGTGCGCGCCGGTGCAAGCATTCGAGCCGCGCCTGTGCGCTGGCCTCGCGGCACGCTGGCCCGGGCGCGTGGCCGACGTTCTCGGGCACGACGAGGAGCGCGCCTGGCTACTGCTCGCGGACGCGGGCACCATGCTCGGCGAGCAAGGCAACCCGCCCGAGACGTGGATGTCCGTGCTGCCGCTGTACGCCGAGCTCCAACGAGGCGAGGTCGCGCATGCCGCCGACCACCTCGCGCACGATGTGCCGGACCGGCGAACCGCGACCCTCCCGGCGCTCTACGACGATTTCGTCTCCACAGAGCTCCCGCTCGAGCCGGACGAGCTCAACTCTATGCGCGCGTTCGCGCCGCGCCTCGGGGAGCTGTGCAGCGAGCTGGCGGCACGCGGCATCCCCGACACGATCCAGCACGACGACCTCCACATGAAGAACGTGTACGAGTCGGACGGGCGGCTGCGCGTGCTCGACTGGGGAGACTCGTCGATCGCACATCCCTTCGCCTCGCTCGTCGTCACTTTCAGGTTCCTCGAGGAACTCTCGGGGCTCGCTGCCGGGGATCCCTGGTTCGAGCGTCTGCGGGACGCCTACCTCGAGCCGTGGGGAGACGGCCTCGCGGACACCTTCGCGCTGGCCCACCGCGTGGGCACGTTCGCCCACGTGATCGGCTGGGCGCGCATCCGGACCTTCCTCCCGCCCGATGCGCTGCCGGACTACGACCAGTGGTTCCGGGTGGTGCTCGGACGAGCGCTCGCCAACATCCCTGATTGAGCGCATACGAGCAAGTGTTCGTGCTTGCCGTCCGACGCGAGGCGTATCCCATTCGCCCCCATGTCGATCCGCGAACAGCCGCTTCGGAGCGCCGAGTTTCTCGCAGTTGACGTCGAGACGAACGGCCGTGCCGGCGAGCTGTGCGAGGTCACGGAGGTGGGGGCGGTGCTCGTGGGAGGCGGCGAGCTCCACGACCGCTTCGAGTCGCTCGTGCACGTCGAGCAGCCGCTCTCGCGCGGGATCGAGCGCTTCACCGGCATCACGCAGGCGATGGTGGACGCCGCGCCGCGGCCGCCGGGGGTGCTGAAGGAGCTGGCGGGGATGGCGCGCGACCGCGTGCTCATCGCCCACAACGCGAGCTTCGACCGGCGGGCGCTTTCCCAGGCCTTCGAGCGCGCCGGAGTCGAGTGGCCCAATCCGCCCTTCCTCTGCACGGTGAACCTCGCGCGCAAGCTCGCCCCGCTCTCCCGGCGGAGGGGTCTGGCGACGCTCGCGGAGTCGCTCGGCATCGAGGTGGAGGGCTCGCACCGCGCGCTCGTGGATGCGGAGACGTGCGCGCGCGTGTTCTGCGCGCTCTTCCCGCGCCTCTGCACGCACGCCGCCACGGTGGGCGACGCGCTCGAAATCGCCGGCTCACGCCGCCGCGCCGGCAAGCCGCCGAGGGTGCGCGTGCCGCGCGAGGAGCGCCCCGACCTCTCCAAGCTGCCCGACGATCCCGGTGTGTACGTCTTCCGCGACGAGCACGGGCGCCCGCTGTACGTGGGCAAGTCGGTGTCGGTACGCAGCCGCGCGCGCTCCCATTTCTGCGCGCCCGCGGGCTGGACCGAACGCGCGGCGGTCGTCGATTACAAGCCCACCAACTCCGAGCTCGGCGCGCTGGTGCTCGAGAACCGGCTGATCAAGGCCTGGCAGCCGCCCGGTAACAAGCAGCTCAAGCGCACCGACGGCTGGCTCTACCTGCGCTGCCGCTTCGACATCGAGTACCCGATCCTCGAGCTGTCCGAGGAGCCCGCGCCCGGACGCGCGGTGAACATCGGCCCGCTTCGCGGCAAGGCCGCCGCGGAGGAACTGATCGGGCAGCTCGAGTCGCTGTTCTTCCTGCGCCACTGCGGCCGGCGCCTGCGGCGCCGCGAGCACGCCTCGATCTACGGCCAGATGGGCCGCTGCTCCTCGCCCTGCCTCGGCGATCTCGATCCCAACGCCTACCGCCGCAAGCTCGACGAGGCGCTCGCGCTGTTCGACGCGGAGGACGAGGCGAGCACGCTGCTCCTCGGCCACATCGAGGAGCGCATGGAGGAGGCCTCGGCCGAGCGCCGCTACGAGCGCGCGGAGGTGCTGCGCCGCCGGCGCGAGCGGCTGGCCGACCTGCTCGCGCGGCTCGGCGGCGTGCTCCGGGCGACCCACGCAAGCTCGCGCCTCGTGCTCGCCCGCCATCCGGTCAAGCCGCGGCTCGACGCCTTCTGGGTTGTGGCGGGGCGCGTCCGCGACTGGGGACCGCTGCCGCCGATGGACGAGCTCGAGGAGCGCACGGCCGCAGCGCTCGACGCCGCCCACCCGGGCACCGGCGCCGTGCCGGTCGAGGAGGTGGACGAGGTGCGCATCGTCAGCTCATGGCTTGCCGCCAACGACGCCTACGAGCTGCCGCTCGACCCGGCCCCCGGACGCTCGTCGCTGTCCGAGCTCGTGGCCCACGCCACGGCGCGCCGGGCGCGCGCAGCCGCCTGAGAACTCTGGCGCGAAGATAAGAGTTCCCTTAGAGTCGCGACGTGACGTTGCGATGGGCTCGCAGGTCCAGTTGCGCGGCGCTCGCGGTGACCGCTCTCGCTCTGCCCGCGTCTGCCGGCGCGATCGCGTTCGGGGGCAACCTCAACCTGACGCCGAACACGAACTTCGACTGCACCCTGCTCCCGGTGCCCGACCCGTTCGGCAACGCCACCCTGCTGCCGAGCTTCCAGCAGACCTGCACGTGGATGGCGGTCGGTACCGTCGCGCAGCCGTTCCTCGGCAGCACGCTCGTGCCGGGAAACGGCGTCGTGACTCAGGTGCGGGTGAGGGTGGGCGGCACAGTGGGCCCGATGCGTGTGGTGGTGCTGCGCGCCTTCCGCGACGCCAACAGCCTGCAGCCCCCGGTCTGCTGCCAGGAGGTCGCCGAGACCACCACCTTCACGCCGCCACCCAACTCGGTCTTCGCGCTCAACACCGCGCTCCCGGTGCGCAATGACGGCGCGGTGCCCGACCCGGTCAGCAACCTCATCACCTTCGACTCGATCGCGATCTCGATCCTCACGCCGGGCGTGGCGGTGCCTCTGTTCGACACCGGCTCGCACGATCCGGCCAACTTCAGCAACCCGCAGGCGGCCGCGTGGTTCCCGGCTTTCCTGCCTGGACAGCAGCGCACGAACGAGACCGGCGTAGGCGGCTTCCAGGTGCTCCTGAACGGAGAGTTCGCGCCAACGCTCGTGCCGCCGGCCGGCGGCGGCCTCACTCCCGTGCAGCTCGCACTCGTGCTCCCCGCGGCCTCGGTCAACGCCGGCCGCGCGGCGGTCAGCGTTCGGTGTCTCTCGGCCGACCAGTGCCGCGGGCTGATCGTGCTCCAGTCGGCGCGTGCGGTGGGGGCGATCACGAGCGCAAAGCGCAAGACCGCCACCTATGGCAAGGCTCGCTATTCGATCGCCGCCGGCAAGGCGAAGAAGGTGAAGGTCAAGCTCTCGCGCGCCGGCAAGCGGCTCCTCAAGAAGCACCGCCGCCCGAAGGTCTGGCTCAACGTGACCTCGGGCGGCAAGACGGGCACGGCGCGGGTCACGCTGAAGCGCTGACCCTTAGTCTCCGGCCGATGCAGGAGCTGATCGACCGCGCGCTCAAGGAGGACCTCGGCACGGGCGACGTGACGAGCCGTGCCGTGGTGCCAGAGAACGCGCTCGCTCGGGCGCGGATAGAACAGAAGACGCCCGGCGTGATCGCGGGGCTCAACGCCGCGGAGTCGGTGTTCCGGCGCCTCGACCCGGACCTGCGTTGGCACGCGCACGTGCAGGAAGGGGAGTGGCGCGACGGCGGGCTCGTGGCAGAGGTGGCGGGCTCCGCGCGCTGGATCCTCGCCGGCGAGCGGGTGGCGCTCAACTTCCTCGGCCGCCTGTCAGGCGTTGCCACCCTCACCGCCCGCTACGTGCGTGCGATCGAGGGCACCGGCGCCCGCATCCTCGACACCCGCAAGACCACGCCTGGCCTGCGAGCGCTCGAGAAGCAGGCGGTGGTCGCCGGCGGCGGGCACAACCACCGGGTCGGGCTGTTCGACGCGATGCTCGTGAAGGAGAACCACTCCGCGCTCGGCGGCGGAGTGGGGGAGGCGACGCGCAACGCCATGGCGGCGGCGCCCGAGGGGATGCTCGTGAGGATCGAGTGCGCGACCCTCGACGAGGTGGACGAGGCGCTCGAGGCCGGCGCCAACAGCCTCCTGCTCGACAACATGACGCTCGACGAAATGCGCGAGGCGGTGGGGCGAGCCAAGGGCCGCGCCGACACGGAGGCCTCCGGCAACGTGAACCTCGACACCGTGCGCGCCATCGCCGAGACCGGCGTCGACTGGATCAGCGTGGGCGCGCTCACGCACTCCGCACCCGCGCTAGACCTCAGCCTCCTGCTCGACCCGCTCTAACGCGCGCCGTAAGCGCCCTGACGGACGCCACCCACTAGACTTCGTTGTCAGCTCAATCAGCTCGCTCTCATCGCGAGCTTCATTTCGACACCTAGCGAGGTTCGAAACATGCAGTCCCTGCCGATGGCCCCCACGGGCCCCATGGCACCGCACCTATCCGCGGAGGAGATCGCGCGTCTCAGCGACGAGGTGCGCGCGCTCGCGGAGGAGCGCAACGCGGTGATCCTGGCCCACAACTACCAGGTGCCTGAGGTGCAGGACGTGGCGCACTTCGTGGGCGATTCGCTTGGCCTGTCGCGCCAGGCGGCCGCTACGGACGCCGACACGATCGCCTTCTGCGGTGTGCACTTCATGGCCGAAACAGCTTCCATCCTCAGCCCCGACAAGACGGTCCTCCTGCCCGACTTGGGCGCCGGCTGCTCACTCGCCGACTCGATCACGGCAGACGAGCTGCGCCTCTGGAAGGCCGAGAACCCCGGCGCGATCGTGGTGATGTACGTGAACACGACCGCCGAGGTGAAGGCCGAGACCGACTACTGCTGCACCTCGTCGAACGCGGTGCAGGTGGTGGAGCACATCCGCCGCGAGCACGGGGAGGACGTCGAGATCCTCTTCGGCCCCGACATGTTCCTCGGCGCCTTCGTCGAGAAGGTCACGGGCAAGCGCATGAAGGTGTGGATGGGCGAGTGCCACGTGCACGCCGGCATCCGGCCGGACGACATCGCGCACGTGCGTGCGGAGAACCCGGACGCCGAGTTCCTCATTCACCCCGAGTGCGGCTGCTCGACATCCGTCATGGAGTACGTGGCCTCGGGCGACGTCGACCCCGAGCGCACGCACATGCTCTCGACGAGCGGGATGCTCAAGTTCGCCCAGGACTCCGACGCCGACAGCTTCATCGTCGCCACGGAGACCGGCATGCTCTACCCGCTCGAGCACGAGAACCCGGGCAAGGCGTTCATCCCGGCCAACCGCGCGGCGGTGTGCCAGTACATGAAGATGATCACGCTGCCGAAGCTCCGCGACGCGCTGCGCGACGGGGGCGAGCGCTACTCCGTGAAGGTGGATCCGGCGATTGCCGAGCGGGCGCGTGTGCCGATCGAGCGGATGGTCGCGATCTCGGGTGGCTAGCGACTAGTCGTCGCCGCCATCGCCGCCGTCCTTACCCTTGCCGGACTCGCCCTCGATGACGGGGGCGGTGAGCGTCGTGGTCGGCGCCGTGACGGTGGGGTGGTCGTCGCCGCTCCTGTGATGGTCCTCGGCCTGCTCGCCACCCAGCTCAGCGGGATTGTCGCCGCCGCCAGGACCCTTGCCTCCGCCGCCGGACTGATCATCCGAACCACTGGAGCCGCCGTGGCTGTCACCGCTGCCGCCATCGTCAGAGCCACGGTGCTTCGTGCGAGAGCCGCCGCCGCTGTGGTGCTGCTCGCCCGAGGGTGAGTCGTCGCCCGAGCCTGAGCGCGAACCGCTGTGGTCGTCGCCGCTCCCGCCCTTGCCGGACGCGCCGTGGTGGCGATGCCCCGGCTTGTCGTCAGAGCCGCGATGTGAGTTGCCACGGTCGCCAGAGCCGGACGAGCCCGAGCCGCTGTGGTCGTCGACCTGCGTGGCAGGCGCCGGACCCGACGACGGCGAGCCGCCTCCGGAGGACTGGCTGACCGAGCTGTCGTCCGCGGTCGTCCGCGCGGCCTGGTGGTGCGACTTGTGCAGCGGCACCGTCACGGCGCCGGTGGCGATCACGCCTGTGGCGAGCACGGCCGCGCCCAGCTTGGCGGCGCCCGCACCGAGGCCGATTCCCGCGGCCGTTTCCGCGACGCGCGCGGAGGGATCAGCGCCGCCGGCGGCGAGCGCGGCTGCCAGCCGCTCGACGAGGCCGACCGGGGTGACCGCGGTGAGGCCCGCGCGCAGCGTTGCCCGCGCGCGGTGAAGAAGCTGGCGGACGGCGCCGTCGCCGACGCCCAGAGCGGTCGCGATCTCCTCGTAGCTCAGGCCCTCGATCTCGCGCAGCAGCACAGCATCGCGCTGCCGCTCGGGCAGCGCCTTGACCGCGGTCACCGTCGAGCGCAGCCGCTCACGCAGCTCGAGCGCCTGGTCCGGCCGCTGGACGCCGTCCATGTTCTCGTCGAGCTGCTCGTGGCTCCAGCCGTTCTGGCGGAGGAGGTTGAGCGAGGCGTTGTGGGCGATCCGGTAGAGCCAGGGCCGCAGGTGCAGCTCGGCATCGCCGGACACCATCGCCTGATAGGCCTTGAGGAAGGTCTGCTGCACGGCGTCCTCGGCGCGCGAGGCGGGGAGCAGACGGGAGCAGTAGGCGAGCAGCTGCTTGCGATAGCGCTGCACGATCGCCTCGAACGCGGAGGCGTGACCGGCGCGCACGAGATCGACAAGGCGGGCGTCGCTCTGGGTGCGAAGCATCGACGTTCCGGCAAGCCGGGCGGGTTCGATCAGCCTTCGTGGCGTCACGCGTTACCTATTTCGACGACCGTCCTGCCCATCTAAACCCCTCAGACGCGTCGGACTCACGCTTTCGTCCAGCTAGTCTGGCAGCCCGCATGGCGCTGCACCGCATTCACCCCGAGCGCGCTGCAATCACGCCTGAGGAGGCCATTTCCGGCCTTGCATGGGCGGATTTGGCACCCCCTGATCGGCCATACCTGGCCCTCAACATGGTCTCCACCGCGGACGGCAAAGCGGCCGTCGAGGGTCGCACGCGTGCAATTTCGAGCGAGACAGACCGTGCGATCTTTCACAACCTCCGCACGCAGGCGGATGCGGTGATGGTTGGCGCTTCTACGGTGCGGAGCGAGGGCTACGGGCCGATCACGAAGACGCCCGAGCTCCGTGCCAAGCGCGAGCGCGAGGGCGTGGCGCCCGATCCGCTCGCGATCGTCGTGAGCGGGCGGCTGACCGTGCCGGTGGAAGTGCCGCTGCTCCAGGACCCTGAGTCGCGCGTGGTGATCGTCACCCAGTCGGACGGCGAGCTGACCGGGCACGCGGCGCAGGTCGACTACGTGCGCGTCGAACCCGGCCCCTTTGACCTGCGGCCGGCGTTGACAACGCTTCGCCACGACTACGGCGTGCGCTCGGTGCTGTGCGAGGGCGGCCCGACGCTCAACGCCTCGCTCCTGCCGCAGGGTCTCGTGGATGAGCTGTTCCTTACCATCGCGCCCGCTCTCGTCGGAGGCCTGAGTGCGCTGACGATCGTGGCGGGTGAGCCGCTCGCCGAGATGATGGAACTCGAGCTGCTCTGGGCGCTCGAGGACGGCAGCGAGCTGTACCTGCGCTACCGCGTTCTCTGAGCGCTGGAAATGAGTGGCGCGTTGGCGCTCGCGGGTGTAGCTTCCACCCGTGGCCCCGGCTCGCTGGCTCGCCCTCGCGATCTGCTGTGCCTCGCTCGTCATGGCCGCCCCGGCCCACGGAGCGCCCGCCTGGCTGTCTTCCTTCCCGATCTCAAAGCCGGGCACGGACAACGGCCCCGTCCGCGTGGCGATGTCGCAGAACGGCGACGTGGGCGAGGTCTGGAGGCAGACCGGCACCCCCACTGACAGCATCCAAGCCTCCATCCGTCCGGCCGGCGGCGCGTTCGGAGCGCCACAGCCGCTCGACACGAACGGCGACCAGCCGCAGATCGGCATGGACGCGAACGGCGATGCGATGGCCGTCTGGGTGAATGGGGTCGACGGGAACCTGTTTTTCTCGCGCGCCGCAGCCGGCGGGGCGTTCGCCAAGGGAACAGAGCTGCCGGGGCAGACCTCTCACGCCGTCGACTACTCCCTCGCGGTGGCGCCGAGCGGGGAGGCGATCTGCGCCTGGCGCACTGGCTCCACGGTCAGCGTCGCCCGTGCGGCTCCGGGCGCCGGCTTCGGCTCCCCGCAGAACTTCGCGGTTGACAATCCGAGCGGTCCCGAGCTCGCCATCTCTCCGACCGGCGGGGCGCTGCTCGCCTACGAGGAGATCGGCGATCACTCGATCCTGAAGGCAGCGGTCCGGCCGCCGGGCGGGACGTTCGGCACGCCCCAGCCGGTATCGCCCAGCGATGAGGACGCGGAGGACGTCAGCCTCGCGCTCAACGAGGCGGGCCAGGGCGTTGTCGCCTGGTCGAGTCTTGTCGCCCTCAACCAGTGGAAGCCGGAGGCGGTGTTCCTTGCACCCGGCGGAGACTTCTCATCGGTTCAGGTCAAGGACATCGCGGCGATCACGTTCGGCACGGGTGCGATCGGCGCGGCGATCGGCCCGAGCGGCGCCGTGCGGGCGGTCTGGAACTCGAGTGACGGGAGCACAGAGTCCGTGCTCGCCACCACTGCGCCCTTCGGCGGGCCGTTCGACACCTCGGCGCAGACGCTGTCGACCACGCTGGTGGCCGGCCCCGAGCTTGCAGCGGATGCGGCCGGCGGCGCGATCGCCGTCTGGCTGGACACCGACGGCACCAACAATCGGGCGGCGGCGGCGGTGGCCCCGGCGGGTCAGCCGTTCGGCGCCGCCAAGCTCATCTCGCCGCCGGGCGCGCATGCGCGCAACGCCGTCAGGGTGGCAGTGGATGGTCGCGGCAACGGCGTGGCCAGCTGGCCGCTGACGGACCCGATGACGGCCAACGACGCCGCGCAGGTGGCGGGGTATGACGGCGCCGGCCCGCAGCTGCGCGCGGTGTCGGTCCCGGTGTTCCCTGAGGCAGGCACGCCGAGCACGTTCTCCGTGAACCCGGTGGACGTCTGGTCGCCGATCGCCTCGACGCTGTGGACGTTCGGCGACGGGCAACAGGCCGGCGGGCCCCTGGTGTCGCACACCTATGCGACGCCCGGCCTCAAGACGACCTCTGTCACCTCCACAGATTCGCTCGGGAACGCAACCACGGACGTCGAGGACAGCGAGGTCAAGCCCGACAAGACCAAGCCGGTGGTCTCAAAGGCGCGGCTGTCGCGCAAGAAGTTCCGCGCGGCGGCGCGTGGCGCCAGCATCGCGACCAAGGTCGGCACGACCGTGCGCCTCACCCTCAGCGAGCCGGCGGGCATGCGCTTCAGGGTGGAGCGCTGCGCCAAGGTCCGCAAGCACAAGTGCCGCCGCTACAAGCTCGTCAAGGGGAGCTTCAGCAAGGCGGGGAAGGCAGGCAGCAACAGCGTGCGCTTCACCGGCCGCGTGCGGCGCAAGAAGCTCAAGCCGGGCATGTACCGACTGCGAATCCAATGCGTGGACAAGGCCGGCAACAAGAGCAAGTTCAAGCGGCTCCCGTTCCGCATCGTCAAGCGCTGAACGGCTGCAAGAAGCGCTGCATCCGCCCCATTCCGTGGGGCGAACCGGTATCAAGTAGGGCCGGATGGCTTCTGTGCCTAGGACAGACGTCGTTGTTCCCGCGCGTCCGCTCGACCGCCGGCGCGCGCCTCAGGGACGCAACGTTCCGGTCGTCGAATTCGACGACGTGACCAAGGTCTACGACGGCGGCTCGGTGGGCCTCGAGCGCGTGTCGCTGCGCATCGGCCGCGGCGATTTCGTCTTCCTCGTCGGCCCGACGGGCTGCGGCAAGTCCACCTGCATGCGCCTGCTGATGAAGGAGATCGAGCCCTCGCAGGGCCACATCTCGATCGCGGGGCGCAACATCGGCGAGATCCCGCGCAAGCGCGTCCCATACCTGCGCCGCAACATCGGCGTGGTCTTCCAGGACTACAAGCTGCTTCCTAACCGCACCGTGTACGCCAACGTCGCGTACGCGCTCGAGGTGATCGGCGAGCCGCGCGAGTCGATCCGCCGCAAGGTGCCGGACATCCTGCGCCTCGTCGGGCTCTCGACGAAGCTGCACAACTACCCGGACGAGCTGTCGGGCGGCGAGCAGCAGCGCGTGTCGATCGCGCGCGCTTTCGTCAACCACCCGCCGCTGCTCCTCTGCGACGAGCCCACCGGCAACCTCGACCCCGAGACCTCGATCGGGATCATGCAGCTGATCTACCGGATCAACCGCACGGGCACGACCGTGGTAGTGGCCACGCACGACCGCGAGATGGTGGACAAGATGCGCCGCCGCGTGATCGAGCTGGCCGAGGGCCGCATCATCCGCGACCAGGTGTCGGGCCTCTACAGGCCGGACGAGTCGACGAAGGAGTTCGCGATCCGCCTGCGCGGCGAGCTCGGCATCGGCGACGAGGGCCACCCGAACTGAGATGACCATCTAATGCGCCCAGGGTTCTTCCTCAAGGAGGCGTTCCGCGCGCTCAGCCGCAACGCGGCGCCGAGCCTCGCGGCGATGCTCACTGTGCTGCTCACGGCGCTCGTGCTCGGCGTGTTCATCCCGATCGTGCAGGCCACGACGGGCACGGCCAACAAGGTGCGCAGCCGCGTGGTCGTGAACGTCTACTTGGCCGACAACGCGACGCAGCCGCAGCTCACCGCGCTGCGCAACCGGCTCAACACCACGCCGAACGTGAAGAGCGTGCAGTACATCTCCAAGCAGCAGGCGCTGAACGAGCTGGAGTCGAAGCGCAAGGGCTCGAAGGAGGCAATCGAGCTGCTCGGCAGCAACCCGCTGCCCGCTACCTACCGGGTGGTGCCGAAGGACCCGGGTCAGGTCCAGGGGATCGTCGACTCGCTGGTGAAGGTCGATCCGAACAGCGGCAAGAAGACGTTCACGATGGCCGGCATCGGCGACGTCCGCAACCGCGAGCAGGACACCAACAAGATCCTGTCGGCCACGAGCCTCGTCAAGACGCTCACGGCCAGTCTCGCCGCGCTGCTGATACTCGCGTCCATCGCGCTGATCGCTAACACGATCCGGCTGTCGGTCTTCGCCCGCCGCCGCGAGGTCGAGGTGATGAAGCTCGTCGGCGCGACCGACTGGTTCATCCGCTGGCCGTTCATGATCGAGGGCGTGATCGTCGGCTTCATGGGCGGTGTGCTCGCGGTGCTCCTCTTGTGGATCATCAAGGACACGCTCGTCGATCCGCTGTCCGACAAGTTCGCCCTGATAGCGGCGCCGAACACGATCCAGTTCCCCGCGTTGATCGCCGTCCTGATGATCTCCTGCGTGGCAGTGTCAGCGCTGGGGAGCGGCCTGACCCTTCGCAGGTTCCTAAGGGTTTAGTAACGGCGGACGGCCGACGGCGGACGGCGGACTCCGCATTACTAACCTCTGCGGATCGGACCCACCGTCTCCCGAATCGCCCCCTTCGCCCTGCTGGGCGCAATCGTCGTCTTCTTCATCGGGCTCTGGCTCGGCGGCCATCCCAACGATCTTCCGAACGGCCTGCGCAAGCACTTCGTGGCCTCCGACACCGCGGTGCGCGACGAGCTGATCGACGAGATCGAGGACAGCTACTACAAGAAGGTGCCGCGCAGCGCGCTCGAGACGGCGTCGCTCAAGGGCATCGTCTCCTCGCTCGGCGACCGCTTCTCGCAGTACCTCACACCGGATGAGAGCAAGTCGTTCAACAACCAGCTGAACGGCGGCGAGTTCGCCGGGGTCGGCGTGTCGGTGATCCCCGAGAAGCGGGGCCTGCTCGTGACGAACGTGATTCCAGGCTCGCCCGCAAAGCGCGCCGGCATCAAGGAGGCCGACGTGATCGTCGCGGTCAACGGCAAATCGATCGCAGGCGCCGCGGCGCGCACCGCCAGCTCCGACATCCGCGGCAAGGCGGGCACCACGGTCAAGCTCACGGTCGCCTCCCCGAACGACAAGCCGCGCACGCTCACGGTCAAGCGCGCCACGCTGCACGCTCCCCTGAGCGAGAGCCGCATGGTTACGCGCAAGGGCGTGAAGCTCGGCGTGGCCGAGCTCTCCACCTTCGGCGAGGGCGCGCACGGCAAGCTGCGCGAGGAGATCGACAAGCTGATCGACCAGGGCGCGAAGGGGATCATCCTCGACCTGCGCGGCAACGGCGGCGGCCTGCTCCAGGAGGGGCGCCTGGTGGCGAGCATCTTCGTGAACAAGGGCCTGATCGTCTCGACCAACGGGCGCGCGAGCCCCGAGCGCAAGTACGACGCGACCGGCGGCGCGATCTCGCCGAAGATCCCGGTGGTGGTGCTCGTGGACGGCGGTACCGCGAGCGCGTCCGAGATCGTCACCGGCGCGCTGCGCGACCACAAGCGCGCGACCGTCGTGGGCACGAAGACGTTTGGCAAGGGCGTGTTCCAGCAGGTGGAGCCGCTCTCGAACGGCGGCGTGCTCGACCTCACCGTCGGGCGTTACTTCCTACCGAACGGCGAGAACCTCGCCGGTAATGGGATCGTCCCGCAGGTGAAGGCGAAGGACAACCCGCACACCTCGCAGGACGAGGCGCTCAACACCGCGCTGCAGACCCTGCTCAACAAGGGCGCTTGAGCCCGCAGTCCCGGCGCGGGGGCCGCGCCGTATTCGACCCGCTGGTGGCAGTGCTGTCCAAGCGCGGACGGCTGCTCGTGGCCGACCCACTGTTCGCGCGCGGGGCGCAGCGCATCTCGCTGAACGGCAAGGCCGCGCACGGCGCGCGCGTGGGCGACATGGTGCTCGTCGGCGGCGGCAAGCGCGGCCCGCGCGTGCTGCGCTCGCTCGGCAAGCCGGACGTGGCGCGCGATGTGCTCGAGGCGCTGATGCTCGACCGCGGTCTGCGCCGCGCCTTCCCGCGCGCCGTCGAGATCGAGGCCGAGGAGGCGGCGGAGCACGTGCCAGCGCACTCCGAGGATGCGCGGCGCGACCTCACAGCGCTTCCCACCTTCACGATCGACCCCGCCACCGCGAAGGACTTCGACGACGCGATCTCCGCCAGCCGCGAGGGCGACGCGATCCGCGTGTGGGTGCACATCGCGGACGTGAGTGCGTTCGTGCGTCCGGGCCGCGCCGTCGATACGGAGGCCTACCGGCGCGGCACGAGCGTGTACGTTCCCGGCGCCGTCGAGCCGATGCTGCCCGAGGCGCTATCCAACCGCGCGTGCTCGCTCGTGCCGGGGGAGGAGCGCCTGGCGGTGACCGTGGAGATGGAGCTGCGCGGCGAGCGCGTCCAGTCGGTGAGCTTCTACCGCTCGCTCATCCGCAGCGACGCGCGGCTCACCTACGACCAGGTGGACCGCATCTTCGCCGGTGAGGAGCGCGCCGAGGAGCCGTGGGCCGAGCCGCTCGCCGCGGCACGCGACACGGCGCGCGCGCTGCGCGAGTGGCGCGAGCAGCGCGGCTCGCTCGAGGTCACCTCCACCGAGCCGCAGTTCGAGTTCGACGAGGCGGGCCATGTGGTCGGCGTGACGCACGAGGAGCAGACCGAGTCCCACTCGGTCATCGAGCAGTTGATGATCCTCGCCAACGAGCAGGTGGCGTCGTACCTGGCCGAGCGCGGGGTGCCGACGCTGTATCGCGTGCACGAGCGGCCCAACCCGCAGTCGGTCGAATGGGTGGTGGCGCAGCTCGCCACGCTCGAGGTGCCCACGCCGCCGGTGCCGAAGAGCATGACCCCGCAGCAGGCCGGCGAGCTCGCGGGCGAGATCAGCCGCGCCGTGGCGGAGCACGTGCGCCGGACTGGCCGCGGCCGCGCCGCGCTCACCTCGCTCGTGCTGCGCTCGCTCAAGCAGGCCTACTACACGCCGCGCAACCTCGGCCACGCCGGGCTCGCCAGCACCGCGTACTGCCACTTCACCTCGCCGATCCGGCGTTACCCGGACCTCGTCGTGCACCGCGCGCTGCTTGCCTCGCTCGGGATCGACGACGCCGCGCCGCGGGCCGAGGAGCTCGACGAGGAGGGACTCGAGAGCTCCGCCTCCGAGCGCCACGCGATGGAGATCGAGCGTGCCGCGGCCGACGTCTGCCTCTGCTTCCTGCTCGAGCGGCGCCTGTTCGAGTCGGGCTACGAGCTCGAGTTCGACGGCGAGGTGGTGGGCCTGATCGGCGCCGGCGCCTTCGCCTCGTTCGGCGAGGAGGGCTTCGAGGGCTTCCTGCCCGTCCGCCGCATGCGCGGCGACTGGTGGGAGCTCAACGATGAGGGCACGATGCTGGTCGGCGAGAAGTCCGGCGGCGTCATCCGCCTGGGCGACGAGGTGAGGATCAAGGTAGACCGAGTCGACTCACCGAGAGGCCGCGTCGATCTCACGCCCGCATAGAGTCCAAAACTAAGAACTAAGAACCAAGAACTTGAGCCATGGCCAAACGATCAAAGCGAAAAGCCGCTCCTGGCGACATAGCCACCAATAGGCAGGCGTCGTTCCGCTACCACCTGCTCGAGAAGTGGGAGGCCGGGATGGAGCTACAGGGCTCTGAGGTCAAGTCGCTGCGCGACGGCAAGGTGCAGCTCAAGGACGCCTACGCGGCCGTGCACAACGGCGAGGTGTGGCTCCACAACGTCCACATCGCGCCGTATCCGGCCGCCGCGCGCGAGAACCACGAGCCCGAGCGCGAGCGCAAGCTGCTGATGCACCGGCGCGAGATCGAGCGCCTGATCGGCAAGACGCAGGAGAAGGGCCTCACGATCGTCCCCACGCGGATGTACTTCAAGGGGCGCAACGCCAAGGTCGAGATCGCGCTCGCCCGCGGCAAGGAGATGCACGACAAGCGTCGCGCCCTGCGCGACAAGGACCAGCGCCGCGAGATCGAGCGCGCGCTCAGAGAACACGGGAGGTAGCCGGTGCGCGTTTGCCTGATGATCGAAGGCCAGGAGGCGGTCGCCTGGGACCAGTGGCTCGCCCTCGCGAGGGCCTGCGAGGACCACGGCTTCGAGGCGCTCTTCCGCTCAGACCACTACCTCTCGGTCGAGGGCAAGACCGAGCGTGGCACGCTCGACGCCTGGGCCACGCTCGCCGGCCTCGCCGCTGTGACCGACCGCATCAGGCTGGGGACGCTCGTGTCGCCCGCCACCTTCCGGCACCCGGCGGTGCTTGCCAAGTCCGCGCTCACGGTGGACCACATCTCAGGAGGACGCGTCGAGGTCGGCCTCGGCGCCGGCTGGAACGAGGCGGAGCACCGGGCGTTCGGGTTCGAGTTCCCAGCCACGCGCACGCGCTTCGACGTGATGGAGGAGCAGGCCGAGATCGTCGTGCGCAGCTTCGACGAGGGGGCGTTCTCGTTCGAGGGCGAGCACTACAAGGTCGAGAACCTCGACGCCCTGCCTAAGGCCGTGCAGCGCCCGCGCCCGCCGCTCTTGATGGGCGGCGTGGCCCGTCCGCGCAGCCTCGCGATCGCCGCGCGCTGGGCGGACGAGTACAACACCGTCTTCGTCGGGCCCGAGGAGGCCGGCAAGCGCCGCGACAGGTGGGCACGCGCATGGGAGGAGGCGGGACGCGAGGCCGGGGACCTCGTCTTCTCACTGATGACCGCGACTGTGGTGGGCGCCGACGAGGCCGAGGTGCGCGAGCGCGTCGAGCGGCTCGCCGGGCGGCGCGGTGTGGACGCCGACGACATGCTCTCCGGCGCCCGCGCCAGCGGGATCGTGGGCACGGTGGACGAGGTGGTCGACCGGCTGATGGCCTACGAAGCCGCCGGCGTCCAGCGGGTGATGCTGCAGCACCTCCTGCATGACGACGTCGAGATGCTCGAGCTGATCGGCCGCGAGGTCATCCCGCGCGTTTCCTAAAGAAGCCTGTGTGACGAATTTCGCGCTTGCTCAGGCGCGCTGGGCCAATGTAGGGTCGTAATGGTTCGGACATGAGACGACTCGCTCGACTGGCTCTCCCGAGCGCGCTGGCAGTACTGGGACTCGCACTCCCTGGCGCAGCTTCGGCCACATCGATCCCCGGCGCCAACGGGAAGATCGTGTTTACGAGCGGGCGGGACGGGACGGCGGGCAACGACGACGCGGCGCGGCTCTGGGTAGTCGACTATCCGGGCGGGTCGCCCGTTCAGGTGACGACGCAACCCACGGGCGTCCAGCACCGCCACCCGAGCTGGTCGCCCGACCACACCAAGATCGCGTACGCAGCCGGGCCCCCGTTCAGCCCGACGGGAAGCTACGAGATCTGGATCAAGGACATGGTCACGGGCGCACAGACCAAGTTCCTCGATGCCGCACCTCATCAGGACCACCCGGCATGGTCGCCCGACGGGCAGAGCATCGCGTACGGCTCGAACGGCGATATCTGGGTCAAGGGCATCGCGCCCGGTTCCCAGCCGGTGCAGTTGACGAACAACCCGGAGATAGAGGAACGCCCGTACTGGAGCGCGGACGGCAGCACCATCTGGTACACCCGCGACTTCGGAACCGCGATGACTCCCGACCGGGACATCTACAAGAAGAGTCCGGTCACGCCGGGAGGCACCGAGACCGACGTCGTCTCGGGCTCGACCAACGACTGGCAGGTGGCAGCCTCGCCCGACAACAAGCGCATCTGCTGGCTACGAGGTGGGCAAGACTCCACTGCCGACATCTGGGTCGGCAACAGCGATGGCTCGGATCTCCATCCGTTCGCCAACACGATGGGCGTCGGCGAGATCAATTGCGTCTGGTCCCCCGACGGCTCCCGCATCCTCTACACGCTCGGCATCTTCTCGGCCGGGGACCTACGGACGAAGGACTTCTTCGGCAACACCGACCTGCTGACCACTTTCAGCGTGGCGGACCACTTCGACGGCAACTCCGATTGGGCCACCAATCTCTCGCCCACCTGTGACAACAAGACGGTCAGCACGGGCGTCAACCAGTTCATCCAGATCCAGCTGTCGTGCACCGATCCGGACAGTGGCGCCGGCGCCGCGCCACCCACACCCGTCCCGATCGACGCCGTCTTCATGGACATCACCGGGAAGCCGTCGCACGGCAACATCGGCAGCCTCTCCGAGGACGCCAAGCTGATCTACACGCCGGCGAAGAACTTCAAGGGCACCGACACGATCAGCTACACCGGCAA
>DATBKS010000241.1:0-3185 GCA_036555755.1 Thermoleophilaceae bacterium
TCTGGACCGTGTGGTCCAATAACTCCCCGAGTCGTTACACAGCTGCGTGCGCGCGGAGGTGTGCGTAGGCGGCGTCGAGAGCGGTCGCGAGCTGTCCGGGATCGCGGGCCGTCTGCGTGAGAAGGAGTCCGCCTTGGATCGAGGCGAGCGTGGCCGTGGCGAGCGCGTCGGGGTCAGTCTTGCGATCGAGCTTGCCGCCCGCCTTCATCGCGCTGAGGCCATCGCGCAGGTGCTGCTGCCAGCTCTCGAAGGAGGCGGCGAGCGCGCGTCTCGCCTGCGGGTCGGTCTCGGCGATTTGGCCGACCAGCGATCCAATCGGGCAGCCCCCCACTGCCTCGCGCTCGACCTGCAGTTGTACCAGCGCGTCGAACCAGGAGCGAATGGCCTTCCAGCTGTCGAGCGGGCCGATCTCGCCGAGCACGGTCTCGGTGTTGTGCACGACCACGGCGCGCAACAGCTCGGCCCGATCGTCGAAGTAGTGGTAGAGCTGGCTCTTGCTGGCCGCGGCGCGCTCGAGCACGTCGTCGACGCTCGTCTCGGCGACCCCGCGCTCGCCGACAAGCTCGGCAGCGGCCGACACGATCCGCTCGCGCGTCGCCCTGCCCTTGGCAGTCTTTGGTTGCGAGGTCATGCTTATCAGGGTAGGAAATATGGACCGAACGGTCCAAGTCCCGGCGACCGCGAGTGTCGCCGGGACTCGGAGCTCCGCATGCCTCAGGCGGCCAGGCGGCCGCCGTCTATGGCCAGCGTCGTGCCGTGGACGTAGTCGGCGTCGTCGCTTGCGAGGTACACAGCGGCGGCGGCGATCTCATCGGGGGACGCCGCGCGCTTGACGGGCACGGTCGCGATGATCTGCTCGAAGCCCTCGCCCATCGCAAGGGCGCCGGGCGTCTCGACCGGCCCGGGCGAGATCTCGTTCACGTTCACGCCGCGCGGGCCGTACTCCGCCGCCCACGACTTCGTGAGCAGCGAGAGCCCCGCCTTGGAGGCGCCGTACACCGCGCCGCCGGGCATGCCGGCGTGCGCGGCCATCGTCGTGATGTTCACAACCTTGCCGCCACCGTTCTCGGCCATCGATGGCGCGAGGGCGGCGGTGAGGAAGAAGGCGCCCTTGAGGTTCGTGCTGATGATCGAGTCGAAGTCCTGCTCGTCGACACTCTCACTCGGGCCGAACGTGAAGAAGCCTGCGTTGTTCACAAGTACGTCGATGCCTCCGAACTGCTTGGACGCCTGCTCCGCAAGCGCGCGGGCGCCTGCCGCCATGGACACATCGCCCTGCACGAACTCGGCGGTACCGCCCGCCGCTCGTATGGCTTCCACGACGTCGTGGCCGCGAGTCTCGTCGCGGCCCGTGACTACGACCCGCGCTCCCTCCGCGGCGTATGCCTCGGCGATGGCTCTTCCAATACCGGATGTGCTGCCGGTGATCAGCGCGGTCTTTCCTGCAAGACGCATGGGACCCTCCTGGGTCGGGTGGGACGATGACGCAGGATTGGACTAACGAGTCCAATCTTTGTTACACCCGGCTCAGGCGAGGCTGCCGGCCACCGCATTGCGATGGCCGGCAGCTGCCTGCAGAGGTCCTACTTGACCACGATGCCTGCCGGGTGCGCACCGGCGGGCAGCGGCGTGGGGGATGACGCGAGCTCCGTCAGGTCGCCGCCTGAGACGGCAAACGTGCTGACGGCGTTGCCGCCGCCATCGACGACCGACAGCGTGCGGCCCGAGGGATCGATCCGGGCGTCAACCGGCGCCAGCCCGGGTGCGGTCCTCAGTGTCGTGCTGCCCAGCAGGGTCAACGACCCACCCGGGGAGATCGCGTAACGCGAGACACTCGAGTCGGCCGTGTTGACGGCGAACAGGAAGCGCCCGTCATGGGTGATCTCCACCCAGCACGGAGCGGTCTGGTGGTCCGCGAAAGGCGAGTTGCCGATCGAGGTGAGCGACCCGAACGGACCGACCGAGTAGGCCGAGACGGTGCCGTTCCCGGCGCCGTCATGGGCGTTCGACACGAACAGCTGGCTCGGGTTCGTCGGCCGGAACTCGCTTCCGAACGGCCCGAGTCCCTGTGCGGGAATCGGCGAGCCCGGCGCGGCCTGGAGCCGGCCGTCGAAGCGCACCCGGAAGCTGTCGATGAGGGACGTGCCCACGCGGGTGCCAGCGACCTTCGTGCCCGTTGAGTTGAACAGGATGTCCCCGGGCTGAGACCCGTCCGGGAGCGGGACGGTCGAACCCCGGAGGTGATGCAACCTGCCAATCGGGTCGAGCAGGAAGCCGGTGTAGTCGCTGCCGCCGTTGCCGGCATTCGCGACGTAGATCAGCCCACGGTGGACGGCGATGCTCACTGGCTGCACTCCATGCGAGCGCGCGACATCGACGACTGCGAGCGATCCGTCGTGGCGGATCCTGAGCACCGATACCTGATTGCTGCCCTGGTCGGTGGCCAGGAGGAAGCGGCCGTCGGCGCTCTCCTGCAGCGAACCCTGGGATGCGACCGGTGCTCCGCTGCCGCTGCCGCCCGCGGGGAACGGCGATCCGGGCAGCGGCGTCAGGCTGCCGTTGGCGTGACGATTGAAGCCGGCGATCGTGTTCGCACCGGCGGTGTTGTCGTTGACGTATAGATGGCCGACCACCGGCGACGGCGGCGGCGAGGCCCCGGCGGAGGCGGCGCCGAATCCTGCAAGCGCGAGCAGCGCAAACGCGCCGCCCACGAACAAACGCGCGAAAATGCGCATGGGATGGGCTCCTTCATTCGGGTGTTGCGGACACATCACCCGTCACGGGAGCCCGTCCCGTCATTACGGTCCGATCAACGGCTTCACAAAACCATCACAAAAGGCCCGCCCTCACCGATGGCGATGGCCAGAACCCGAAACCAGGAAGCGCGCCCGGCAGGATTCGAACCTGCGACTTCTGCCGCCGGAAACAACTCCACGGGCGCTAAGAAAGCCGGAATCCGCACTAGAAAGCGGATTCCGGCCCTCGTCTCTTGGGTCGGATGGGGGTCAATCCGCAGATTCTGGTCGCAATTCGGTCGCAAAAGGCCGCGCGTTCGCGCCATCCTGGAGCGGTCCCATTGACTCGCGTGATCGTGAGTGGTCGACTCCTCTCAACCGATTCATTCCGAGATGGTCGATGGCCCGGAGCTCGGGCCGGAAGGAGGTGACTCGGCATGCCGTTCAGCG
>DATBKS010000242.1:0-8619 GCA_036555755.1 Thermoleophilaceae bacterium
TCTGGGTATCGCGCGGCGTACGCCATCCCGACCGCGGCTCCCTGCGAGATGCCCAGCAGCGCAAAACGCTCGAACCCAGCCGCGTCCACCACCGCGCCGAGATCGGCGACCCAGGTCTCGATCGACGGCACGCCGGGTTCCGCGCCCGACAGGCCGCAGCCGCGCTCGTCGTAGCGAAGAACCGCGTGACGCTCGCCAAGCCGGTCCAACCAGTGACGCCACACCGGGCTCTGCCAGTCGAACTCGACGTGCGTAAGCCACGTACCGACCCTCACCAGCGGTGGACCGCGGCCATGCACCGCATATGCGAGACGGGTCCCGTCCGGCGCGGTGCAAAAGCGGATCTCAGCCAAGGCGACTTCTCCGGGTCGATTTGAGCCGCTGACGGAACCTAGATTAGGGTTGCGCGGTGATCGGGGCGACCGCCGAACCTTGCACCGCGGAATCGCCTCGGCCCGATGGCGACGGGATCGTGCTCCTGGCCGAGCAGACCGCCGATGTCGGCGGGCAGGAGCGAGTGGTCGACGCGCTGCTGAGGCGCTATCCGCGCGCCCGCGCATTCGCCCCGCGTTTCAGCGCCACCTGCGAGCCGGACGACCCGCGCCCGCAATGGGACGATCGCGTCGAGCTCGTTGGCCGGGCCTGGGGACGCCGCCGCGGGTATCTCGTCCCGCTCTACGCGTCCTCGATGGCGCGCGCGACGCTCGGCCCCGCCCGGCTCGTGCTCTCGGTGACCCACGGCGGCTGGACACTCGCGGCGCCCGTCCCGGACGGCGCGCGGCACGTCGCCTACAGCTCCGGGCTCAACACCTGGCTGTATGACCTGGCGCGCCTGTCGCTGAGGCAGGAGCGGCCCCTGATGCGGACGACGCTGCCCCCCTTCTTGCCCGCTTTGCGCGGCCTCGACCGTCGCCTGATGCGAAAGACGGATTGCGTGCTGGCCAACTCGCGCTACTCCGCGCAGGCGCTCGCGGAGGCGCATGGTCGCGACACCGAAGTGATCTATCCGCCCGTCCGAACCGACTACTTCACGCCGGGGTTCCCGCCCGGGCAGGGCGACCACTACCTGGTGGTCGCGCGGATGACCGCGCAGAAGCGCGTGGACATCGTCGTCGAGGCCTTCCGTCAGCTTGGCCTCCCGCTCGTCGTGGCGGGCGGCGGGCCCGAGCTCGAGCGGATCCGCCGCCTGGCGCCGCCGAATGTGGCCTTCGTCGGTGCGGTCGACGATCCCGCGCTGCGGGACCTCTACCGCTCGAGCCGCGGACTCATTTGCCCGTCGGTTGAGACCTTCGGGATCGCGATGGCGGAGGCGCTGTCCTCCGGCCTGCCGGTGATCGCCGCGCGCGAGGGCGGCGCGCTGGAGGTCGTCGAGCACGGTCGCACCGGCCTGCTGCTAGACGCGGTCGGGCCGGACACGATCGCCGCTGCCGTCCGCGAGTTGGAGGAGCGTCAGTTCGACCCGGACGCCTGCCGCAACTCGGCGCTGCCGTTCTCGGAGGCCGCGTTCGGCGAGGCGATGGACACGGTACTCGCGGCCGAGTTGAGCTTGGCCGGCGGCAACGGGCGGGCAGCGGCGGCTTCCAGCCGCTTGGCGTAGCCGTCCGGCGGTCCGTCGTCGCCGGGCTTCGTCCGGATCACCTCGAGCACGACCTCCACCCACGCATCCCATTCCGGCCGCAGCGCCGGATCGAGCAGCCCCTCGCGTTCCGCGAAGTCGAGCGTGGCGTCCGCCACCTCGAGGCTCATCAGCGGGATGTTGCGGTAGCCGCGCAGCGGACCCTCGTACTCGCCGAAGTCCTGGGCCACGACGCTGCGGTCGTCGTAGGCGAAAAGCAGGTTGAGGTGCGTCTCGATCCCGTAGCCGGGCGGCAGCGGCCCGTGGACCTGGTCGGCCCGGAACACGCGATAGCCCGAGACCGGGAAGGGGCTGAACGAGTCGAGCAGGTGCGGGAAGAAGTAGCCGGCCAGCGGGACCCAGATGCCCGGGTTGACGCTGCGCACGCGGACCGGGTGCTGCCCGTGGCCGATGACCATGTCTGCGTCGGTGTCGATGGCCGCCTGCTTGAGCACGGAGCAGATGTTGTTCTCCGACCACATCAGGTCGGCATCGCCGAAGCAGATGTAGCCCGAGCCGCAGAGCTCGATCGCGTGCTGCATGGCGCGTCCCTTCCCGACGGGTGCGGCGATCACCTCCGCGCCCATCGCCGCCGCGCGCTCCACCGAGTCGTCGCTCGATTCGCCGTCGATGTACCAGACGCGATCGCCGGGCCCGGCAGCCTCGAGCGCCTGGCCGAGAAAGATGTGCAGCGTCTCGGCCTCGTTGCGCCCGACAACCGCAAAGGTGAAGTCAGCCATTACTGTGGAAACCTCCATGAGGAACGATCCCGCTGGCCCCGCGGTCATCCTCTCGCCGCATCTCGACGACGCCGTGCTGAGCACATGGAGCGTGCTCCGGCGTCCCGGTGACGTGACGGTGGTGAACGTGTGCACCGGGCTTCCGCCCGCGGGCACGGAGGGCTTCTGGGATCGGATTACGGGGATGACGGACTCCGTCGCCGTCATGGGGGCGCGATTGGCAGAGGACCGCGAAGCGCTGGCGCTCGCGGGGCGCGAGCCGGTTGGTCTCGGCTTCCTCGATGCGCAGTACAGGGCTGAGGAGCTCGACCAGGCCGAGCTGCGGGAAGCGTTCGAACGCGAGGTGCCGCTCGCCTCGGCGCTGTTTGCGCCGGCGAACATCGCGCGCCACCCGGACCACCTCGCCACGCGCACGCTGGCGCTCGGCGTGGCCGCGGACAGCGGCGTCGCGCTCCACCTCTACGCGGAGCTGCCGTATTCCTCGCGCTTCGGGTGGCCGCACTGGGTCACGGGCGAGCCCGCCGACCCCAAGCTGCTGCCGGCCGAGGTCTGGGAGGGCGCGCTGAACGACCTCCCGATGGACCGCGAGCGGCTGGAGCCGCAGCCGATCAGGCTGCCCGACGACGAGGCCGCGCGCAAGCTCGACGCGATGCGCACGTACGCGACGCAGTTCACGGCGCTCCAGGGCGGGCCGCACGAGATGCTGAGCCATCCGAGCGTGCTCCCGTTCGAAGTGACCTGGGCTGTCCACTAGGACATCCGCACCCGCTGGCCGAAGCGTGAGGCCCAGAGGATCTGCGGCTGCGAGGTCGATACGCGGCCGGTGACGGGCGCACGCGCCTCGAGGTGCCCGAGCAGGGTCGGCTCCTCGTAGCCCATGTCGAGCGCGTCGTAGTGCCACGTCGTGAGCAGCTGGTCGCCCGTGATCGGATGGACGGCCAACCACAGCGGCAGCCGCCCCTCACCCTCGCGCGCGTGCAGGTAGCCGCTCGGCGGACCGCTGGGTCGTTCCTCGGGATCCGGGCGGCGGCGCAGGAGCGCCGCCCTTCGCGGGACGGCCGTGAGGCGCCGGACGCCGCCGTCGCGCCAGGCGAGTGGAGCGAGCACCCAGCGCAGGACCGACCTCGCGCCTGGCCGCATGCGCCCGGGCGGTGGCGCCTTGCTCGTGGCCACCCGGCCCTCGGCGCTGATCCACACCGGCACGTCCCCGGCCTCGACGAGCAGGCTGCCCAGCTCACCCACAAACTGGCCCGGCCCCGGCGCAGCGAGCCGGTACACGTGACGATCGCCGTCGAGCGTCCGGATCAGCCCGGCCAGCTCGGGAGCCGGCGCGGCCGACTGCGGGAGCGTCGCGCGGGGACCTCCCGCGGTGACGAGCATCGAGTTGGCGTAATGCGCCCGCAGGTTGCGCGCGGGTGTGACGAGCCCGCCCCGGAGCGAGGCGCCGAACCGCTCCCGGCTGCGCTCGAGCGTCTGCAGGATCGCCTCACGGAGCGGCTCGTCCCTATCCACCAGGGCATCGGCAGCGTCGATCCAGTCCACCTGGCTCTTGCGAAAGCGCAGGTTCATGGCCGTGATCGCGTCGTGATCGATCTGCGACGGGAACTGCTCGGCCAGGTGCAGCGCCCCGGCCGCGTGCAGTCCGACCATCGTGACGAGGCACTTGCCGCAGTGCCCGCAGTTGCCGGTGCCGCGCTCGTTGAAGCAGACCTTGAGAAAGCGCAGCACCTCCGGGTGATGCTCGGCGAGCCAGGCGAGCTTCGCCGGCCGGCTGGGCGCGATCGAGTCGTGCCGGATCGAGACCCGCTCGGTCGAGAAGAGCGGGTCGAGCAGCGGCGAGGTTCCCGCCGGCTCCAGCGTCCGGTAGGTGTCACTCGACGGCAGTACGGCCGAGCGCAGCCCGCCGGCGAGCGAGAGCGCGATGCACGACAGGCCAGCCCCGACGTGGTCCTCCCAATCGATCACGAGCTCGTCGATCAGCTCGCGCATGTTGGTGCGCGCGGTGATGAGCGGGAGCCCGATCTGCTCGGCGGCCTCGCGGGCGAGCGCCACCTCCCCGCGCCGCACCTCGGCGTCGTGCACGGGCTCGAGGCCGTCGACGAACAGCAACGCGGTGAGCGGCTCGTCGCGATCCGCGAGTGCCGTGTAGAGCGAGTCGACCCCGCGGGAGAAGAACCCCACCGACTCCCTGCCCCCACCCAGCTGCTCGACCAAATGCGCCGCCTCGACCGCCACCGGTGCGAGGCCCGGGTCCCACGAGCTGTAGGCCTCCTGGATATCCGCGCACGCGCGGATGAGCTTGGCCGAAACGCGCCCGTCGATGCGCAGGTCCTCGCCGCAGCGCATCGCGAGCGGCAGGACGCAGGCCAGGAAGGGCGAGGCGTCGTCCGGCTCGGATGCGAACGCGGCCGGCACCTCCACGCACAGGTCGCGCTCGCCGCCGTCCCAGCAGACGCGTGCCCGCCGCTCGACGCCAGAGGGACCCTCGAGCGAATGGAGCTGGTCGACGATCACGCCGCGCTCCTCGCCTCCGGCCAGGAGCTGAGCGGAGGCCGTAGCCGGTGGCGCATCCGCCGAGGCATCGCCTGTGCGCGGCGCATGACCGCCAGCGTGGCCTGAGCTGCGGTGTTCCGCGCGAGGCCCGTCGTCATCACTCCCGGGTCATCGCTCGCCAGGCGGTACTTGTACGGCTCGCCGCCACGGAGGAAGCGGTACTCGCGCAGCCCGTCCTCCATGGCCTGCCTGATCGCCCGGCAGCGGAGCAGCATGCCCACCCAGGACTGGTCGTAGGCCGGATCCCGCCCGCACTGGTAGTCGTACTCGCAGCCCGCGAAGCGGAAGTTGTAGGAGGCCGCCACCGGCCGGCCGTCGAGCTCCATCACGGTGAGCCGCAACCAGCGGCGCGCGGCCGCGCGCTGTGCGAAGTCCACGTGGAGCCGGCCGCCCGCGCCGGCCAGCGCTCGGCTGTGACCCTGCCAGCGAGCTTCGTGCAGAGCGAAGAGCTCGCCCATTGCGCCCGCCACCTCAACCGGATCGTTGGCCTCGCGGAAGGCCACCTCGTGCTCCTCCTCGAGCCTGCGGCCATGGGTGCGGATGCGGTACCTCATGTTCCGCCCGAGCGAGGCGAGGTAGCGCTCCCAGTCGAGCCCGGAGAGCTGCAGCACCGGGCTCGCCGTCGTGTATACGAGCTGCCCCGGCCACTCGCCCCCCGCGGGCAGGTCGTCGCCGATGAAGAGGTCGAAGTCGCCGCCGCCGGTGACGAGTTCCGCGAGAGCCCGCGTCGTGCCGGCGCGATGCTCGGGCGCGCACACCGGACCGCACTGGTCGCCGATGCCGTGCCCGACGAAGCGGAGCGTGCGTAGCGGCCGGCGGCCGCTCACGTAGAGCGGCAGCACCGCCAGCAGCTCGCCGCTCGGCGACCGCGCAGCGCTCAGCGTCAGCTCGCCGCGCCCGTAGTGGCGCCACCAGGCCGACAGCCACTCCGATGTCCCGAAGAGGTTGCCCGCCCGCTCCGCCAGGTCGTCGAGCTCGTCGGCGACCTCGTCGAGCGAGGCGACCGTGTCGAAGGCGAGACCACCGCCGCCTGCGCCGCCCGGCCGCGAGACCTTCTCCACGTTCAGCTCGATCCGCAGCGGGCAGCCGAACCAGCGCTGCCCCTCGTGGAACAGGTCGAGCTCGAGCACGAACTGGCCCGTGCGCTCCGGCGCTGCCACCGGCAGCGCGATCCGCGCGCTTCCCCGCGGCCGGACCACCGTCGCGAGCGGGTCGCCTGTGCCTTCCAGACCGAGCGGGTAGCCACTCGGGTGCAGCCAGCGAAAGCCCGGGCGCACGCTTCCCGCCGGCCACGGCCAATCGCCCTCGTTCTCCACCTCGACCTCCAATAGGCGGTCGACCCCGGAGGCCACCGCGAGCGGCGGCTCGGGTACCTGCAGCCGCGACCGGTATGCGACCTGCACGGGCTCGGCAGCCACGATCGGAGACGCGCGCTTGACCACTCGCGCTGCGAAATCCGACGGAAAGAGCACACGGTTCAGCAGATCCGTCTCGGTCACCGGCAGCGGCCGCGGCGTTCCATTCGAAGCGGCGAAGTAGCCGTCCTCCCACAGGCCGCGCAGGTCGAAGCACGGCTGGTCGACTTCCCACGTCCTTCCCGTCTCGTCGACCCACGGCAGGTTGCGCACGAGGCGCGCGTCGTAGCGCACCGGGCCGCTCACGTTGCCCTCGCGGTTCACCACTGCCGTGGGCACCGACACCCTCACCGGGTGCGCGGGCCGCGGCAGCGAGCGCAGTGTGTCGAGCAGCGCCTGGCTCGCCAGCTGATGAGACTCGGCATGGATGATCCAGTCACACGTGCACTGGCGCTCGAGCCACTCGCGGTCGTCCGTCAGGAAGCGCGCGTCGGCAAGCGACGCACACGCGTCAAGCGTCTCGCGGTCCCCGCCGAGGACGATTTCGTCGACATGCGGACGCCAGACCCCGAGCACAGTCAGCGTGTGGTCCGCCGGGTCCTTGCCGAGCATGCAAAGTGAGATGGTGGTAGGCGAGCCGGGCTCCTTTGCGGGTCCCGCCGCCTAACCTAACCGGGGCCCGGCCCCCGCGCTATCTCGTGAGACGCGAAAAAAAATCCTCACGCAACATTCTGTCGTGGCAAACTACGGATGCCCGGAAGATGGGCGTAAGGGAGCATTATCTCGGCCAACGGCCGGAGGGCTCGCTTGGGCTGGCGAGAACAGGCGTGCCTTGAGGTCTTACGAGAGGAGCGCACATGTCAGACCAGGACTCGGTGAATGACGCCATAGAGCGCCTCGAGTGGATGGACGCGAAGGAGGAGCCCACTCCTCATTCGGCTTTCAAGGCGTTCAGCAGGCGCACCGCTCTGACCGGCGGAGCAGCGGGATTGGCCGCACTTCTGCTGGAAGCCTGCGGCGGCGGTGGTGGAAAGACAACGTCAGCGACTGCCACGACAGGCGGTGGCGGTGGCAGTGGCATCTTCGGCGTTTCCGCCAAGTACAAGTTCACGTTCGTCAACCATGTGACCACCAACCCGTTCTTCGTCCCCACGAAGTACGGAGCAGAGGACGCCTGCAAGCTGCTCGGCTGCTCCTACCAGTGGACGGGGTCGGCGTCGAGCAACGTCACCGAGATGGTGAACGCGGTCAACAGCGCGATCACCGCCGGCGTGGACGGCATCGCGGTCGCGCTGGTCGATCAGACGGCGTTCAACGGGCCGGTGCAGAAAGCGCTCAACAAGAACATCCCGGTCGTGGGCTACAACGCCGACGCGACAAGCAACCCGCGCCTCGCCTACATCGGCCAGGACCTGTTCGTGTCAGGCCAGGAGATGGGCAAGCGCATCCTCAGCCTGGTGCCTGGCGGAAGCCCGATCGCGCTCTTCATCGCCACCCCGGGCTCGCTCAACATCCAGCCGCGGATCGACGGGGCCAAGGACTCGATCGGCTCGAAGCTCAAGGTCGACACGGTTGCCACCGGCGCAGCGACCGCGCACGAGCTGAGCGTGATCCAGTCCTATGCCCAGGGACATCCGGACATCAAGGGGATGTTCGCGGTGGACTCCGGGAGCACGATCGCCGTCGGCCAGACGATCCAGAAGCAGAACCTCAAGGGGAAGGTGAAGGCGGGCGGCTACGACCTGACAACGCCGACGCCCACGCTCGTCCAGGGAGGGTTCCTCGACTTCACGATCGACCAGCAGGCCTACCTCCAGGGCTTCCTGCCGGTCCTTGAGTTGTTCTTCCTCAAGGCGTCGCAGGGGCTGACGGGCGCGGCCGACGTCAACACCGGCCTCAAGTTCGTCGACGCGAAGACGGTCACCACGTACGTCAGCACGAAGACCCGTTACGAAGGCTCGTCGTCCAAGCCCGGAGTCGCCCAGGCGTAGCCTGAAACGTGGCGGCCGCGGAGGAAAGCACCGTTCCTGCCGGAGCCGAGGGCCCGGGTCCAGCCCCAAAGTCCCTCGGCCCCGTCGCGGGGCCCGTCCGGCGTGCGCTGAGGGCCTTCCTGACCCTGCGCGAGGGCAGCGTGATCCTGGTGACGCTCGTCACGATCATCTACTTCGTCGCCACCACGCCTCACTTCGCGACGTTCGCCAACTTCAAGAATCTGCTGCCCTACTTCGCGCCGTTCGCGATCCTGGGCGCCGGCGAGGTGTTCGTGATGATCAACGGCGAGATCGACCTCTCGATCGGCGCGGTTTACCTGTTCTCGCCGTTCATCTTCCAGAAGCTCGCGGGAGGCGCGGGCCTC
>DATBKS010000243.1:0-9082 GCA_036555755.1 Thermoleophilaceae bacterium
GCGGGCCTACGGCGCGCGCAAGGGGATCGACCCGGTGGCCGTCTTCGGCGGCGCGCCGATCCGCACCCAGCAGGCGCAGCTGCGCCAGGGCGGGCAGGTCGTGGTCGGCACCGTCGGGCGCGTGCTGGACCTGATCTCCCGCCACTCGCTGATGCTCCACGCGGCGCGCTACATCGTGCTCGACGAGGCCGACGAGATGCTCGACCTCGGCTTCCTCGAGGACGTCGAGAAGATCCTCAGCCTCGCCCCCGGCAGCCGCCAGACCGCGCTGTTCAGCGCGACGATGCCGACGGAGATCCGGCGTCTGGCCGAGCGCCACCTGTACGACCCGGTGACGGTCAAGGTCAAGGCCGCGACGCTGACCATCGACACGGTCGAGCAGTTCTACCTGGAGACCAGGCCGCAGGAGAAGACGGACAACCTCGCGCGCGTGCTGGAGGCCGAGCGCCCGCGCCAGGCGATCGTCTTCGTGCGCACGAAGATCCGCTGCGAGCAGCTCTTCCGCACGCTGCGCGACCGCGGGATGAACGTCAAGGCCCTGCACGGCGACATGACCCAGGGCGGG
Source organism: Thermoleophilaceae bacterium (assembly GCA_036555755.1). Lineage (GTDB taxonomy): Bacteria > Actinomycetota > Thermoleophilia > Solirubrobacterales > Thermoleophilaceae > JAICJR01. The sequence continues at coordinate 566 of DATBKS010000243.1, forward strand.
CGCGACGGCGTGATGATCTCCTTCAAGGCCGGCCGCGTGCCGATCCTCGTGGCCACCGACGTCGCCGCCCGCGGGCTGGACATCGCCTCGGTCACCCACATCGTGAACTTCGACGTCCCGACGTCGCCCGACGTCTACGTCCACCGCATCGGGCGCACGGGCCGCGTCGGCCGCTCGGGGCGGGCGATCACGTTCGTGGAGCCGCGCCAGCGGCGCGAGCTGGAGGCGATCGAGCGCCACGCCTCCACGCGCATCTCGCCCTGGGCCGAGGGCGCGCACGTCGGGCCGTCCACCGCCTCCGAGCGCCCGCGCCGCCACCGCAAGCCGCACGACGAGCCGACCACGAACGGCACCGGCTACACGAAGCTGATCGCCAATGCCGGGCGCCACGAGGGCGTGGAGGCCGCCGACCTGATCGCCGCGATGACCGCCGGCGGCCTGGACGGCGAGGCCATCCGCAACGTCCGCATCCTCGAGCGCTTCGCGCTCGTCGAGGTGCCGTCGGACGACGTCACCCGCGTGGTGGAGCACGTCACACAGGTGCACGGCAAGCCCGTGGCGCTTGAGCCCATTCGCAACTGAGGAGGCCCTATGTCGACCGCGACGATGACCACCAACCACGGTGACATCACGCTCGAGCTGTTCGACGACGACGCGCCCAAGACCGTCGACAACTTCCGCAAGCTGGCCCGCGACGGCTTCTACGACGGGCTGATCTTCCACCGCGTGATCCGCGACTTCATGATCCAGGGCGGCTGCCCGCAGGGCACCGGCACCGGCGGCCCGGGCTATGACTTCGAGGACGAGATCAACCCGCACAAAGTCGTCCGCGGCGCGCTGGCCATGGCCAACGCCGGGCCGAACACGAACGGCTCGCAGTTCTTCATCGTCACGGTGGACGAGGCCTCGTGGCTCGACGGCAAGCACACCGTGTTCGGCAAGGTCGTGTCCGGCATGGACACGGTCGACTCGATCGAGGGCGCTCCCACCGACGCGCGCGACAAGCCGGTCGAGGACGCGAAGATCGAGCGGATAGAGCTGTCCTGATGTGAGAGGGTTGGCGCATGGGCCGCGCCAACCTCGCGCTCATACTGGCCCTCGTCGCATCGGCCGTGTTGCCGGCGGCGTCTGCCGCGCGCAAATTCCACTACAGCCACCGGGTCTCGATCAGCGGTTCGCTCGTGGACCACTGGACGATCAATGACACGCGCAGCTGCGGGCCCGTAGGCGATGGCACCGTGTCTGTTGACTTCCACCAGCGGCGCGCGGCCAAGGCACGCGTGGAGTACAACCGGGTCGAAGGCCGCTGGGAGGCATTGGTCCCAACCGGCGGCCTCCTGGGAGGCCTCCCGGCGAAGCCAGTCGTGGGAACGATCAGCCTCGCGGACAACACGGTTGCCACCCCGCCACTTCCCGGCTTCGACTGCTTAGACCAACCGATCGACAAGTCCGGCTGCGGCACATCGTCGCTGGGCGGGAAGGCGGACATTGACGGCGTCCGTCGCGGGTTCACGGCCGACCTGAGCAGCAGCTTCCGGCCGAAGCACGGTGAGTGCGGTCACGGCAATGTGGAGTCTTGGACGCAGTTCCCCCAAGCCGTCGGTGGAGTGAATGGCGGACTCGTGCGGGTCAAGATGCCGAGCCCCCGCTCGTTCAAGCGACACCGCACCGTGACGGTCACCGGGACCGTCCACAAGTCGAGCTCGTTCGGCGGCTCCGATCCCGACCAGCCCAAGGTCACCGACGACGTAACTCGCACGGTCACGATCACCTTCAAGAGGCTCTAACCCGTGTCCCGTGCCACCTCCCTCGTGTTCGCGGCGGCGCTGATCGCGGCGGCGGCTCTGCCTGCGGAGTCAGCGGCCAAGTTCCATTACACGCACAGGGTGTCGCTGAGCGGCACGTGGGTGGATCACTGGACGATCAATGACCCGCGCACCTGCGACGCGGTGGGCGACGGCACGGTCACCGTCACGTTCCGGTCGCGAAGCCCCGCGAAGGTGAGCGTTCTGCCACCGAGCAAGCACAACCTGCGGTGGCAGTTCAGCGCCCCGTACGGCTCGTTCCATATCCCGAGCGGCCTACCGCCGAAGGCTGCCGTCGCCACGATCGATCGCGTGGACAACACCACGCAGCGCACGTCGCCCGAGGACGACTGCTCCGAGATCCCGCTGCTCAAGGACGGCTGCGGCAGCGCCCGCCTGGGTCACGCGCAGGTCTACGTGTACGGCCAGGACCGCAAGCGCCTCAAGGCCAGTCTGTACAGCGACGACTTCCGCGACTTCAAGGATCCCAAGACGAGCTGTGGCACGGGCAACGCCACCCGCTTCGACGAGACTCCCTGCAGACCGAACATCTTCCCCCTGTTCGGGCGCATGCCCAGCGTCAGGACGTTCAGGCGCAAGCACAGCGTCAGCATCACGGCCACGAGCCATGAGTCGTGCACAAATCAGGACGTGGCTGACGGCACGATCACTGACGACATCACGCGCACGATCACGGTCACCTTCACGAAGCTCTAGCCGGGGCGAAACTGGCTGCGTGGCCAAGGTCTGCGTAGACTCCTCATTCGCCGGAGTCAGCTAGCCAGGAGGGGGTGGCGATGTCCACCGTGGAAGCGCAGCCGGAAGTCCAGGACAACGGACACGGCGCAGTAGGAATCCCTGTCGAGAACCCCGCCACGGGGGAGACCATCGCCACGGTGCCGGACATGGACTCGGCACAGGTGAAGGGCCTCGTCGACCGCGCCCGCGCCGCGTTCCCGGCATGGAACGAGCTCGGCTTCGACGGCCGCGCCGAGGTCTTCTACGAGATGCGCCGCTGGATGATCGAGAACCGCGACCGCGTGATCGGCACGATCGTCGACGAGAATGGCAAGCCGCCCGACGAGGCGATGCTCACCGAGCTCGTCTACATGGCCGACTCGCTCGGCTTCTGGGCGAAGAACGCCCCCAAGTACCTGGGCGACGAGCGTGTGCGCACCCACTCGCCGCTGCTGCTCGGCAAGAAGGTGATCGTCCGCTACCGGCCGTACGGCGTCGTGGGCGTGATCGGCCCGTGGAACTACCCGCTGTCGAACAACTTCGGCGACGCGCTGCCTGCGCTCGCCGCCGGCAACAGCGTCGTGCTGAAGCCAAGCGAGGTGACGCCGCTGACGTCGCTGCTCATGGAGGAGGGCTTCCGTGCCGCGGGCGGCACTCCGGACGCGTTCCTCGTGGCCACCGGCCGCGGTGAGACCGGCGCCGCGCTCGTCGATCACGCCGACGCGATCATGTTCACCGGCTCGACGGGCACCGGCAAGAAGATCATGGCCCGCGCGGCCGAGACGCTCACGCCCGTGTCGCTCGAGCTGGGCGGCAAGGACCCGATGATCGTGCTGAAGGACGCCGACCTCGAGCGCGCGGCGAACATGGCGGTGCAGTGGGGGATGAGCAACAGCGGGCAGATCTGCATGTCCGTCGAGCGCGTCTACGTCGAGGAGCCGATCTACGACGAGTTCGTGAACAAGGTGGTCGAGAAGACCAAGGCCCTGCGCCAAGGTGCGCCCGGCGCCGCCGGCTCCGTCGACGTGGGGGCAATGACGTTCCCGCCGCAGCTCGAGAAGGTGGAGGCGCACGTGAAGGACGCGCTCGACAAGGGCGCTCGTGTGCTGACCGGCGGCAAGCGCGCCGAGGGCCCGGGGCGCTTCTACGAGCCGACCGTGCTCGTGGACGTCGACCACTCGATGACCTGCATGACCGACGAGACGTTCGGCCCGACGCTGCCGATCATGAAGGTGCGCGACGAGGACGAGGCGGTGCGCATGGCCAATGACTCCGGCTATGGGCTGAACTCGAGCGTCTTCACCCGCGACGTTCAGAAGGGCGAGCGCATCGCGCGCCAGGTCGAGGCGGGCAGCACGTGTGTCAACGACGCGCTGATGAACTACCTCGCCCAGGAGGCGCCGTTCGCCGGGATGAAGGGCTCCGGCATCGGCGCGCGGCACAGCGCGGCGGGCATCCGCAAGTTCGCGCAGCCGCAGACGATCCTCGTCACGCGCTTCGGCCCCAGCAAGGAGCCGACAATGTTCCCCAACAGCGCTAAGAAGGCGAAGCTGATGGAGAAGGCCGTCGTCCTCATGTACGGGCGCAAGCGCAAGAAGAAGGGATGAGCCATGGCTGCTGAGAGCACTGCCAACGCCGTATGGGAAGGCGATCTCGCCCACGGTGGCGGGCGCGTCGCGCCGAGCAGCGGCGCGTTCCCCGAGCAGGAGGTCACCTGGGCCTCGCGCACCGCGCGCTCTGCCGGCAAGACCTCGCCCGAGGAGCTGATCGCCGCCGCGCACGCGGCGTGTTACGCGATGGCGTTCTCGCACACGCTCGCCGAGGCGGGCCACGCGCCTGAGCGGGTGGAGGTGAGCGCCACCGCGACGTTCGACGTCGAGGGCGGGCCGCGCATCTCGACAATGGCGCTCGTCGTGCGCGGGCGTGTGCCCGGGATCGAGGACGCGGCCTTCCAGGAGGCGGCGAACGGCGCCAAGGATGGTTGCCCGGTGTCGGGCGCGCTGAAGGGAAACGTCGAGATCACGCTCGACGCGACGCTCGAGAGCTAGCGACCCAGGTCACTAGCGCGGCACGAGCGCGATCACGGTTTCCGTGCCCGGGGCGACCTGGGTGTGGCCGGCATCGCTCACGACGACCGCCTCGGGGTCGTCATGGAGCTCATCCCAGTTCTCCGTGACGAGCCGCCCGGGGCGGCCCGCCTCGCGCCAGGCGTCGAAGCGCTCCTTGTGCTTGTCGCCGAACTCCTCGACGCACATCAGCGCGGCATGGCCGGCCTGGGCCATCGCCTTGCCCTGCGTGCGCATCACGCCGGGCCTGATCACGTAGCGCATCGCGGGCTCGCCGGGCGGCGGAGGTTGTTCCTTCGGTCTCGGCGCGTCGGTGAACGGCTGGAGCGCGGCGAGCAGTTCCGACCGCTCCGACCTTTGGCGGGGCGGCAGGCAGAGCAGCACACTGCTCACGACCGAGCACGGCTCCTCGCGGCGAATCTCCGCGAATTCCTCCTCTCCCGCCCTCAGCGCCACCTTGCGCGGCCGCTCATGCCACTCCTCGAACGGCCCGAAGCGCTCCACGCAGTCCACGGCTGCCGCGCCCGCGCCCGCCATCGCCTGCTCGAGCGTGAACGGCACCCCGCTGCGCACCACGTAGTACATGACCCACGGGTCGTCGGTCATCGCAGCTCGAGCCCAAGCAGGCGCTCGAGCTCTGGCAGCGTGGTGTCGGCGCCGCGGTGGAGGACGCCGGTGATCCCGACCGTCTCCGCGCCGGCGATGTTCTCCCGCAGGTCGTCGATGAAGACGCACTCGGACGCTGCCAGGCCGATCTCCGACAGGGTCAGCTCGAAGATCTCGGGTCCCGGCTTGTGCAGGCCGACGTCGCCCGAGATCACGATGGCGTCGAAGAGCGAGCGCCAGTCGGCCACGTCATAACTCGTCTGGCCCCACGAGTTCGAGATCACGGCGGTCTTGATGCCGCCGTCATGGGCGCGGCGGATCGCATCGATCATCGCCTCGTCCGGGCCGACGCCCGCGAACAGCCGCTCGACCAGGCCGTCCGTCTCCGTGATCCCGAGATGGGGCGCGAAGCGCGGCTCGAACTCGTCGACGGTGAGGTCACCGCGTTCGAGCGCGCGCAGCTCGGCGAGCGCCTCGGGGTTCTCGCGGAAGGTGCGCTTGACCGTGTCGGCCGGCAGCCCCTCCGCCTCGCAGAACGCCTTGAACGAGTCGAAGACGTTGGTGGTGAGAACCCCGCCGAAGTCGGTGAGGAGGCCCTTCACGAGCCGGGCAGCGGGCGTTTGGTGATCTCGAGCGCCGCGTCCGCCAGCATCGGCACGCCCCTGTCGAAGAGCTTCAGGTACTCGTCGTCGGTGGTGCCGGCGAGCGAGCGCTTGTAGTTGCCCTCCATGAACACCGCTGACTTCCAGAGCGCGAGCGCCTGGTACCAGCGCAGGTCCGACATCGAGCGGCCGGACAGCTCCTCGTACTTGGACACGAGCTCGTCGCGGGTCGGGAAGCCCTCGCCGTGGGTGACCGTGGTGAGGTCGAACATCGTGTTCAGCTTGTCGTCGCGCTGCGACCAGGTGGCAGTCATGTAGCCGAGGTCCGCGAGCGGGTCGCCGATCGTAGCCATCTCCCAGTCGAAGATCGCGACCAGCCGTGGCGGCGCCTCGTCCGCGAACATCGTGTTGCCGAGGCGGAAGTCGCCGTGCACGATCGTCGCCTCGGGCGAATCGGGCTTGTTCTCGGTGAGCCAGGTGAAGAGCTCCTCGACGAGCGGCAGCTCGCGCGTCTTGTTGTGCTCCCAGAGGCCGGAAAAGCGGCGGAGCTGGCGGTCGAGGTAGCCGGTGGGCTTGCCGAAGCCCTCGAGGCCGCAGTCCTGCCAGTCGAGTGAGTGGATGTCCACGAGCGCCTGCATCAGCTCGTCGGCTATCTGGGCGCGGCCGGCCGGGTTGTCGATCGGCTCGGGGATCGTGTGCGTGATCACCGTGCCGTGCATGTACTCCATGACGTAGAAGGGCACGCCGAGGATCGAGTCGTCGTCGGTGGAGGCGAGCACGCGCGGGGTCCGCAGGCGACCCTCGACCGCGTGCAGGAGCCGCGCCTCGCGCAGCACGTCGTGAGCCGAGGGCGGCAGCGGCGGCCGGGGTGGGCGGCGGAGCACGAACACCTCGTCACCTCGCCGCAGCAGGTAGGTGATGTTCGAGTGCCCCTCGCCGATGCGCTCGGCCTCGACCGGACCGCTGCCAAGCCCGTTCTCGTCGAGGAAGGCCTCGAGCGGGTCTCGGACGATGAGCGGCGGCAGCTCCTGCTCGGCCGCCTGGGCCGGGGTGTCGACGATGTCGAGCGACGCCATAAGCGAGGCGGAATCCTGTCAAGTTGCGGGAAGAACTGCGTGGGAGGCGGCGTCTGACCTGGTGATGGCCCCACGCGTCCGGCTCGTCGCGATCGCGGCCGCCCTCTGGCTCTTGGTGCTGGTGGGCGGCGCGCGGGCGCTCGATGACGGATCCGTGAGCGTGAAGAACTACTCGTTCACGGACTCCGCCTCCGGCTCGACGACCACCGTCATCCCGGAGGGCGCCTCGGTCACCTGGCACTTCGACGGTCCCGGCACCACGCACACCGTGACCGCCGACGCCGGGCAGACCATGAACTTCGACTCCGATCCCGGGGTCGACCCGCCCAACAGCTTCCCGAGTCACTCGGTGGGCTCGACGTTCGTCGTGATGTTCCCCACGTCGGGCTGCTTCGTCTACCACTGCAAGGTGCACTCGGAAATGCACGGGCAGATCCAGGTCGGCACCGGCGTGTGCCAACCGCTCGGGGGCGGCGGCGGTGGAGGCGGCGGTGGCGGAAACGGACCGCCGCCACCCCCGCCTCCAGCGTCGCCTTCCCCCGACACCAAGGCGCCCTCGTTCAGCCGGGTCAAGCTGAAGAGCAAGAAGCTCACCTTCAAGCTGTCCGAGCCGGCAAAGGTCACGATCAAGATCCGCAAGGGCAAGAAGACCGTGAAGACCTTCCATCTCGCGGGCAAGAAGGGCGCGAACAGCTTCCGGCTCACGCACCGCGGGTTGAAGAAGGGCGTCCGCTACAAGGCGCTCGTCACGGCGGTGGACAAGGCGGGCAACAAGTCCCGCGTGGCGAGCCTGACCCTGAAGCTCTAGATCTCGTCGAGGTGGCGGACGTTCTCGACGTCGTCCGCGTCCTCGCTCGGCGCCGCCTCGAACCAGGCGTCGAGGATCTCGCCGAGCAGTGCCTCGCTCGTGCTGCGCAGGGAGAGCGCGAGCACGTTGGCGTCGTTCCACTTGCGGGCCCCGGCGGCCGTCTCGGCGTCGCCGCATAGCGCCGCGCGGATGCCCGGCACCTTGTTCGCCGCGATCGATGCGCCGGTGCCCGTCCAGCAGCAGACGATGCCCTGCTCGGCGCGGCCGTCGGCCACGTCGCGTGCGGCGGCCTCGCTGGCCCAGGCCCAGTCGTCGCGCTCGTCGTCGGCGAGCGCGCCGTGGGGGAGCGGCTCGTGACCGCGCCTCCGCAGCTCCTCCACGACTGCGTCGGCGACGCCCGTTCGCTCGTCGGCGGCGACCGAGATTCGCATTCCCGGCATCCTAGTCTTGGACTCGTGCCCGAACTGCCCGAAGTAGAGATCACCGCGCGCCGCTTAGGCGCGGCGCTCAGCGGCCGCACCGTCGAGTCCGCGCTCGCGCCCGGCATGGTGACGATGAAGACCTTCGATCCGCCGCTGGATGCGCTCGCCGGTCGCGAGATCACGGCTGTCCGGCGCGTCGGGAAGATGCCGATCGTCGAGCTCGGCGACCTGTCGCTCCTCATCCACCTGATGTCCGCCGGCCGGCTGCAGCTTTTCGACAAGCACGCCTCGCTGCGCGACAAGCGCTCGCGGCTTCTGCTGCGCATCGACGACGGCCGCGAGCTGCGGCTGCGCGAGTTCGGCACCCAGCAGCGCGCGTGGGCCAAGCTGCTTC
>DATBKS010000244.1:0-5868 GCA_036555755.1 Thermoleophilaceae bacterium
TAGCCGCCCTCCGGCCCGCGCTGGCTGCGCACGATCCCGGAATGCCTGAGGTCGATCAGGATGTTCTCGAGGAACTTGAGCGGAATGCCCTGGGCTGACGACAGAGCGTCTCCCTTGACCGGCCCATCGGAACCGGCGAGCTCAAGGGCAGCCCGGACCGCATAGTCAGCCTTGGCGGTAATACGCATACAGACATTCTGCACAAAACAACTAGGAACTAAGAACTAAGAACCCAGAACCAAACAAAAGAGGGCCCGGCGCAATGCCGGGCCCTCTAAAGAAAACCGCGTGAGCGGTGGGCTACATCATGCCGCCCATGCCGCCCATGTCGGGCATGCCAGCGCCGCCGCCGCCGTCCTTGTCAGGCACCTCGGCCACGATGGCCTCGGTGGTGAGGATGTTCTTGGCGATCGACGCTGCGTTCTGCAGCGCGGAACGCGTGACCATGGCCGGGTCGATGACCCCGGCGGCGACGAGATCGACGATCTCGCCGGTGTCGGCGTTCAGGCCGTTGCCCTTCTTGGCCTTACGGACGTCGTTGACGACGACCGAGCCCTCGAGGCCCGCGTTGAACGCGAGCTGACGGAGCGGCTCCTCCAGCGCGCGCAGGATGATCCTGCCGCCGGTGCGCTCGTCCTCGTCCTCGAAGCCGTCGACGTTGACGGATCCGGAGGCCTGGAGCAGAGCGACGCCGCCGCCCGGCACGATGCCCTCCTCGAGGGCGGCGCGGGTGGCCTGGAGCGCGTCCTCGACGCGGTGCTTCTTCTCCTTCATCTCGGTCTCGGTGGCAGCGCCAACCTTCACGACCGCGACACCGCCGGCGAGCTTCGCCAGGCGCTCCTGGAGCTTCTCCCGGTCGAAGTCCGAGTCGGTGTTCTCGATCTCGGTCTTGATCTGGTTGATGCGTCCCTTGATCGCGTCGCTCTCGCCGGCACCGTCGATGATCGTGGTGTTGTCCTTCGCCACGACCACGCGGCGGGCGCGACCGAGCTGGTTGATCTGGGTGTTCTCGAGCTTGAGGCCCATCTCCTCGGTGATCACCTCGCCGCCACTGAGAATCGCGATGTCCTCGAGCATGCGCTTACGGCGATCGCCGAAGCCCGGAGCCTTGACCGCGACGCCGGTGAAGGTGCCGCGGAGCTTGTTCACCACGAGGGTGGCGAGGGACTCGCCCTCGACGTCCTCGGCGATGATCAGGATCGGCTTGCCCGACTGGATGACCTGCTCGAGCACGGGCAGGAGGTCGCGCACGGAGCCGATCTTGGAGTTGGCGATGAGGACGTACGGGTCCTCGAGCACAGCCTCCATCCGCTCCTGGTCGGTGACCATGTACGGCGAGATGTAGCCCTTGTCGAACTGCATGCCCTCGGTGAACTCGAGGTCCATGCCGAACGTCTGGCCCTCCTCGACGTTCACGACGCCGTCCTTGCCGACCTTGTCGATCGCGTCGGCGATCACGTCGCCGATCTCGTCGTCGGCGGCCGAAATGGCAGCCACGCGAGCGATCTGGTCCTTGCCCGCCACGTCCTTGGACTGGGTCTTGATGTTGTCGACCACCTGGTCCACGGCGCGCTCGATGCCGCGCTTGAGAGCCAGCGGGTTGGCGCCGGCGGCGACGTTCTTCAGGCCCTGTGTGACGATGGCCTGAGCGAGCACGGTCGCGGTGGTGGTTCCGTCGCCCGCCACGTCGTTGGTGGCAGTGGCGACCTCGCGCACGAGCTGTGCGCCCTGGTTCTGGAAGACGTCCTCGACCTCGATCTCCCGAGCGATCGTGACGCCGTCGTTGGTGATAGTGGGCGCGCCGAACTTCTTGTCGAGGACCACGTAACGGCCCTTCGGGCCGAGCGTGACCTTGACGGCGTTGGCTACGGCGTCAACGCCGGCCTGCAGCGCCGCGCGCGCCTCGCTGTCGTACTTGAGCTCCTTGTGAGCCATTGGGTCAGATTCCTCCGTTCGCTTCCTTAGCCGGTGACCTTGGCGAGCACGTCCGACTCGCGGAGGACGAGGAGATCCTCACCGTCCACCTTGATCTCGGTGCCGCCGTACTTCGAGTACAGGACCTCGTCACCCTCGGACACGTCGAGCGGGATCCGCTGCCCGTTGTCCTCGCTGAGCTTGCCGTCCCCCACAGCGAGCACCTTGCCCCGCTGCGGCTTCTCCTTGGCGGTGTCGGGGAGGACGATGCCGCTTGCGGTCGTCTCCTCCTCATCTACCGCCTGGACGATCAGACGATCGCCGAGAGGCTTGAGTTTCATGCAGAAAACCTCCGTTTGGTCCAAACAGGATTAGGTTTGGCACTCTAGCAAGCCGAGTGCCATGCGCCAAGGGATTTTCTAGCTGCTGAGCGAAATCTTCACGAGTCCGCCGTCCGCAGTCGGCAGTCGGCAGCTCAGAGTGCCATCGGAGTGGCGCCCTGCGGACTGCGGTCTGCGGACTGCCGTCCCTAGTTCTGCTTCGGCCCCGTACGAAGCCGCTCGGTGATTTCCGACGGTCGTTCGGAGATGGCGCTGAAGTGGACGACCGTGACGACGTCCTCCTGATCCACGGGACGGCCGTAGATCTGCTCGAGGAAGTGGATCGTCTCGTCGAGGCGGCGGAACTCCGGATTGTCGTGCTCGATGTCGCGCGGGGAGAGCTCCTTCACGCGCTTCACCTCGACCTGGTCGATCACCGCTTCGAAGATCTTCTCCCGCGGCGAGTGCTGGAAGCCGACCGTGACGAGCACGACGTGGCCCTTCTTGTACTTCGAGGCCTTGTCGCCCAAGCGGATCGTGGCCGTCTTGCGGCCGCGCTTCAACTGGTCAATGAAGACAGGCGAGTAGAAGTTCAGTACGTACACGGAACCCGGGCAGCCTACCGGCCCTGCCCCCACCTCGACTCTGCGGCGGCGGCCACCTCTTTCTCCCCCCGGTAGGACAGAAGTGTACGGGCCTCGGCAAGCGGGACCCATTCGGCGGAGTCCACCTCGTGGTCGTGGTCCTGAACGCTCCCTGAGCGGTAGCGGAAGAGGAAGAAGCTGACGACTTTGAGCACTCGCATGCCGTCGCGCACGTACCAGTAGCGGATGTCGTCGATCTTCTCGATCAGGGTGCCGACGACGCCTGTCTCCTCCCGGACCTCGCGCGCCGCTGCCTCTGCGGCGGACTCGCCCGGGTCGATGTGCCCCTTGGGCAGCGCGAGTACCGTGCCGTCCTTCACGCGCACAGCCGCCATGAAGGGCCGGCCGCGCATGTTCCTCACCACCACGCCGCCGGCGGAGAACTCCCGCTCAATCGCCACCGTTGTCCTCGACCAGCGGGACGAAGCGCACGGGGACCACAGGCTCGCCGCGGCCGTCGGCGCGGTAGCGGGTGAGGCGCTCGCCGGCGCCGCTCCGCACCGGGCAGACGAGTACGCCGTCGGGGGCGAGCTGCTCGAGCAGCGCGGCGGGTGGCTCGCGGACGGCGGTGGCCGTCACCGAGATCCCGTCGAACGGAGCGCGGTCGGGCGCGCCGCGGCTGCCGTCCCCGGTGCGCACCTCCACGTTGTCGTAGCCGAGCTCACGGAGGATCGCCTGCGCCCGCTCGGCGAGCGCGGCGTGGCGCTCGATCGTGACCACCTCGGCGCAGCAGCGCGACAGCACCGCGGCCGCGTAACCCGAGCCCGTGCCCACCTCGAGCGCGCGATCGTCCGGCTCGAGCTCGAGCAGCGCGGTCATCGACGCGACGATCCAGGGTTGCGAGATCGTCTGCCCCTCGCCGATCCGCAGCGCGCCGTCCCGGTACGCGCGCCCACGGTCCTCGGGCATGACGAACAGCTCGCGCGGCACTTCTTCCATCGCCCGCAGCACGCGCTCGTCGGAGATCCCGCGGCGCCGCAGCTGGCGCTCCACCATGTCAAGCCTGCGCTCGGCGTAGTTCTCAGTAGATGTACCGTCGGAGCGCCGCAGGGTCATGGATCACCACTTTCCCGCGGCCGCATGTAACAAGTCCAGCGCGTTCGAGGGTGGCGAGGAAACGTGAGACCGACTCGCGCGACGAGCCGGCGAGCTGCGCCATCTCCGCGCGCGTCGAGCGGATCAGGACGTTCTGGGGCGCCACGCCCTCCGCCGCAAGCGCCTCGGAGTGCGCCAGCAGCACGCCGGCCACACGGCTGGCCACGGTCTGGAACGACTGGCGCGAGATGCGCTCGTTCGCTTCCTTGAGGCGGTCGGCGAACGCTGACAGCAGCTTGATCGAGATCTCCGGGTGCCTCATCAGGAGCCGGCGCATGTCGCCCGCGAGGAGCGCGACGCCCGTGGTGTCCTCCACGGACTCGACGGTGGCCGAGCGCCGCTCCGAGTCGAACATCGCGAGCTCGCCGAAGAGGTCGCCAGGGCGCAGCTCGGCGAGCGTGATCGTGCGGCCGTCGGAGTGGTTGCGGGTGACGCGGACGCTGCCGCTCTGCACGACGTAGCACGTGTCGCCGGTGTCGCCTTCGCGAAAGATCACTTCACCGGATGACCAGCGCCGAGGTACCGCGACGGAAGCCAGATCGGTGAGCTGATCTGGAGTGAGACCCGAGAAGATCGACACTCGACCAAGCAGCTGTGCGGTGTGCTCGTTGCCTGTCATACACCGCATGATCCCACCGGAGTAGGTTGTTTCGCATGCCGAATGAACGCCGGATCATCCAGACGGACCAGGCGCCCGCCGCTGTCGGGCCGTATTCGCAGGCGGTCGTGGCCGACGCGCCGCTGTTGTTTTGCTCAGGGCAGATCCCGCTTGACCCGCCCACGGGCGAGCTGATCGAGGGCGGCGCCGGGGAGCAGACCACGCGCTGTCTGCAGAACCTCGAGGCGCTTTGCAAGGAGGCGGGAACGTCGCTCGGCAACGCAATTCGCGTGGGCGTGTTCTGCACCGACCTCGGCGGCGACTGGGCCGAGGTGAACGCCGCGTACGAGAGCTTTTTCTCTGACGGCGACCCGCCGGCGCGAGCCGCCGTGGGGGTGGCCGCACTGCCCAAGGGCGCGCGCGTGGAGATCGACGCGGTGGTGGCGTGTCCACGGTAGGAGTCGACCTCGGGATCGACGACGTCCGCGCCGCGCGCGAGCGGATCGGCGACCGGGCGCGGCGCACGCCGCTGCTGCCGGCGGGCGAGCTGTCGCGGCGGCTCGGCACCCGCACGCTGCTGAAGGCCGAGAACCTCCAGCTCACCGGCTCGTTCAAGCTGCGCGGCGCGGTCAATCGCCTGGCGCAGCTCTCCGAGGCCGAGCGGGCGGCCGGAGTGGTGGCGGCCAGCGCCGGCAACCACGCCCAGGCGGTCGCGTTCGGCGCGCGCGAGCTGGGGATCCAGGCCACTGCCGTCATGCCAGCGGGCGCTCCGCTGGCCAAGATCGCCGCGGTCAAGCAGTACGGCGGCAAAGTGGTGCTGAACGAAGGCACCTACGACGACGCGCGCCACGCCGCCGACGAGCTCTCGCGCAGCGAGGGCATGACCGTGATCCACGCGTTCGACGATCCGCAGGTTGTGGCCGGCCAGGGCACGATCGGGCTGGAGATCGTCGAAGACCAGCCGAAGGTGCGGCTCGTGGTGGTGCCGCTGGGCGGCGGCGGCCTCGCCACCGGGATCGCGATGACGGTGAAGACGCTCGTGCCGGAGGCGCGCGTGGTGGGCGTGCAGGCCGAGGCGTGCGCGCCCTACATCGATTCGCTCGCCGCGCACCGTCCGATCGGCGCGCGCTCGGCCAACACGATCTGCGACGGCATCGCCGTGAAGCAGCCCGGCGAGCTCACGCTGCCGCTCGTCGAGCGCTGGATCGACGAGGTCGTGACGGTGAGCGACGACGAGGTGGCGCAGGCGATGGTGCTGCTGCTCGAGCGCTCGAAGCTTGTCGTCGAGGGCGCCGGC
>DATBKS010000245.1:0-4676 GCA_036555755.1 Thermoleophilaceae bacterium
CCGCGCGTGTATGCGGGCGTCGTGCTCCTCACCCTGATGGCCGTGGCTATGTTCGTGCTGGTCACGCTCGCCGAACGCTTCGCCGTGCCCTGGAACCAAGGAGAAGACCGCGCATGACAAGACGACGCACGTTCGCTCTCGTAGCCGCCGGCCTGGTGGCCTGCGCGGTGCTGGTCGCCGGCTGCGGCACGAAGAAGGAGCGGACCGAGCCGAGCGGCCTGGTGCCGTTCCAGCTGATGCTCGACTACTTCCCCAACGCCGACCACGCGGCGATCTACGCGGCGCAGTCCCAGGGCTACTTCAAACAAGCGGGGCTCGACCTGAAGATCCGCACGCCGAGCGACCCGTCGGTGCCGATCAAGCAGGTGGCCGCGGGGCGCGTGGACCTTGCGATCTCCTACGAGCCGGAGCTGCTGCGCGCCCGCGACGACGGCCTCGCCGTGATCTCCGTCGGCGCGATGGTGCAGAAGCCGCTCACCTCGATCATCTCGCTCGACCACCCGGCGATCACGAAGGCCTCCCAGCTCAAGGGCCAGACCGTGGGCACGGCGGGCATCGACTACCAGAGCGCCTATCTCAAGACGATCTTGGCGCGGGCGCATGTGGACCCGTCGACCGTGAAGGAGCGCAACGTGGGCTTCAACCTCGTGCCGGCGCTCGTCACGCACAAGGTGAACGCGATCCTCGGCGGCTACTGGAACTACGAGGGCGTGCAGCTCGCGCTCGCGAAGAAGCACCCGCACATCCTGAGGCTCGACCAGGTCGGCGTGCCGAACTACGACGAGCTCGTGCTGGTGGCGAACGCTGACGGGCTCGAGCAGAACGGCGACAAGATCCGCCGCTTCATCGGGGCGCTGTCACGCGGCGTGAAGTTCCTGAAGCGCGACCAGGGTGCCGCGGTGGATGCGCTCGAGAAGGCCAACCCCGATCTCGACCCCCAGCTCCAGAAGGCGTCTGTGAAGGTCACGCTGCCGGCGTTCCTGCCGCCCGCCGGCAAGCCGTTCGGCTGGCAGGACCCGGCTCAGTGGGGCGCGTTCGCCACCTGGATGAACGACAACGGCATCCTCAAGCAGGACAACGCCAACGGGGCCTTCACCAACCAGCTCCTGCCGGGCGAGGGTCTGTAGGGAAGAAAAGCCTGCACGGCTGCGTCTAAGGCGGTTAGATGCGAAGGATGAGGCGCCATCCGCTCCGTTCCCTCGCGGCACTAGCGCTCGTGGCTGCTCTGGCCGCGTTCGCCGTGCCGGCCCTGGCCTCCACTCACAAGAAGAAGACGCGGATCGTCAAGGTCGGCGACTTCTTCTTCGTCCACAACTCGAATCACGCGACCACCGTGCACGTCGCCCCGGGCACGGTGGTCAAGTGGCACTTCGTCGGTGACGCCGACCACAACGTGACCGTCTACGACGGCCCCGCGAAGTTCCACTCGAAGGACAGGAACTCCGGCTTCTACACCCGCCGGATCTTCAAGCAGGGCACCTACAAGATCGAGTGCACGATCCACGGCTTCAAGATGCGCCTCGTGGTTGGCGACGGAAGCGCCAACCAGAACCCGAGCCCGACCCCCACGCCGCCCAATCCCGCGCCGCCGAGCCCCTACCCGTACTAGAATTCCTAGTGCGTGAGTAGGATTTACAAGCTCGACCACTTCACCAAGGGAACAGGTGCCAGCGTCGCTCCTCTCGACGAGGAGGAGAAGGCCGTTCCCGAGCAGCCGCTGAAGACGATTCGCCTCGGCGGCGGCGACCCCAAGCCGAAGAAGCGCGGCCAGGTCACGAAGACCCAGACCGCGCTACCCCCTGGACATGTGCGCAAGAAGTCGACGGGCGAGATCGGCAAGGTGCAGGCAGTCGACCCTAAGGCCGGCACCGTCACCGTCCTGTGGCTTCGAGGGGGACGATCATCGACCGTCCCCCTCGACACCGTCACCCGCCGCTAGCTTGCGCAGGTCTTGTAGTGCCGGGTCTGCTTGTAGCGGTGCCCGTTGCGGAGCTTGCCCTTGATGGTCAGCGTGTGCTTCGTCCGCTTGCTGTGGCGGAGGTCGATTCTCGCCGTCCAGCGCTTCTTGCCCTTGACGAGCCTCAGCTTGTGACCGTCGAGCGTCAGCCGCGCGCTCTTCAGGTGCGCCTTGCGCGCGTTGATCTTGATCTTGAAGACGCGCTTGGCCACGCACCCCGCGGCGGGGAGCACGCTCACCGTCACGGCGCCGGCGGCCGCCGGGCCAGTCCCGGTTCCGCCTGAGCCGCCCTTGGTGCTGCCACCGGAGCCGGCGGGGAGCGGGCAGCCGTTGCCCGGGCCCGCGTCGATCGGGCAGGCGTCGGTGTCGTCGGCGAGGCCGTCGCCGTCGAAGTCGCCGATCGCCGGGATGCTGTGACCGGCGGTGGCGAGCTGCGCGGACTTCTGCGCCACGCCGGCCCAGCCATTGTGGCCGCCGATGCCGTTGCCGCCACCCTTGCCGACCGTGATGGTCGTGTCGTTCGCGATCACCGCGCGGGAGTCGAGGGCCAGCACGCCAACCGAAGCGCCGCCGGCTCCGCCGCCGCCCTGGCCGCCGTTGCCGCCCTTGCCACCGTGGCCGCCGGAGGTGCCCGGGTACTTGCCGTTGTCGTAGATGTCGACGGCCGGGTCGCCGCCGTCGCCGCCCGCACCACCGGGCTGGCCGAGGCCGCCGTTGCCGCCCTTGCCGCCGTCGGCCGCGTGGATCACGGAGCCGTCGAGCACGAGCAGGTGGGCGCCCTGGCCGGCGAGGATGCCGATCGAGCCGCCGCCGCCCTTGCCGCCCTTGCCGCCCGCGCCCGGGCGCCCGCCGGCGCCGCCGCCGGAGCCCGGGAGGCAGACGCTGATGCCCAGGCCGCCGCCACCGCCACCCGCGCCACGGGTGCCGTTGCCGCCGTCACCACCGGCCATCGGGATGTAGAGGAGCGAGGCCTGGTTCAGGTCGGCGTAGCCGGGCATTCCGGCCGCGCCGGTCTTGCCGGGCGAGCCGAGACCGCCAGGCCAGTAGAGGTCGCCGCCGATGCCGCCGCCGACGCTCGGATTGTCGGGATCGCTCTGGCCGTCGGCGCCCTTGTAGGGGTAGCCCTTCGGATCGAGCCACCAGCCACCCGAGCCGCCCGACAGGAGACCCGGAGCCGAGGCCCCCGCGGCGCCCGCAGTGAAGGGGCCGTTGAAGTCGTCGCAGTTCGGGTTCCCCGCGGCCTGGTTGCCCTTAGGCGCCTGCGCCGGAGGCGACTGCGCCGCGTTCGCGCCGTCGGCGCCGTTCACGCCCGGGGCGGACTCGACGGTCACGCGGCTGAGCGCGAGCTCGGCCTGGCCCCAGATGCGCACGCCGTAGGAGGTCGAGGTGGTGCCGGCGGCAGACGCTTGGATGTGGAGCAACTGGAGCACCACGCCCGGCAGGGAGTCGGTGAGCACCTCGGGCCCGGCCGTGAGGGTGGTGACATTGGAGGCCGAGCGTGCCCACGTCTGCGGGTCGTAGCCGCCGTAGATGCCAACCGCGCCGCCGGCGCCGCTGAGGATCGAGACCTTGCCGGTGTACGTGCCGGCGGCCACGTAGACGTCCTTGTGAGCCGCCTGCGCCGCGATCACCGTGGCGGGCACGGTGGCCTTGGGGTGGCCGAAGCTGCCGTCGTTCGCATCGTTTCCGTTTGGCGCGACGAACAGCGCACGCGCCGTGTCGCCGTCGATGCCGTCGCAGTTTGAGTCGACGAAGCCGAGGTCGGGCTTGTCGGGCGCGCCTGGCGAACAGGCCGCAAGTGCAGGGGTTTTCCCTGACCACGCAAACACTGCCGTGACGACCAGGGCGAACAGGAGTGGGATGCGCTGCTTGAAAGTGGGCATGCGGCGATGATCGGTCTCCGTGACGCCGCGCACATCAGGGGCAGCCGTCCAAATTGCTTGCGGAGAACCGAAGGACCGGCTTCGGCGCGTACCGTTCGCAGCCGTGGCAGCCCGCCCCAACCTTCCGTACGACTTCCCCTCGCCGCTGCACACCGAGCGGCTCGTGCTGCGCCTGATGACGCTCGACGACGTGGACGACGTCTACGCGTACCAGTCGCGCGAGGACGTCTCCCGTTATCTGCTGCATGAGCCGCGCACGCGCGCGGAAGTGGAGGAACACGTCGCCGGCAACGCCGAGGCGATCACGCTCACGGACGACGGTGACTTCTGGCAGCTCGCTGTGGCACGCGCCGATGACCCGGGCCGGGTGATGGGGCACGTCTACTTCACGATCAAGAGCATCGCCAACTCGACCGCCGAGATCGGCTTCACCCAGCACCCGGACTTCCACGGCCAGGGCTACATGACCGAGGCTGCGAACGCGGTGCTCGAGATCGCGTTCGGCGAGCTCGGGCTCCACCGCGTGATGGCGGAGCTCGATCCGCGCAACGCAGCGTCGGTCGCGCTGTGCAAGCGCCTCGGCATGCGCGAGGAGGCGCACTTCGTCGAGGACCTCTGGTTCAAGGGCCACTGGGGCGATACCGGGATCTACGCGATCCTCGACCGCGAGTGGGCCGAGCGCCGGCGCGCCGGAACCGTGCCCTAGCTTGTCCGAATTCTGACCTCGCGGTTCGGGGCGACCAGACATAGGTTCGGGTCACTGGCCCTGACCTATGGAGGTTTCTATGAGAAGGCTGCGCCTGCGGCGCCCCAGTCCGGCGCTCGTGATTTCGGTG